>JAFLDE010000055.1 GCA_017302655.1 Burkholderiales bacterium
CCGCAACCGCCGCGTGGCGGTGGCCGCGGCAGCCGCGGTGGTCGTGCTGCTGGGCGGCGCGGCCGAGGCCAGCACGCCGCTGGCGCTCAAGCCCTGCCGCCTGGACGGCCACCCGACCGAGCTGCAATGCGGCACGCTGCAGCGCCCCTTGAATCCGGCCGAGCCCGGTGGAAAGACCATCAGCCTGCGCGTGGTGGTGGTGCCGGCGCTGGCGCGCAACAAGCTGCCCGACCCGGTGACGCTGCTGGCCGGTGGCCCTGGCCAGGCCGCCGCCGAGATGGCGCCCCTGCTGGCGCCGCGCTACGCCCGCCTGAACCAGCGCCGCGACCTGGTCTTCGTGGACCAGCGCGGCACGGGCGAGAGCGCGCCGCTGGAGTGCAAGGTCGAGGAAGAGGCGCACCGCGACACCGCCGCCATGCTGGACATGGCGCTGCAGTACCAGCTCGTCGAGCGCTGCCGCGAACGCCTGATGAAGCTGCCGCACGGCGACCTGCGCTTCTACACAACGACCATCGCCATGCAGGACCTGGACGCCGTGCGCCAGGCCCTGGGCGCGCCGCAGTGGAACCTCATCGGCGTCAGCTACGGCACGCGCGCCGCCTTGGAGTACCTGCGCCTGTTCCCGCAGGCGGTGCGCCGCACCGTGGTGGACGGGCTGGCGCCGGCCGACATCGCGCTGCCCAAGAGCTTCAGCGTGGACACGCAGGCGGCACTGGACGCGCTGCTGGCCAGTTGCGCCGCACAGAGCGGCTGCCAGGCCGCTTACCCGCAACTGGCCGAGCAGTGGCAGCAGCTGCTGGCGCGCCTGCCGCAGAAGGTGACGCTGCGCCACCCGGTGACCGGCAAGGCCCTCCAGGCCACGCTGGAGCGCGAGCACGTGGTGCTGGCGGCGCGCCCGCCGCTTTATGCGCCGGCGCTTTCGGCGGCGCTGCCAGGCGCCATCGCCGCCGCCGCGCGCGGCGAGTTCGACGGGCTGCTGGCGCTGTCCAGCGGTCTGATGGGTCGTCGCGGTGGCCTGGCCACCGGCATGCACTTCTCGGTGGTCTGCGCCGAAGACCTGCCGCAGTTGGAGACCAACCGCGACGCACCGGGCCGTGACTACGCCGCTTACGACCTGCAGCGCTATCAGCGCATCTGTGCCAACTGGCCGCGCGGCGCGGTGGAGCCCGGCTTCTACAAAGTGCCCGCTGCGCAAAGCCCGGTGCTGCTGACCAGCGGCGGCGCCGACCCCGTGACCCCGCCGCGACATGGTGAACGCGTGGCCAAGGCCCTGGGCGCCAAGGCCCTGCACGTGGTGGTGCCTGCCGCTGGCCATGGGGTCATCAACCTGCCCTGCATGCGCGAGGTGGTGGCCCGCTTCGTCGAGGCCAAGAGCGACGACGAAGCCCTGGCCGTGAAGACCGATTGCGCCAAGAACATGCCGCGCGCCTTGGCCTTCGTGCCGCCCAACCCCGAGTTGCCGCCGGTGAAGAAGAACGAAAGCAAGGAGGCTTCGAAGTGATCCACATCGACCAAGTCGCCAAGCGCTTCGCCGCGCCGGCCCAGAAGAAGACCGGGCTGGGTGGCCTGAGCGGCCTGCTGAAGAAACCCGCGCCGAACTGGGTGGAGGCCGTCAAGGGCGTCAGCCTGCAGGCCGGCAACGGCCGCATCACCGGCCTGCTCGGCCCCAACGGCGCGGGCAAGACGACCACCCTGCGCATGCTGGCCGGCCTGTACGCGCCGGACCAGGGCCGCATCCAGGTAGACGGGCTCGACGTCGTCACGCAGCCGCAGGCCGCGCTGGCGCGCATGGGCATCCTGGGCGACGCGCACGGCCTCTACCCCCGCCTCACGGCGCGCGAGAACATCGTCTACTTCGGCCGCCTGCAGGGCATGAGCCGCGAGGCCGCCGAGGCGCGCGCCGGCGAGTTGGCCGACCTGCTGGAGATGCGCGGCATCCTGGAGCGGCGCGCCGAGGGCTTCAGCCAGGGCGAGCGCATGAAGACCGCGCTGGCCCGCGCCCTGGTGCACGACCCGGCCAACCTCGTGCTCGACGAACCCACCAACGGCCTGGACGTGCTCGCCACCCGCGCGCTGCGCGAGACCCTGCGCCGCCTGGCCCGTGAACAGGGCAAGTGCATCGTCTTCTCCACCCACATCATGCAAGAGGTCGAGTACCTCTGCGACGAGGTGGTGGTGGTCAGCCAGGGCCGTTCGCTGGCCCATGGCAGCGTGCCCGAACTGCTTGCGCAGACCGGCCGCAGCCGCTTCGAAGACGCTTTCGTCGCCCTTGCCTTTCCCGATCTGCAGGAGGCAGCATGAACACGACCGCTGTCGTGCGCCACGCCGACGCGCGCACGCTCAACCACATCCTCATCGTCTTCATCAAGGAGCTGCTGGACGCGCTGCGCGACCGCCGCACCCTGATGCGCATGGTGCTGCCCGGCATCCTGGTCGGCCCGCTGATGCTCTTCGGCCTGAGCAGCCTGATCGCGCAGTTCGAGACGCAGTTTGAAAAGCGAGAGGTGCATGTCTACGGCGCCGAGCACGGCCCCACGCTGCTCAACTACATCGAGCGGCAGAACTACCGTCTCGTCAAGCTCGAAGGCAATGCGATGGCGGACGCCTTCGAGAAGAGCCTGCGCAGCGGCACGCTGGGCGCGCCGGTGCTCGTGATTCCGCCCCAGTTCGAGGCCGAACTCGCGCGCGGCGACCAGCCCACGCTTGAGGTGGTGACCGACAGCGCCAACACCCGCGCGCAGGTCGGCGTGGGCGCGGTGGCCGGCCTGGTGCGCGGCTTCGGGCAGGAGCGGGCGCAACTGGCGCTCATGCTGCGCGGGGTCTCGCCCGAACTGACGCAGCCGGTGCAACTCACCGAACGCGACCTGGCCAGCCCCGGCGCGCGCGCCACGCGCATCACCAGCATCGTGCCCTTCGCGCTCATCATGCCGGTGCTCTACGGCTGCCTGGCCGCCGCGCTGGACGCCACCAGCGGCGAGCGCGAACGTGGCTCGCTGGAGCCCCTGCTCACCAACCCGGCCAGCCACCACGCCATCACCCTGGGCAAATGGTTCGCCGTGGTGCTGATGGGCGCCGCCGTGGCCGCGCTCTCGGCCTTTGGCTTCCTGCCCGCGCAGTGGCTCATCAAGAGCGACGCGCTGGCCGCGCAGTTCCGCTTCGGCTGGCAGGAGGCGAGCCTGTTCGCCGCCCTGCTCGCGCCGCTGGCCGTGGCCGCCGGCGGTGTGCTGATGGCCATGGCCATCCGCACCAAGACCTTCAAGGAAGCGCAAGCCAGCGCCAACCTGGTGCTGATGGTGGTCGGCTTCCTGCCGCTCATCCCCATGCTCAACCCTGGCGCCGACGCCGCCTGGCACTACTGGGTGCCGGGCCTGGCGCAGTACCAGCAGATGATGCTGGTGCTCAAGGGCGAGGCCCTGGGCCTGGACCGCGTGCTGCCGGCCCTGCTCAGCGCCCTCGGCCTGGCCGCCGCCAGCCTCTGGTACGTGGCCCGCGAGATGCGCGCGGCGGCGGCGCGCTGAAGCCGCGCGGGGCCTGGCGGATGCTGCTGGACGACTCGTTCAGCAGGACCGACCGGGCCTGACCCAATCCCACCCAAGCAGCCCAAGGGGCATCAGCCCGAAGACCAGCTGACCCGCCAGTCCCAGCTGATGGCTGGGCTGGCGGTACAGCGCCAGATGCTCCGCCAGCGTGCGACCGGCCAACAGCGTGCTCAGTAGCAGCTCGGCCAGCATCAGCAGGGCGAAGGCCAGCGCGCCCATCTGCAGGCGCGCTGGCACGCGGGCCGGCACGGCCTGCTGGCGCAGCAGGCGGCTGCACCACCAGGCGCTGAAGGCCAGCATGACGGGCAACTCCAAGGCCACGCCCAGCAGGCGCGAGACGCCGGCTTCCACGAACAGCGTGCGCGCCACCCCGAGCACAAAACCGAGCGCGAACACCCCACCGAAGTAGGACAGCGCGGCGCGCCAGGGAGGCTCGCTGGCAGGGGGCTGGGCTTTCATGGTCATGGACATTGGACCCCGCTCTGGCGGCGCGCGACTTGAGCCTCGGCAAGTTCCGTCGCGGTGTCAAAGACCTGACACTTCCAGATTCCTAGAATCTTGAGCCCATGGAAGAACCCCTCGTCATCCGCGCGCTCGCCGCGCTCGCCCAGACGCACCGCCTGCGCCTGTTTCGATTGCTGGTGGTGGCCGGCCCCGACGGCCTCACGCCGGGGGCGATGGCCGAGTCGCTGGGCTTGGCGCCGGCCACCCTGTCCTTCCACCTCAAGGAGCTCAGCCACGCAGGCCTGGTGACGCAGGAGCGCGTGAGCCGCCATCTGATCTACCGCGCCGACTTCGCGCAGATGCAGGCGCTGCTGGGTTTCCTCACCGAAAACTGCTGCGCGGGGAAGCGCTGCTGAGCCATGACCCTGAACGTCCTCATCCTCTGCACCCACAACTCGGCCCGCAGCGTGCTGGCCGAGGGCATGCTGAACCATCTGGCCAAGCGCCTGGGCCGCGACGTGCGGGCGCACAGCGCAGGAAGCGCGCCCAGCGGGCGCCTCAACCCCTTCGCGCTTGAAGCCTTGCAGAACGTGGGGGTCGAGACCCGTGCCTACCGCAGCAAGAGCTGGGACGAGTTCACCGCCAGCGATGCCCCGCCGCTGTCCATCGTCATCACGGTCTGCGACAGCGCCGCCGCTGAAAGCTGCCCGGTGTTCTTCGGCCCGGCCGGCCAGTCTCCGGTGCAGGTGCACTGGGGCTACCCGGACCCGTCGAACGCCGAGGGCGGCGACGAGGGCAAGCGCCGCGCCTTCGAACTGACCCGGCAGGCCATCGGCTACCGCATGCTGCAGCTGCTGGCGCTGCCGCTGGCCACGATGGACCGCGCGTCGCTGCAGCAGGCGCTCACCGAGATCGGAGCCAGCTGATGGGCGTGTTCGAACGGTTTCTGTCGCTGTGGGTGGCGCTCGCCATGGGCGCCGGTGTGCTGCTCGGTCTGCTTGCCCCCGGGCCCGTGCAGAGCTTGGCGCGCTTCGAGTTCGCGCAGGTCAATGGCGTGGTCGCGCTGCTGATCTGGGCGATGGTCTACCCGATGATGATCCAGATCGACTGGGGCGCGGTGAAGGACGTCGGGCGAAAGCCGCAGGGCCTGGCGCTGACCCTGGTCGTCAACTGGGTGATCAAGCCGTTCACGATGGCGGCTCTGGGCGTGCTGTTCTTCCAGCACCTGTTCGCGCCCTGGGTGGAGCCGGCCGATGCGCAGCAATACATCGCCGGCATGATCCTGCTCGGTGTGGCGCCCTGCACGGCCATGGTGTTCGTCTGGAGCCAGCTGGTGAAAGGCGACCCGAACTACACCCTGGTCCAGGTCTCGGTCAACGACCTCATCATGGTCGTCGCGTTCGCACCGATCGCCGCGCTGCTGCTGGGTGTCACCGACTTGACCGTGCCCTGGGAGACCTTGCTGCTGTCGACCCTGCTGTACGTCGTGCTGCCGCTGGCGGCGGGCATGGCGACGCGCAAGGCATTGATGGCGCGCGGGGGAGCGGCGGCGGTGCAGCGCTTCGTGGCCGCGTTGAAGCCCACCTCGGTGATCGGCCTGATCGCCACTGTCGGGCTGCTGTTTGCCTTCCAGGCCCAGACCCTGGTGGCCAAGCCCTTCGTGATTCTGCTGATCGCGGTGCCGCTCGTCCTGCAGAGCTACGGCATCTTCGCGATCGGCTGGCTGGGCGCCCGCTGGCTGAAGCTGCCGCACCCGGTCGCCGGCCCCGCCTGCCTGATCGGCACCAGCAACTTCTTCGAGCTGGCCGTCGCGGTGGCCATCTCGCTATTCGGGCTGAACTCCGGCGCGGCGCTGGCCACCGTGGTCGGTGTGCTCGTCGAAGTGCCGGTGATGCTGTCGCTGGTGGCCTTCGTGAACCGGCGTCGGGCCTCCGTCGCCTGACGCGCAGGCACCCGGTGAGGCGCCTTGTGAAGGGCGCCGGCTTGCCGCTGCGCCAGCGGCTGCAAGTCGGGGCCACGCAAGGCTGGCAACGGGACCGGGACAGCGAAGATCGCGCAAATGGAACACCGCATCTTCAGCCTGCCCTTCTCCCGCCTCTACCCGACGTACCTGCAGAAGGTGCAACGCAAGGGCCGCACGCAAGCGGAGCTGGATGCGCTCATCCTTTGGCTGACCGGATTTGACGCGGCCGAGCTGCAAGGCCTGCTGGGCACGGAAGTGGACTTGCGCGACTTCTTTGCGCAGGCTCCCGCCTTGGAGAGGACCGTTCCGCGAGTGACCGGCGTGGTCTGCGGCGTGCGCGTCGAGGCGGTGGAAGACCCGCTGATGCGCAGCATCCGCTGCCTGGACAAGCTCGTGGACGAGCTGGCCAAAGGGCGCTCTGTCGAGCGCATCCTGGCTCGCTGAGCGAGTCCACTAGGGCCTGTTAACACCACGGGAAACCACGTGAAAGTGGCTGCTGGGCCCTAGCGCCGCGCCGCCGCCTCCCTTTGCTCGTCCTGAGCCATATGGCCCAGGAAGTAGCGCAGGTAGAAGACGCCCATGCCGAGCATGAAGGCGATGCCGGCGATGGAGAGCAGCCCGACGTCGGTGCTGAACAGTTCCTGCATGAGGCGCATGGTGGGTTCTCCTTTTCAGGTTTCGGTGCCGATGAACAAGGTGTCGTCGCTCAGGAAGCGATGCGGCGGCACCTCCAGATTGGTGGGCGCCGGCTTGTTCTTGAAGACGCGGCCGGCGAGGTCGAAGGTCGAGCCATGGCAGGGGCAGAAGAAGCCGCCCGCCCAGTTGGCGTCCACGGCCGGGTTGCCGCTGCCGACGGGCAGGAAGCTTGGCGAGCAGCCCAGGTGCGTGCACACGCCAATGGCCACCAGCCACTCGGGGCGCTCGGACCGGCCAGCGTTGCGAAGGGTGTCGGGCTGCGCGTCGCGCTTGGACTGTGGGTCGGCCAGGTTCGCGTCGTCGCGCTGCAAGGCGGCCAGCATCTCGGGGGTGCGGTGCAACACCCAGACGGGCTTGCCGCGCCATTCCACGGTCTTCAGCCCGCCAGGCGGGATGTCGCCCAGCGCCACCTGCACGCCGGCGCCCAGCGCCTTCGCGCGCTCACTGGGGGCCAGGGTCTGGGTGAAGGGCACGGCCAAGGCCGCCGCGCCCAACGCTCCGCCGCAGCCCGTGGCCAGCAGCCAGCGGCGGCGTTCCGGGTCGGCGGCAGCCGGCTCGGGAAGGTCGGCGGGCGACGGGGTGTGGAGGCTGAGCGTGCTCATGGGAGGTCCTTTGCCCTGACATCTCAAGACCCGTGCCAGGTCCAAGCCACGGGTGAACGCCATGGAACATCAAGCACTTGGCCGCGCTGTCCCTGTGGTTTGACAGCGCGCAAGGCAGTCCTGGCAGTGCCATGGCACTGTCAGGGCATGGACACCGACGCCCTGGCCGCGCTGCTCGAAGAACGCCCCGAGCCGCAGATCCTGTTCGACCGCGAGCACCGCATCCTGACTGCCAACGCCGCCTACCGGCGCCAGTTCGGCACGCAGCCGGTGGGGCGGCGCTGCTTCGAGGTCTCGCACCACTTCGACGCCCCCTGCGACCAACGCGGCGAGACTTGCCCGATGGCGCAGGCCCTGCACAGCCGCCGCCGCGAACGCGTGCTGCACCTGCACCACACGCCGCGGGGCGAGCAGTACGTGCAGATCGACCTGCTGCCGCTGCCGGGGCCTGACGGCGCACCGGTCGCCTTCGTCGAGACCATGCAGACCCTGCCCGGCACGGGCGGCCGTGCCCCACATGGCCAGGGCAGCGGGGCGCAGCTGATCGGCCGCTCGCCGCCCTTCCAGGCCTTGCTGGGCCTGTTGGCCCGCGTGGCGCCCAGCCGCGCCAGCGTGCTGCTGCTGGGCGAATCGGGCACCGGCAAGGAGCTGGTGGCGCAGGCCTTGCACGCCGGCAGCCCACGCGCGGCGCGTGCCCTGGTGGTGGTGGACTGCGCCAGCCTGCCCGAGACCCTGTTCGAGGCGGAGCTGTTCGGCCACGAGAAGGGTGCTTACACCGGCGCCACGCAGGCGCGCGACGGCTTGGTGGCCGCAGCGGACGGCGGCACGCTCTTCCTCGACGAAGTGGGCGACGTGCCGCTGTCGCTGCAGGTCAAGCTGCTGCGCCTGCTGGAGACCGGCACCTACCGCCGGGTCGGCTCCAGCGAGCTGCGGCATGCCGACCTGCGCGTGGTCTCGGCCACGCACCGCGACCTGCCGGCCTGGGTGGCCCAAGGGCGCTTCCGCGCCGACCTGTTCCACCGCCTGGCCACCTTCCCGATCGCGCTGCCGCCGCTGCGCGACCGCCCGGGCGATCTGCCGCTGTTGGCCGAGGCCCTGCTGGACCGGCTGGCGCCACCCGGCCAGCCGGCGCCTCCGCGGGCGCCCGAGGCACTCGCTCTGCTGCAGCACCACCCCTTCCCCGGCAATGTCCGCGAATTGCGCAATGTGCTGGAGCGTGCCCTGCTGCTCAGCGACGGACCACAGATCGAGGCCGACGCCATGCGCCAGGCGCTCGCCGCCGGCCTGCCGCTCAGCCCCGCCGCCAGCCCGCCGCCAAGCCACCGCGCGCCCACCCGCGCGGAGCAGGCCGCGCAGCTGGGCATCAGCCCGCGCACGCTGTACCGGCGGCTGCGTGCCTCGGGTCCGGCGTGAGCACGGGGACTATCGCCGTCATCGCGAGGCTCTGTTGGACACCCCACGGCAAGGGCGGGCACATTGGCGCCCAGTCCCTTCCGCCCTGCCCGTCACGACCATGGCCAAGTCCGCTTCCTTCGGCATCCTGCACCTCGGCGTCGCCTTCGGCGTCAGCTACGCGTTGACCGGCGACCTCGCCATCGCCGGCGCGATCACCTTCGTCGAGCCGGCGGTGAACACGGTGGTGCACTACTTCCACGACCGCCACTGGCCGCGCCTGGAGGCTTGGTGGCGGCAGGGTCGCGCCGGCCTGCGCCTAAAGGCCCGGCCCAGCGCCACCTGAGCGCCACTTACCCCGTGGCTTCCTGCGGTTCCAGCCGCGCTGGCAAGATCGACCCATGCCCGCCCACCGCGCCCCTGCCGTCCCCGCCCATCTGGAAGCCGCCGTGCTGCATTGCCGCCGCCTGGTGCGCAAGCGGGCGCTGCTGGCGGCCGGCGTGGCGGCGGTGCCGGTGCCGGGCCTGGACTGGGCGACCGACGTCGGCATCCTGCTCAAGCTCATTCCCCAGATCAACCTGGCCTTCGGGCTCACCGAGGCGCAGATCGAACGCCTGGCCCCCGAGCGCAAGGCGGTGGTGCTGAAGGCGGTGAGTGCCGGGGGCAGCCTGCTGATCGGCAAGCTCATCACGCGCGAGTTGGTGATCAAGGCGCTCACCATGGTCGGCATTCGCCTCAGCACCCAGCAGGCGGCCAAGTTCGTGCCGGTGGCGGGGCAGGCGGTGTCGGCGCTGCTGACCTACTCGGCGCTGAAGTGGGTGTGCGAGCAGCACATCCGCCAATGCCTGGCGGTGGCGCAGCAGGCACAGCTGCCGGCGCCCAGCGCCGGCGCGTAGCAGGGATTCAGGGCGCTGCCTTGGGCAGCGCGAAGCGCCGACTCACCCGACCGGTGAAGCCATCGCAGACCAGGCCGCGATTGGCGTGATCCATCCGCATCATCAGCTCTCGCTGCAAGCGACGGTCGCCGACGCCACGAATGACCCGGGTCGTGATCGCCACCGCGCGGCCTTCGCGCAGGGTGATGAAGGCCTCGTACTCGGCGTTGCCCACCACACCCTGCGGCCACTGGGGCTCGGGCAGCTGGCTGCAGACCTCGTGCGCGGCTTGGGCGGGCGAGGTGTCAGGCACGAACGGCGCGGGCCGTGGCGGAAGCGCGGGAGCGACGGGCGGTGCGGACGCCGGCGCGCCGGGCGTGAGCTCGCTGGCTTGCACAGGCAGGGCGAAGGCCAGGAGCAGCCACAGCGCATGGCAGGCGCGAGCCGGGTGAGGCGGGGTTCTCATGGCGCGCATTCTGGCGAAGGCGCTGCGGGCGCTGCGCGCTCAGGCGCGAGTGGCATCCTCCAACCAGCCCAGCCAGCGCATGGCCTGCTCGCGGCTCGTGCCGCACATGTCCTCGTGCGGGGCCAGCGAGCCGCACACCGCCGGCCGTTCGGGGCGGCCGAAGATCAAGCAGCGGTCTTCGTCGTCCAGTTGCACGCAGCGCACACCGGCCGGCTTGCCCGCGGGCATGCCGGGAATGGGCGAGCTGATCGACGGGGCGATGCAGCAGGCGGCGCAATGCGGTCGGCAGTTCATGGGTGGGGATTTTCCGGCGGGCACACTGCGGCCATGACCGCTCCGCTCTCCGTTCATCTCAAGCTCCTGGGCATGGCCGCGCTCTGGGGCGGTGCCTGGCCGGCCGGGCGCTTCGTGGTGCAGAGCCTGCCGCCGCTCACGGCCTCCAGCTGGCGCTTTGCCATCGCCTTCGCGGTGCTGTGGCTGTGGTGGAAGCAAGCCAGACGCAGCGTGCAGGGCTTCAGCCACAGGCAATGGGCCGGCCTGATGCTCGGCGGCGCGGTCGGCGTGTTCGGCTATGCGGCCTTCTTCCTGATGGGCCTGCAGCATGTGCCGGCGGGCCGCGCGGCGCTGGTGGTGACGACCAACCCGGTGTTCACCCTGCTGCTGGCGGCCTGGCTGTTCGGCGAGAAGCTGAGTGCGCGCATCGCCGCCGGCATGGGGCTCGCCGTGCTGGGTGCCATGACCGTGCTGACCCATGGCCGCCCCTGGGCGGTGTTCGAGCAGGGCCTGGGCGTGGGCGAGCTGCTGCTGCTGGGCTGCGTGGCCTGCTGGAGCGGCTACACGCTGCTGGGCAAGAAGCTGCTCGGCGGCATGGATGCGCTCACCACCACCCTGGCCACATCGGGCTTCGGCCTGGTGCTGCTGCTGCTGAGCGCGCTGAGCTTCGAAGGCCCGGCGGCCATGGCCCAGCCCCTGCAGGTCAGCGGGGCCACCTGGGCCGCGCTGCTCTTCATGGCCGTGGGCTCGACGGTGCTGGCCTACGCCTGGTACTTCGAGGGCGTGGCGGCGCTCGGTGCCGGTGCGGCCTCGGGCTACATCAGCCTGGTGCCGGTGTTCGGGGTGCTGTTCGCGACGCTGCTGCTCGGCGAGGCTTTGGACGCCTCGCTGCTCGTCGGCGGGGTCATGGTGCTGGGTGGCATGGCGCTGATGAACCGTCAGCGGTAGCGGCGTTCCAACTCGGCCAGTCGGCCGGCGCGCTGCAGCCGGCGCAGCCCTTCGTTCATGCGCCTCACCCAGGTGCCGTCGGCATGCCGCTGCCGAGAGAACGCCATGAAGGTCGGGCTGTCCACCTCCAGGCGCCAGGGCTGGGCGCGCAACCGATCGCGCAGCCCGAGTTCGCGCACGGCCCAGGGGCCGCCGATGTCGCCCACCAGCGCGGCGTCGACCCGGCCTGCCGCCAGCATGCGCAGCGCCGTGGAGAGGTCGCGCACGCGGCTGGTCGAGGCCAGACCGGCATGCGCCAGTTGCGGCGGCACATAGAAGCCGGCGGCGCTGACCAGGTGCAAGCCGCGCAGATCCTGCAAGCGGGCGATGCGCGGCCCGCCCGTGCGCGCCGTGAAGAACATGAAGCCGGCGCGCCGGCGGTAGGGTTCGGAGAAAACGAGAAATCGCTCGCGCTCCTTCGAACGGCTGATGGTGGTGGTGAAGTCCGCCAGGCCCTGTTCCAGTTCCTGCAGCACGCGGCGCCAGGGCAGCAATTGGGTGTCGATGCGCACGTGAAGCGGCGCGAGCGCCTGATGCGCCAGCTCGATGTCGATGCCATCGACCCTGTCGCCGCGGGTGGCCACGACGAAGGGCGGCAGACTGGCATTGACCAAGCGCAAGGCGCCCGCTGCCGGGTCGGCGGGGAGCGCCCGCAAGCCGGCGTGAGGCAGCGCCAGCAGCGCCGCCGCGCTGAAGATGCGACGCCCGATCGGTTCCATGGCCACATTCTGGAGCGCTGTGGCCTGCGCGCCGCACAAGGGCCTGGGCAGCGCCTGCCTGTGACCCAGGTCAATGGGCCCCAGCCGGCGGCGACGCAGCATGGGAGACAACACCCGGAGACCCCCATGACCACGCATCTGCATTCGCTCGACGCCGCCGTGGAGGCGGTGCTGGCCCGCATCGAGGGCCCCATCGTGCTCGGCCTGCCGCTGGGCATCGGCAAGCCCAATCCCTTCGTGAACCGGCTGTACCAGGCGGTGAAGGCCGACCCCTCGCGCAAGCTCACCATCCTCACGGCGCTGAGCCTGGAGGTGCCCAGCGGCAAGAGCGAGCTGGAGCAGCATTTCCTGGCGCCGCTGGTGGAGCGGGTGTTCAAGGACTACCCGGACCTGGACTACGTGAAGGACCTGCGCGGCGCCGGGCTGCCGCCGAACATCGAAGTGCGCGAGTTCTTCTTCAAGACGGGCGACTACCTGAAGAACGGCCTGGCGCAGCAGCAGTACATCAGCACCAACTACACCTTCGTGGCGCGTGACATGCTGGGACAGGGCCTGAACGTGATCGCCCAGGCGGTCGCCGAGCGCGAGGTGGTCGGCGAGCGGCAGATCAGCCTGTCCAGCAACCCCGACGTGGTGCAGGAGGTGGTGGAGCGCTACGAGGAGGCCGACAAGCCGCTGCTCACCATCGGCGTCGTGAACCGGCAGATGCCCTTCATGCTCGGCGGCGCGGTGGTCAAGCCCGGGTTCTTCGACATCCTGTGCGACGACCCCGCCGCCACGCACACCTTGTTTGCGCCGCCCAATGCCAAGGTGAGTACGGCGGACTACGCAATTGGCCTGCACGCCAGCAGCCTGGTGGTGGACGGCGGCACGCTGCAGATCGGCATCGGCTCGCTGGGCGATGCCATCGGCCAGGCATTGGTGCTGCGCGACCGGCGCGGCGCGGACTACCGGCGCATCCTGGAGATCATCTGCCCCGATGGGCTGGCGGGCCGCGAGCTGGGCGGCTTCAAGCAGGGTCTTTACGGCTGCTCGGAGATGTTCGTCAACGGCTTCCTGGCGCTGATGGAGGCCGGCATCATTCGCCGCCAGGTCTACGGCGACTCGACACTGCAAAGCCTCATCAACGAGGGACGGCTGAACCCCGAGGCCTTGCCCGCCAACGTGTTGGAGCTGCTGGCGGAAGAGGGTTGCATCAACTTGCCTCCCACCGAGAAGGACCGCACCTGGCTGCAGCGCTTCGGCATCCTGGATGCTGCGGGCCGCCTGGGCACACGTCTGAAGGGCGGGGTGTGCATGACCGGCGGCTTCTTCATCGGTCCGGGCGCCTTCTACGAGCGCCTGCGCACCATGAGTGAAGAGGAGCGCGCACGCATCGACATGACGCGCATCGACTTCATCAACCAGCTCTACGGCAAGAGCGCCGAGGAAACACAGCTCAAGCGCGTGCAGCGCGTGAAGGCGCGCTTCATGAACACCACCATGAAGGTGACCCTGCTCGGCGCCGCCGCCAGCGACGCGCTGGAGAGTGGCGCCGTGGTCAGCGGCGTGGGCGGACAGTACAACTTCGTGGCCATGGGGCACGCGCTGCCCGATGCGCGCTCCATCCTGATGCTGCGTGCCACGCACGACACCGCCGACGGGCCGGTCAGCAACATCGTCTGGAGCTACGGCCACACCACCATCCCGCGCCATCTGCGCGACATCGTCATCACCGAGTACGGCGTGGCAGACATCCGCGGCCTGAGCGACCAGGACATGGTCAAGCGACTCATCGCCATCGCCGACTCGCGCTTCCAGGCCGAGCTGGTGAAGGCCGCCAAGGCGCACGGCAAGCTGGACGCCGCCTGGGAGCTGCCCGAAGCCTGGACGCACAACACGCCGCAGGAGCTGGACGACCGCCTGCACCCCTTCACCGAACAGGGCCTGCTGCCCGGCTTCCCCTTCGGCACCGACCTCACGCCCGACGAGCTGAAGATCGTGGCCGCGCTGCGCAAGATGAAGAAGGCTACGCAGCACCCGGTCGAGCTGGTGACGATGGCGCTGAAGAGCTTCTGGGAGAACAAGGAAGCGCCGCCGGCCTACCTGCACCGCCTGGGTCTGGACGAAGCACAGGGCTTCAAGGCACTCTTCATCCGCAAACTGTTCGCCGGGAACTTGTGAGGGCCCGCTAAGCTCTCGGCATCGCGCCGCCGCCCGAGTGCTTGCATGCCTTTGATTCTTGGAATTCTGGTTCTGGTGATCGCCCTCGCGGGGGCGCTTTGGCTGCGTGCGCGCCGCCGCCGTCAGCTCAAAGAGGCTGCGCAACGCGCCGCCGAGGCGGAGATGCTCGCGATCACCGCCGCCGCTGCGGCCGCCTCGGCCAAGTCGGCGTCGGCCAGCGCTTTGCCGCCAGCTGAGCGGGAGCCAGACGCAGCGCCACAGACCGAGGCTGCGCCGGCCGCCGTCGAGTTGGAGGACGCTGAAGCGCAGGCTCGCGAGGATGAGGCCGCGCTGCGCGCCATCCTGGCCGCCGAAGAAGCGCACCGCGCAGCCGAAGCCGAACGTCGTGCGGCCGAGGCGGCTGAAGCAGCGCAGATCGAGGCCGAGCGGCAGGCAGCGGAGCAACTGCGAACCGAACGGCTCGAAACGGAACGGATCGAGGCCGAGCGGCAGGCACTGGAGCGCCTCGAGACAGAACGAGCACAAGCTGAAGCAGCCGAGATCGCGCGGCGCGAAGCGGAGCGCGTTGAAGCGGAGCGGCTCGAGGCCGAACGACTCGAGGCGGAGCGTCTGGCCGCCGAGCAGGAAGCCTCGCGGCTCGAAGCCGAGAGAGTCGAAGCCGAGCGGCTTGAGCTGGAACGCCTGGCGGCGGAAAAGGCCAAGGCTGAGGCCGCCGAGGCCGCGCGTGTCGAAGCGGAGCGACTGGAGGTCGAGCGACTCGAGGCCGAGCGCTTGGCCGCCGAGCAGGAAGCCTCGCGCCTCGAAGCCGAACGAGTCGAAGCCGAGAGGCTTGAGCTGGAACGTCTGGAATCGGAAAAGGCCAGGGCTGAGGCCGCCGAGGCTGCGCGTCTTGAAGCGGAGCGTCTCGAAGCCGAACGCCTGGAAGCCGAGCGTCTAGAGAACGAACGGCAGGCTGCGGCAGCAGCCGAAGCCGAAGCGGCGCGCGTCGCCGCACAGGCCGCAGCCCGCCCGATGCGCACGCTGCTTCCGCAGGAAACCGTGGTCATGCTGGCCGACGACTCGAAGATCGTCCGCGTGAAGACCAGCCGCGTGCTCGCCGCCCAGGGCTACCAGGTGGTGTTGGCCGAGAGCGCTGAGGAAGCCATCGCCAAGATGGCCGAACAGCTGCCGCACGTGCTCATCACCGACGTCGAGATGCCCGGCATGGATGGCTTCGAGCTCACCCGCCACGTGCGCGCGCAGGCCGCCAGCAGCTCGATGCCGGTGCTGATGATCACCTCCTCCGACGACAAAAAGGAGCAGGCTGCCGCCGCCGGTGTCACCACCTTGCTCGGCAAGCCCTATGAAGAAGCGGCGCTGATCGCCTGCGTCGAAACCGCCCGCCTGGCCGTGCAAGTGCCCGCCGACGAAACCTGATCCCCTGTCGGCGCGGCGCGCCGGGCTCCCCATGCACCTGTTTCTGATCCGCTGGCCCCGCGCGCTGCTGTGCGCGCTCTTGCTGGCCGTCTCCACCGTGCTGCTCAGCGTGTCGCTGCTGCCGCCGGCCCTGCTGAAGCGCCTGTTGCCCTGGCCCGCGGTGCAGCGCCCCTGCGACCGCCTGCTGATGCAGCTGGCCGGCGCCTGGGTGGCGCTGAACAAGCATTGGATGGACGCCTGCAACCCAGACCTGCGCTGGCGGCTGGAGGGTCTGGAGGGCCTGAGCCCACAGGGCTGGTACCTGCTGACCTGCAACCACCTGAGCTCGGTGGACATCTTCGTGCTGCAGCACGCACTGCACGGCCGCATCCCCTTCCTGAAGTTCTTCCTGAAGCGGGAATTGATCTGGATGCCGGTGATCGGCATGGCCTGGTGGGCGCTGGATTTCCCCTTCATGCGCCGCGGCAAGACCCGCGAGGACCAGCGGCGCGACCTCGAGGACGCGCGTGCCTCCTGCGAGAAGTTCCTGCGCGTGCCCACCTCGGTGATGAACTTCGTGGAAGGCACACGCGCCACGCCGGAAAAGCGCGAGGCGGAGCGCAGCCCCTACCGGCACCTGCTCAAGCCCAAGGTGGGCGGCCTGTCGGTGGCGCTGGCCACGATGGGCGAGCAGTTCGAGGCCTTGCTCGACGTGACCCTGATCTACCCGGCCGGCACGCCCAGCTTCTGGGACCTGCTCTGCGGCAACCTGCCGGCGGTGGTGCTGCGCGTGCGGCGGCACGAGATTCCGCCGGCGCTGCTGGGCATGGAAGCCGCCGGCGAGCGCGCCCGCCTGGTGCGGCAGGCGCGCTGGCTGGAGCAAGTCTGGGCGGAAAAGGATGCCTGGATCGACGCCCAGCTGCAGACTGCGGCGGGCGCGGATCAGGCCTCGTAACGCGAGAACACCAGGGTGGCGTTGGTGCCACCGAAGCCGAAGCTGTTGGACATGACGGTGTTCAGCGTGCCGTCGTGGCGCTCGCGCAGCACGCGCAGGCCTTCGGCCGCGGGGTCCAGGGTCTCGATGTTGGCCGACGCGGCCGCATAGCCCCCTTGCAGCATGAGCAGCGAGTAGATCGCTTCCTGCGCGCCTGCGGCCCCCAGCGAGTGGCCGGAGATCGACTTGGTCGAGCTGATCATGGGCATGGCCTGGCCGGCGGCACCGAAGACCTCGCGCACCGCCCCCAGCTCGGCCACATCGCCCACTGGCGTGGAGGTGCCGTGGGCATTGATGTAGTCCACCGGCGTGCGCACCGTGCTCAGCGCCTGGCGCATGCAACGCACCGCGCCCTCGCCGGACGGCGCCACCATGTCGTGGCCGTCGGAGGTGGCACCGAAGCCGACCAGCTCAGCCAGGATGTGGGCACCCCGCGCCTGCGCGTGCTCCAGCGCTTCGAGCACCAGCATGCCGCCGCCGCCGGCGATGACGAAGCCGTCACGGCCGGTGTCGAAGGCACGGGCGGCGGCTTCGGGTTGTTCGTTGCGGCTGCTGGACATGGCGCCCATGGCGTCGAACAGCATGGAGAGCTCCCAGCTCTCCTCCTCGCCGCCGCCGGCAAAGACCACATCCTGCTGATCCCAGGCGATCAGCTGTGCCGCGTGGCCGATGCAATGCGCGCTGGTGGCGCAAGCCGAGGTGATGGAGTAATTGACGCCCTTGATGCCGAAGGGCGTGGACAAACAGGCCGAAACCGTGCTGCCCATGGTGCGCGTGACCATCATGGGGCCGACGCGCCGGATCCCCTTGGCGCGCAAGGTGTCGGCGGCCCACACCTGGTTCATGCTGGAGGCGCCCCCAGAGCCCGCCACCAGGCCGGCGCGCGGGTTCGACACCTCGGCAGGCGTGAGACCCGACTGTTCGATGGCCTGCTGCATGGCCAAGTAAGCGTAGGCCGCCGCGTCCCCCATGAAGCGAAGCTGGCGGCGGTCCACCGCCGCTTCCAGGTCGATGCTGGGCCGGCCGCTGAGCTGCGAGCGCATGCCGCGTTCGGCGTAGCCAGGGTTGAAGCGGATGCCCGAGCGAGCCGCGCGCAGGCTGGCGTCCACCTCGGTGAGGTTGTTGCCCAGGCTGGACAGGATGCCCATGCCAGTGACGACGACACGACGCGGCATGATCAGAAGGCGTCCGTGCTGGTGAAGAGGCCGACCTTGAGGTCGGTGGCGCTGTAGATCTCGCGGCCGTCAACGAGCACGCGGCCATCGGCAATGCCCATCACCAGCTTGCGCTCGATGACGCGCTTGAAGTCCAACTCGTAGCTGACCTTGCTGGCGCTGGGCAGCACCTGGCCGAAGAACTTCACTTCGCCCGAGCCCAGCGCGCGGCCGCGCCCCGGGTTGCCGCGCCAGCCCAGCCAGAAGCCGACCAGCTGCCACAGCGCATCCAGGCCCAGACAGCCCGGCATCACCGGGTCGCTCTCGAAGTGGCAGCCGAAGAACCAGAGGTCGGGGCGGATGTCGAGTTCGGCCACCAGCCGGCCCTTGCCATGCGCACCGCCCGTGTCGTCGATCTGCACGATGCGGTCGAACATCAGCATATTGGGCAGCGGCAGGCGCGCGTTGCCAGGGCCAAAGAGCTGGCCGTGGCCGCAGGCGATCAAGGCATCGCGGTCGTAGGCATGGCGGCCGAGTTCACGCTGGCTCGGGGAGGCTGGGGAATTCATGGAAGCAAGACCGGGCCGCCCGGCGGCAAGGTCTGGGGACGATGGAATTAGAGAATTGTGCCTAAACACCCGCCACGGCCGCCGCGTGGGGGGTTCACGCAGATCAAGGAAACCCGCCGTTGGCAAGCGGTGCCCGATGCGCGTGCGTCGCCTTCAGAACGCGCGCAGCAGCTGGGCGGCCACCCCGAGCCCCTGGTCTTGGCGATAGGCGAACAAGAATCCAGCGCGCCCGCCGCTCGCAGCGGCCCAGGTCTCGCCCACCAAGCGCTTCTCAATCTCCTTGGGGCTGTGGCGCATCTGCTCGCCTTTGTACTCAACGACGAACACACGTCCGTCCGCCAGCCAGCACAGGAAATCCGGAAAGAATCGCGTGGACGAGGTTGGCAGCCAGAAGCCTGGGTCATCGTCCAGGTTGCGCACCCAGCGCAGCACTCGCGGATGCTGCTCGATGGCCAGCGCGCAGGCCATCTCTTCGCTGCCGTCGAGGAGGTCGGAAATCGCCGCGTGGTAGTGCTTGGCGAAGTGATGCTTGCCGGCATATCGCTTGCCGCCGCTGACCGGATAGACCTGTGGTTCCACGCGGTATTCGAAAGTCGGGCCGGCCTCCAGCGCCCAGCCGCCGTCCAGCACCAACTGCCGAAAACCTCGCTGGGCCCCGCTCTCGCGCAAGGCCTCGATCCGCGAGGCCAGCAGCCGTACCAGTTCGTGCTGGCGCAGTACCAGCGTAGCTAACGGAAAGCCGCGCGAGTGCAGCAGGTGCTCCAGCGTGGCGCGCACGAAGGCACGCAGGTGCGCCGGCAGCACATCACGAGCCCGGTTGCGCGCGGGCTGTTGCAGCTCCCGCGCCAGCCAGCGCGTCAGGTCGCCCAGCGTCACCGGGCTGCTGGAGGCATCCAACGGCAACTGCGAGTCGCCACCCGCGCCGACCTGCACTCGCTCGCCATTCAGATAAATCTGCCACTGCGTGCCTTGCTCCACGCGAAGTTCGAATCCGGCCAACTCCACCGGCTCGGCCAGTAGATTGAGGGGCGAAGCGTCCAGCACGGCCTCTCGTTCGAGCAACAGCAGCGGGCTCTGCGGGTGGCGCTCGGCGCGGTAAGCCAGCCGAGGCAGTGGCGCCAGGCGCTCGCCCCGGTTCTCGGGCGCCTGGGCTGACACCACCAAGGCCTGATGACGCTCTAACTGCTGCTGCACTTGCTCGCGCTGCTTCTTGGGCGTGGCCTGCACCAGTGCGCTGGCCAGCGCCTCGTCCACGGCACCGCGCAACGTCAGTCGCTGGCGTTCACCTTCGCTTTGCACACTCAGTTCGCCGCGCGCCAGGGCCGCCGTCACCTCGGCGGGCAGCAGCGTGTCGGCCGGCAAATCCAGGCTCAGCGCAGGCATGGCCGGTGCGGCAGCGAAGAGCGGCAAATTCTCCATGCCTGGCAGCGGCGCCGTGGGGCCGGCCAGCATGGAAGCCAGGTCGAGCGCATTGAAGCCCATGCCATCGATCAGTCGGTCGGCCAACGCGTTGGCGGCCTGTCCGGTTTCAGCTTCGGTGACATGGGCGTAAGCGCGGTTCAGAGCCTCCCGTTGGCGCTCACGGGCAAAGGGCATGCGCAGTACGCGACCCAGCAACTGCTCGATGGCCACGCTGGAGCGCACGCTCTGCACCGTGCACAGCACGTACGCGAAGGGGCAGTCCCAACCTTCCTTCAAGGCCTGCACGGTGATGATGAAGCGCACCGGACAGTCGGGCGCCATCAGGTCCTCGCCCTCCAGTTCGCGCTGGGTGCCGGTGGCCACGCGAATTTGGGCCGGCGCAATGTGCAGCTCTTCCACCAAGTGCTGGCGCAGCGCCTCCACGGTTACCGCCTGGTCTGCGTTCTGCGCCTGCAGCAGCGCCATCGGGTTGATGCGCTGGCCGGTGGCATGCTCCTCCAGCCGTGCCTCGGCTTCAAGCTGGCGTTGGCGCATCACGGCGGCGGCCACCGCCTGCTGCCAGCCCTGCGTGTGCTCGGTCAAGCTGATCGGCATCTTGATCATGTGCTCGGCACGCAGCTGCTGCGCCGACACCGAGAACAGCACATTGGAGCGCCGCGCCAGCGGCGTAGCCGTCAGCTCCAGGATGGCCGCCGGGTTCAGGCGCCGCAGGGCCTTGAAGCTGGCGTCGGTCTTGGCGTTGTGCGCCTCGTCCACGATGACATAAGGCCTGCGCAGCGCCAGCCAGTTGGCCAGGCTGCGGCGCGGCTGGCCCACGTAGCGCGCCAGCATCTCGCGCCCTTCGCGGGCGGCGTCTTCGGCCGTCACCAGCGCGTCGGGCACGCTGCGCAGGATGTCGAGCGCCTGCGGCGGCAGGCTGCGGAAGTGCGATTCCCAGGCCTCCGAGAAGGTATACACGTTGCGCTTGTCGGCGTCGTCGATGCGGAAGCTCTGGATGGTGGCCACCACCACCACCGCGCGGCTGGCGAAGTCCTGCGGCGAGAGCTGCGCCAGTTCTTCGAGCGTGCATACGCGCACCGTGTCGCCACAGCCCTGCTCCAACGCGGCGCGCAGCGGGTGACCGGGCGTGGTGAGTGCCGCCAGCGTCTGGCTGCGGATCGCGTCGCTCGGCACCAGCCACAGCGCCAGCGCGTGCGCGCCCACCGCCGGCCAGTCGCGCTGCAACAGCCCCACCGCGTGCGCGCCCAGCAGGGTCTTCCCGCCGCCCGTAGGAATGCGCAGGCATACGCAGGGGCAGGCCTCGCCAAAGGGCTCGGGCTCAAAGGGGAAGCCGGTGGCGTCACGGAACGCGCTGCTCGCACCCCGCATGGCGGCGGCATGCAGAAAGCCCTCTAGCGCCTGCAAGGCCTGGCGCTGGTAAATCTTCAGTTCAAAGCCGCCGCTCATTGGGGCACCGCATGGGGCAGTTGCTGGAAGCGGATGCTGGCCTGCTCCAAGCGCGCGTCACCCAGCCGGCAGGCCTCGCCGTACACCGTCTTGGGCCCCTCGTGCCAGCAGGTCTCGCGCAGCGCGTCCAACACGGCCGCCGTGAGCACATTGCCGCCCGCCGGCCGCCTGTCGCCCAGGATGCCGTTGAAGAGCAGATAGACCGCGCGGCCTTGGTGCACGCCCAGCAGCGGTGAAGCCACGGACGGCGCGTCCAGCGCCGCACCGGTCTCGCGCATCCACAGGAAGGCGGCCAGGTCGGCAAAGCGTACCTCGGGGTGGATGTCGCCGTCGGCGTCGAACAGCGGCGCGCCGAGTGTGAGCATGCGGAACCCCCCGCCGCCCTGCCAGCCCACCGCCGTGCTGATGCCGCCTTGCTCACCCTGCACCACCTGGTTCAAGCGCGGCAGGCAGTGCGTGACGGCATGCGCGCCCATCTCGATGCCGATCCAGCGCCGGCCCATCTTGTGCGCCACGGCGGCGGTGGTGCCGGAGCCGAGGAAGGAGTCGAGGACAAGGTCGTTGGGGTTGGTAGCGATCTGAAGCACTCGCTTCAGTAGGGCTTCCGGCTTCGGTGTCTCGAACGCAGCCTTCTCTCCAAATAGCAGCTCGATCTCCCGCGCAGCGTGCTGATTGAGGCCCGCATCGTCCCAGACGGTGGGCGCGGCCATCCCTGGTTTCGCCTCAGACTTGAAGAGCTTGCGCATCGGCGTACCGGCGGTGCCGTCCTTTCCCCAAAAGAATCGTCGCTCTTCGATCATCTTCTCCATGTCCTCTCGCTTGTAGACCCAACACCGCCCCTTCCGAGGGAAGACCTCCGCTCCGGTGAATGGATTCCTGACGGGGTACATCAAGCTCTCTACGTATCTGCCGCCCTTTGCATTGCCCGTCGAGTCAACTTTGCGAAAGGGGCCTCGCGGATCGAACCCAAAAGGCTCTTCGTAGCTTTGATACTGAGCATCGGCCTTCTCGGTTCGCTCCATCAAGCCAAACGATTCCTCCGCGCTGGTCTTTGACCCCTTGCCCAAGCTTCGCGAGTAGACGAAAAGGTGGTCGTAGGTGGGGCCGATCCGTCGATCATTGGGGGCACCATCTCGGCGCTTCCAAGCAATGTCGGCAATGAAGCAGCCGCGGCCGAACACTTCGTCGGCAAGTACTTTGAAGTAGTGCGCCTCGGCGTCATCGAGGGTCACCCAGATAGACCCGTCCTCGCGCAGGAACTCGCGCAGCAGTTGCAGGCGCGGCAGCATCATGGACAGCCACTGCGAATGCTCCAGGTTGTCGTCGTAATGCTCGAAGGCGCTTTTGGTGTTGTACGGTGGGTCGATGAAGACACACTTCACCCGGCCCCGGTAGAACGGCAGCAGGGCCTTGAGCGCCTCCAGGTTGTCGCCCTGCACAAGCAGGTTGTCGGCGTTTCCGCTGCCATGCACAGGCCCTGCGGGGTGCGGGCGCAGCACGCGGGTGGGCGTGCGCGCGGCAGTGCGGAAGGCGGCGTCGCGTTCAAGCCAGTCGAGGGTGGGCATGGGTCAGGGGTTCGGGGTCGGTGGCAGGGCCGAGAAGGCGCTGGCCGTGCGCTGCGAGGTCGCATTCGCGGCGTCGGCCATCTGAGCCTCCACTGCTTCGCGATGAAAGAGGTCGAGGTAGGGCTGGTAGCGCCACTGCCGGTTGCGCCCATAGCCGGTCACTTCGCGCAGCCAGCCACGCGCTTCCAGGTCCTGCAACAGCTTGAGGGCGGTAGGGAAGCTGCAGTCGAGCCACTGCGTGGCGCGGGGCGCCGACACGCTGGGCTGCACGAGCAGGTGGTCGAGCAGCCTGAGCGCGCGGGCGTTGCTGGCCACCGCCGCGCGGTGCGCCTCGCGCAGTTGAATGATGTCCCGGGCGGTCTGAGCGGCGGCGCGGGCGGTCTGACTGACGCCGCGCAGGAAGAAGCCGACCCAAGGCTCCCAGTGGCCCTGGCTGCGGATGGCGGTGAGGCGGTCGTAGTACTCGGCGCGGTGCGTCTTCAGGTACAGCGAGAGATAGAGCAGGGGACGGGTCAGCGCGCCTTCTGCGCAAAGCATCAGGGTAATGAGCAGGCGGCCGACGCGGCCGTTGCCGTCGAGGAAGGGGTGGATGGTTTCGAACTGCGCGTGCACGAGCGCACAGCGCACGAGCAGCGGCATCTGGTCGCGGCTGGCGTGCAGAAAGGTTTCGAGTTGCCCCAGCTGGGGCAGCACCTCGTGCGGCGGTGGTGGGATGAAGGCCGCGTTGCGCAGGCTCACACCCGCCCCGCCGATCCAGTTCTGGCTGGTGCGGAATTCTCCGGGCGACTTGTCGCCCCCGCGTACGCCTTGCATGAGTTGGGCATGCACCTCGCGGAGCAGGCGCAAGGACAGCGGGAATTCGGCCAGACGTGCCAGCGCATGGTTCATGGCGCGCACGTAGTTGACGACCTCTTCGATGTCCTTGGGCGTGCCTTCCTGTTGCCCTTCGGCTTCGAAGGCCAGCACGTCCTCCAGGGTGCTTTGGGTGCCCTCGATCTGGGAGGACAGCACGGCCTCGTGGCGGACATACATGGCCACGAAGAGGTCGGGATTGGGCAGCAAGGTGGCCACTGCATCGAGCCGGCCCAGATCGCGGTCGGCTTGCGAAAGCATGGCCTGAATCGGGCCGTCGAGCCGCAAGGGTGGGTCTGGCGGCAGGGGTGCCGGCACGAAGGCCTTGTAGCCCGTGCTTTGTTGAATCCAGCGGCCGGCGCGATGGGCGGAATCGTTCATGAGCACGGCAGAAGGCATTTGAATGCGCAACCAAAAGACGCGCTCATATTAAATCAATCAGCCGATTTCTTTAACGAACTCGTTAACTCGGGGCGCGTATTCAATTCCGAAGCGGGAGCCATACCCCCCGCTGCCGATCACTTGACAGCACTACCCAAGGTGCGCAGCCAGAAGGCCTCGTACTTGCGGTGCAAACCCACGGGCTTGACCGAGCCGCCCATGGCGTGCTCGCCCTCGGGGTCGAGGTAGAGGTCGACCAGCGCGTCCTTGCCTGATTCGAGCAGCGCGCGGTAGACGTTCACTGTGTCCTGGTAGAGCACGTTGGGGTCGGCCATGCCGTGCACCAGCAGCAGGGGCTTCTTCAGATTGGCGGCCAGCGGCAGCAGCGAGTACTTGCGCAGGACCGGCTTGCTGCGATCCACCTTGCCGATGGTGCGCCCGCTGTACCAACTGTTGTAGTTCTCCCATTCGGTAGGACCGGCCCCGGCGATGCCGGCGGCGAACAGATCGGGCTTGGTGAACAGGGTGTGCTGGGTCTGGAAGCCGCCGAAGCTCCAGCCGTTGAGGCCCACGCGCAGGGGATCCACGCCCCAGCGGGCGACCAACTCGCGGTGCAGGTCCTCCAGGTCCTCGGTCTGCGGCTCGCCCACGCGTTCCCAGTTGGCGCCGCTGAAGCGGCGGCCGTAATTGCTGTGGCCGCGCGTGTCGATGCTCACCGTGAGGTAGCCGTGACGCAGCGCCATGTACTGGTTGAACAGGAAGCCGGTGCCCTGGAAGCTGTCGGTCTCGACGATGTGGCGGTCGTTCAAGGGGCCGCCATAGACGTAGACCACGGCCGGACGGCGGTCGCTGGCCTGCCAGCCGGGCGGCTTGAAGGCATAGGCGAACAGGGTGTCGCCATGGCGGTTCTTGAAGCTGAAGCGCTCGGGGCGCAGGCGAACGGCGTCGGCCCAGGCCGGGTCGTGGCTTTGCGTCAAGGTGCGCGGCGCGGCGCCACCCAGCAAGCGCAGTTCGGGCATGTTCGCCCAATCACCGGCCCAGGCGGCGGCCCAGCGGCCGTCGTGCGAGACCGCCGCATTGCGGTGGTATTGCCCGGCTTGACCCAAGGCCTGCATGGCGCCGCTGGCCATGTCCACCCGCCACAGGTTCATGGCCCCGAAGTCGCCCTGGTTGGCCAGCACGAAGAAGGCGCGGGAGTCGGGGGTGAAGCCGAGCACTTGGTGCGCCTCGAACTCGCCCTTCAACAAGGCGCGCAGCTGGCGGCCGGCCACGTCAATGGCGTAGGGCTGGCGGTAGCCGGCTTCGTCCAGCGTGAGCACGAGTTGGCGTCCGTCGGGCGTGAAGCGCGGACGCAGCACATTGACCACCTCGTGGCCCACGTCGCCGCGCCGCTCCAGCACCAGATCGGGCTTGGGTTGATCGGGCGTCCCCAGGTAGACGCGGAGCAATTCCTTCTCGCGCTCCCAGGTGACGAAGGCGTAATGGCTGCCGTTCTTCGTCCAGGCGATGGGGCTGATCTCGAACCAGACGTCGCCGCCCTTGTGCGTGTAGACCGGCTGGCCTTGCTCGGCGGGCAGCGCGCCGGGCTGCGGCACGGGGCGCACGTAAAGCGCGAGGGGCAGGGTCATGCGCTTGTCGTCGCTGACTTCGCGGTCCACCTTCTTCGTCGTCGCCCAGCGCTTGCTGTAGTCGGCAATCTCCACCTGGCGGCCGGGCCTGGGCGCCGGGCGGCCTTCCTCGGCCTGCAGCGGGGCGCGCGCCAGCAGGGCCATGAAGCGACCGTCTTCGCTGAGCGTGGTGGCTTCGATGCGGTACTTGCGCTCAGCGTCATCGGGATGCACCAGCTCCCGGTTCAGCAGCTGGGCGCCGGCCTGCGCGAAGCGCGCCCGCAGCACGCGCGTTTCGTCCTGGTAGACGAAACCCTGGTCGTCGCGGCTGTAGGCCAGCACGCGAAGCGGACGTTGGGTGACGAGCAACGGCTCCACACCGGCCTGCGCGCGCCAGCGCAGCAGGTTGCCGCGGTACTGGAAGATCAGTTCATCGGCTTCGTGCGCCCAGACGAATTGCGCGACGCCGGGGTAGAGGTCGGTGGGCTTGAGCTTGTTGAGCTCGCGCTGTTTCTTCAGCTCGTCGCGCCACTCCCAGTGTTCCTTCTTCAGCTCGGCGGCGGCGGCATTCGCCGGCTGGCTGGCGGCGGCAGTAGCTGCTGCCGGCGTGGCGGCCGGCGCC
>JAFLDE010000056.1 GCA_017302655.1 Burkholderiales bacterium
GCGCCGGCGAGCAGCTTGGGTCGAATCGGGCCGCTGTAGAGCGCGCGCACGGCCTGGGCGTCGGCCTGGGCTCCGTCGGCCATCAAGCGCGCCAGCCAGCCCTCGCTGAGGGTGCCGCGGCCGCCGGCCTCCAACTCGTCCTGCGCCTCGAAGTGGCTGCGCCGGCCGGCACCGACCAGGCCGCTGGCGTGCAGCAGGCCGAACTGTCCGGCCTGCCACAGCGGCATCAGGGGCGCCAAGGCGGGGTGCAGGCCGAACTTGGGGCCTGCGGCGCCGAGGTCGATCAGGCCGTGCTCGCTACCGGGTGGGGCGATGGCGATGCCTGGCCGCTCGTCGCGGTAGGCGCGTTCTTCGTAGGGCGCACAGACCGACAGGCCGTCGACGGCGCCGCGCAGCAGCACGACGATCCAGCGCGGCGGCGTGCGGTCCGGGTTGCTGGCTAGGCTGAGCGCAGGCAGCGCGGCGGCGGTGGCCAGGAGGTGGCGGCGGTTGAACATGGGGGGATTCCTCAGGCGTTCTGCAGATCGGGGGCGGCCAGCAGCAGAGCGGCTTGGCGGGCGGCAGGCTCGCTGGCCACCAGGGCGCGGGTGGCCGGGCTCAGCGCCGGGCCTAGTGCGGTGAGCAAGCGCTCGGGGTCGGGCCGCACGCGTTGCGCCAGCCGGGTCGCGGTCTCGGCTCGGCGCAGCAGCGACTCCGGATCCAGCCAGGCCTCGCGGGTGACGCGGTAGCCGTCGGGCGTGACGCAGCCAAAGAGCGGCTGGCCGAGCTGGCGCAGCGCCTGCAGCACGGGCTGCCAGTCGTTGACCACCGGCACGTCGGCGGCGCGCAGCAGCGCCAGCACATAGCGGTAGGGGCTGCGGAACTGCTGGCCGAAGACGGCCTCGCTGCGCGCCAGCGGGTGCAGCAGCAGCGTGCGGGTGGTGGCGCGCAGGTCGCCGCCACTCCTCAGGAAGGCCTGCGCGGTGGCCTGCACCAGCGCCGGTTCGGGGGCGTCGGCCACGAAGTGCTGCGCCAGTTTGAAGGCGATGCGCTGTGCGGTGGCGGGGTGCTCGGCCAGGCGGTCCAACGCCCATTCGCCCTGCGCCTGGCCACGGCCCGGCACGGCTTGGCCCAGCCAGGTCTTGGCGGCATCGTCGTGGCGGCGCGCCATGAAGCGGAAGCTGCCGTCCTGCGGCTCGATCGACCAACCGGTGAGCACGCGCGCCAGCTCGGTCACGTCCTGCTGCGTGTAGCCGCCGTCCACGCCCAGGGTGTGCAGTTCCATCAATTCGCGGGCGTAGTTCTCGTTCAGGCCGCCCCGGCCTCCCCTGGACGCGCCGGACTGCGCGTTGTCCAGGTAGATCAGCATGGCCGGGTGCCGCGCGGTGGCGCCCAGCAGGTCGCGGAAGCGCCCCAGCACATGCGGGCGGATGGCCTGGGCCTCGTAGTCGCCCACCAGCACGCGCACCGGGCCTTTGCCAATGAACACGTTGAAGTGGTTGAACCAGAACTCGACCAGCCGCTCCTCCAGCTGATTCGGGCTCCACAGCGCACGAGCCAGACGCGCCTCGGCAGCCTCGAGCATGGCGGCACGGGCCAGTTCGCGGCGTTCGTTCTCGGCGCCTTCGGCATCGCGCTTGCGCTCGGCCTCGCGGTAGGCGGTGATGCGGCCGGTCAGCGGCGCCGGCGCGCGCTCGGCAAGCCGCTGGCGAAGTGCCTCGGGCAACGGCTGGGCGGCGGCCAGCTGGGTCTCCACCAGCACCTCCCAGGGCTGCGCGCCCCAGGCGGCCAGGTCGCCCGGCCGGGGGCCGTAGCCCAGGCGGTTCAACGCGTGCAGGGCCAGGCGTTCGTCGGGCGCGGCGTGCGCGGGGCGCCAGGGCACGGCCGCCAGCAGCGGGAGCAGGGGGAGGGGTTGGAGCAAATGGCGGCGGTTCAGCATGGGGCTCATCCTCGACGCCAGGCGTCGGCTTCCTTCAGGTGGGCGGGGGCTTGGGCCAGGCGGGCGCTGGCAGCGGCATCGTCCAACAACTGGGCGCGCCACCAGTCGCTGCTGACGGCGGCAATGAGCGCCTGATGGCGCTCGGCCTGCGCGCTGGCGCGGGGGTCTCGTTCGCGCAGACGCGCCATGGCGCCGCCGACGGCCTGACCGCCAAAGCTCATGTGGTCGGCACCGTCCAGCCAGAGCTCGGCCTTGTCGCCGGCGGGCAGGGCGTCGTAGACGGCACGGCGCCAGGCGCCTTCGCGGCGGTTCGGGTCGCCTTCGGGCACCAGGGGGCTGCCGTCCAGGCTGCCGGTCAGGCAGAGCATCGGTCGACGCAGGCTGCCGAAGGCGGCCGTCGCATCGCCGCCGTTGGGGGGTGAGGGGCTGAACGCGGCGAAGGCGCGCGGGCGCGGGTCGGCCAGGGTGGCGCCGCGCGGGAAGTGCTGCCCGGCCACGGCCAGCGTGGTGTGCGCGCCGAAGGAGTGGCCGGCCAAACCGATGCGGTCTAGGCGCAGGCGGGGGTGCTCGGCGGCGCGGCGCGCCAGCTCGTCGAGCACGAAGCGCACGTCGAGCGCGCGCGCCTGCAACTGCTGGGCGTTCGCCGCCGTGCGCAAGGCGCGCGGGCCGCTGCGCAGCACCGAGCGGTCGCTGCCCGGGTGCTGCAGGTGCAGGGTGGCGATGCCGGCCACCGCCCAGGCCTCGCTCCACAGGCTCCCGGCGTTCAGATCGCCGCCCAGCCCGTGGCTGAACAGCACGAGCGGGCAGGGAGCCTCGCCGGCCGGCAGGCGCAGGCGCAGCGGCAGGGCGCGCTGGCGCTCGGCATCGGTCCACTCGAAGTCTCCGGGCTGGGCCTCGCGGCCCATCTCGCGGCGCTGCGCAAGCCGCTCGCGCAGGCCTTGTGCCCAGGCGGGTCCGGCGAGTGAAAGCGAGGCTGCCAGCGCAGGCAGCAGCAGGTGTCGGCGCTTCATGGGTGGCAGCATGCCTTGCAGCCTGGCGCGCGAGCATGAAGCCTGCGCAAAGAATTGTTCAGAGGGTGAGCAAGGCTCGCAGGGTGTTCAGGTTGCGCGCCGTGCCGGCCTCGGCGGCGGGAATGCGCAGCCTGCTCTGCCCCATGCCCTCGCCGTAGTGCACGAAGAGCTCGCGTGCCCGGGCGTGCAACTGTTCGCCTTGCTGGTGGCGCACGCCCGCCTGCCAGTCCGAGGGCAGCGCCTCGTTGAGCAGGCTCACCAGCACGCGGTTCGGGGCGGCGTCAGGGAAGGGGTTGTCCTCCAGCAAGTCCCGAAGATCGGCGCGGCTGCGCATCACCACGCCGACAGGCCGGCCGGCGTAGGCAGCCAGCGCGGCCTCGAGCCGCTTGCGCGCGGCGTCAGCTGGCAAGGGGCTTTCAAACACCAGATTGCCGCTGGCGATGTAGGTGCGCGGGTGGTCAAAGCCGAGCGCTGCGGCCATGGCGCGAAGCTCGGCCATGGGCAGCTTGCCGGTGCCGCCGACATTGACGGCGCGCAGCAGGGCGATGTGAGTGTTCAACCTAGCTTCACTGCAGCGCGCGGTCCAACGCCGCCCGCGCCAACAGGCGGGTGGAGTCGAGCAGCGGCAGCGGGCTGTCCGCCTCGGCGAGCAGCAACGGCAGCTCGGTGCAACCCAGCACCACGCCGTCGCAATGTGCCTCATCGCGCAGACGGGCGATGACGGCCCGGCAGTCGGTGCGGGCGGCCTCGGTGAAGCGACCGCAGACCATGTCGTCCATGATGTGCTTCGAGACGCGGTCGCGTTCGGCCTCGTTCGGGCGCACGCAGGCGATGCCGCGCACGGCCAGCGCGCTGGGGTAGACCTCGCTGGCCACCAGCCAGCGCGTGCCCAGCAGCGCCAGGCGGCGCAGCTGCCGCTGGTGTGCGGCCTTGGTCACCGCGTCGGCGATGGGGATCCAGGGCAGCGGGGACTTGGGAAGTACCAGGGGCATCGCCTGGTGCACGGTGTTGTCCGGGCAGATCAGGAAGGCCGCCCCGGCCTTGGCCAGCTTGCGCGCCGAGTCGAGCATCAGCGTGGCCACGAGTTCGAGGTCGCCGGCGTCGAGGGCTTGAACGTAGCGGTGCAGCGAATGGCCGTGCATCACCACCTCGGGGTGCGCGTGCGCGCCCAGGCGCTCGCCCGCCTCCAGGCACAGGGTGCGGTAACACAGCGCGGCGCCTTCCGAGGAGCAGGCGACGATGCCGATGGGTGCGCTCATAGGGCCGAGGATAAGAGCTTGTCGGCAGCGGGTCGATACTTGACGGCATGCGCCGCCGCCCGCTCCTGAACACCCTGTTTCTCTACCCCGCCCTGGCGGCCGCCCAGCGCCCGCCCAGCGTGGCCGATGCCTCGCGACTGATCGTCACCGAGCCCTTGCCCATGCCAGGGCTGGAGCGCTCGCGGCGCCTGCGCATCTACCTGCCGCCGGACTACGCCGGCCAGCCGGAGCGGCGCTACCCGGTCATCTACTTCCATGACGGCCAGAACGTCTTCGACGACGCCACCAGCTATGCCGGCGAATGGGGCGCCGACGAACTGCTCGACCGCCTGGCGCGCCAGCAGGGCTTGCACGTCATCGCGGTGGCCGTCGACAACGGCGGCGAGCGCCGCATGACCGAGCTCAACCCCTGGGATCACGAACGCTTTGGCAAGGGCGAGGGCTTCGCCTACCTGCGCTTCCTGGTGGAACGGGTCAAGCCGTATGTGGACTTGCGCTGGCGCACGCGGCCCGAGGCCTCCAGCACGGCCATCGTGGGCAGCTCCATGGGCGGGCTGATCAGCTTCGCCGCCCTGCACCGCCACCGCGAGGTGTTCGGCCTCGGAGGGGTGCTCTCGCCCGCCTTCTGGGTGGCGCCGCAGCAGGCGCAAACCCTGGCCGAGAGCGAGCCGCTGCTGGCGCACCAGCGCGTGTGCGTGTACGCCGGAGGGCGAGAGAGCCGCGACATGGTGCCGCAGGCGCGCCGCATGGCCGAGCTGCTGCGCCGCCAGAGTGACGGCGTGCGCTTCATCGAGGAGCCGGCCGCCGAGCACCGGGAGGCGGCTTGGCGCGCGGTGCTGCCGCGCGTGCTGGCCCACTTGTTCAACGACTGATGGCGGCGCCTTCGCCCTGTCTGGCCAGCCTGGCCGGCGTGGACCTGCGCTTCGCCGGAGGCCTGCAAGCGCTGCAGGGCCTGAGCCTGACGCTTCACGCGGGTGAACGCGTGGCGCTGCTCGGCCCCAGCGGTTGCGGCAAGAGCAGCGTGCTGCGCTTGCTCGCCGGCTTGCTCGAACCCACCGCCGGGCAGGTGGAGACCGCCACCGAGCGCTGCGCGCTGGTGTTTCAGCAGGCCACGCTGATGCCCTGGGCTTCGGTGCTGGACAACGTGGCGCTGCCGCTGCGTTTGCAGGGGCGTTCGGCGCCGGATGCGCGCGCCGCTGCCGCCGCGCAACTCGCCGCGGTGGGGCTGCAGGACTTTCAGCAGGCGCTGCCGCACGAACTCTCGGGCGGCATGGCGATGCGCGCCGCGCTGGCCCGCGCGCTCGTCACGGCCCCCGACCTGCTCTTGCTCGACGAGCCCTTCGGCGCCCTCGACGAAATCAGCCGCGAGCAACTGGGTGCCCAGCTGCTGGCGCTGCACGCGAAGCAAAGTCGCATGGGGATGCTGCTGGTGACGCACTCCGTCTTCGAGGCGGTGGCCTTGGCCGACCGGGTGCTGGTCATGAGCCCGCGGCCGGGCCGGGTGCTGGCCGAGCTGGACGTGGCATCCAGCCGCACGCCAGACCATTGGACGCAGCAGGACGCCTACTTTCAGCTCGTTCGCCAGGCGCAGACGGCGCTGGCCCAGGGGCTGGCCGCATGAGGAAGAACCTGCCCGCCACACTGTTTCTGTTGCTGCTCTTCGGCGGCTGGGAGTTGGGCGCCCGGCAGGGCTTCGTCGACCCCTTCCTGCTGCCCGCGCCCAGCCGCATTGCCGGTGCGTTGGCCGGCGACTGGGCGGCCTTTGCGCAGTCCGGTTGGGTGACCGTGAAGCTGGCGCTGGCGTCGCTGGGCCTGGCGGTGCTCTCCGGCGTGGCCGGTGCGGCGGCCTTTGCGCTGGCGCCCCGGCTGGAGCGCGCGTTGTTGCCGCTGGTCATCGCGTTGCAGGTCACGCCGGTGGTGGCGGTGGCTCCGCTGCTCATCGTCTGGTTCGACGACGCCTGGACGGCCAGCCTGCTCTGTGCCTGGCTGGTGGCGCTGTTCCCGCTGCTCTCCAACACCCTCACCGGCCTGCGCGCGGCCGACCCGCGCCTGCTCGAACTCTTCGCGCTCTACCGCGCCACGCCGCTGCAGCGCCTGCGTTGGCTGCTGCTGCCGTCCAGCCTGCCCTACTTCCTGGCGGGCCTGCGCGTCGGCGCTGGGCTGGCGCTCATTGGCGCGGTGGTGGCCGAGTTCGCCGCCGGTGCTGCCGGAGCGCACACCGGCCTGGCCTCGCGCCTGCTTGAGGCCATGTTCCGCAACGACCTGCCGCGCATGTTCGCCGCGCTGGCGCTCATCGTGGCCACCGGCCTGCTGCTGTACGCGGTGGTGGGCACTCTGGAGCGGTGGCTGGTGGGGCGCTGGAAGGGCCGCTAGGCGTTCGCGACGCCTGGCGCACCGCGGCGGCTTAGCCCACTTGCCGCCGCGCCCTGGCGCCCAGCACCAGCAAGCCCAGGGCCATCAAGCCATAGGTGGCGGGTTCAGGCACGGCGGCCAGGGCCGCCTCACCCAGCAGGGCGTGGGAGGCCGCCGAGGGGTGCAGCGCATCGGAGAACTGCGACACCGAACAGGAGATGCCGATGGATCCCTGGAAAGCGCCGCATGGCGTGAACACATTGGTGATGCCGTACAGGCCGCCACCATTGCTCAGCGCGTCCTGACGCACGGCGGCGGCCAGTCCGGCCATGTCAAGGAAGCTGACCGTCAGACCGAGGTTCTGACCGTGACTGACGACCCCCCCGATAAGCGCGTTGAAGGCCTGGCTGGCCTGGCTGGAGACCCCGACCAACCCCAGGGCGACGGCCTCAGGCGTGGCTCCCAGGTCCGGCAGGTTGGACACCAGCACATGCTTGGCCCCCTTGCCGGCGAGCAGACTGACGGCAGTCTTCAAGTTGTTGGTCGCTGCGGTGGCAGCGTCGCCAATCAACGCAGGATTGCCGCTGCGCGCATCGCGCATGTCATTGCCGCCGGCCACCACCACATAGAGCGCATTGGGGTCGGCGGCGGGGATGGCGCTGGTGAAGGAGCCGACCTGCGAGAGCAGGCTGGGGATGGAGCCACCGGAGGTTCGCGCGCCGCCGAAGGCGAAGTTGTTGCCGCCCAGCAGGCTGGCCTTGGCTGCGTTGGTGTGGCCGATGCCGGTGGCCAGGTATTCCACCCACACAGGTCCGTCCGAGAACCTGCCGTTGTAGTACGGGGGCGCCGGAACCGAGCCGCCCGTGAAGGTCAGGATGTTGCCGGTGTCCGACAGGCTGTCGCCAAAGAAATAGACGTTGCTGAAGGCCTGAGCGCCGCCAGCGAGGCTGAGCGCAAGCAAGGTGCCGCAAAGACGGAAAGACTGTCGCATGGTGGCTCGTGGCGGAGTGGGGGTGGGAGCCTGAGCTTGCCGCCGAGTGCGGTCGGCCGAAAGGGGGACAGACCCTCAGAATGCAGGCATGACATCTGACCGACGCTCTTTGCTCCTGGCCGCCCTGGCAGCGGCCACCGCGCCAGCCTTTGTCCGCGCCCAAGGGGCCAGCCGCCTGCGGAACATCGTCTTTGCCACGAACTGGAAGGCGCAGGCCGCGCACGGCGGCTTCTACCAGGCGCTGGTGGATGGCAGCTATGCCAAGGCCGGGCTGGCGGTCGAGATCCGTCAGGGCGGGCCGCAGGTCAACAACCGGCCGCTGCTGCCGGCCGGGCGCATCGACTTCCTGATGACCGGCAACCTGCTGCACAGCTTCGACAACGCCAAGCAGGGCGTGCCGACGCGGGCGGTGGCAGCGGTGTTCCAGAAAGATCCGCAGGCGCTCATTGCCCACCCTGGCCAGGGCTTCGAGCAGTGGGCAGCCTGTACCAAGGCCGAGCGCCTGTGGATCGCCAAGGATGCGCAGTTCAGCTGGTGGCAGTGGCTGAAGCGCCGGCATGGCTTCCGCGACGAGCAGCTGCGCCCCTACAACTTCACGCTCGGCCCTTTCCTGGCCAACCCGCGCAGCCTGCAGCAGGCCTATTCGGTGGCCGAGCCGATCTACGTGAAGGCGCAAGCCGGTTTCGACCCCGTCGTGCACCTGCTGGCCGACCAGGGCTGGCGCACGCCCAGCACGCTCATCGAGGCGCGGGCCGAAACCGTGGCGCGGGAGCCGCAGCTGGTGAAGGCCTTCGTCGAGGCGAGCCTGGCGGGCTGGCGCCGCTACCTGGGCGGCACGCCTGCCGCGCGCGCCGCCGCCGATGCCCGCATGCGCGAGGACAACCCGGAGATGCCGCTGGCCGAGCTGCAGGCCAGCCATGCGCTGATCGTGCGCCAGGGCCTGTTTGGTGACGGCAGCGGGGGGCTGCAGCCAGAGCTCGTGAAGGGCTTCCTCGACGACATGGTGCAGGCGGGGCTTTACAAGGCGGGCGAGGTGAGCCTGGTCAAGGTGCTGTGACTCGGCGCCACCCGTCGACTTCGGTGAGATAGTTCGGCGGCGGGCTCTCGGAATGGCGGGCCCCCTGCAAGGAAGGGGATCGATGCCTTACGCAACGATGGAGAACCTGCCGGACTTCTTCCGCGCCCTCGTGAAGGGCTTGCCGGATCTCGTCTGGATCAAGGACCCGCAAGGCGTCTACCTCGCCTGCAACCCGCGTTTCGAGGCCCTGTACGGCAAGTCGGAGGCGGAGATCGTCGGCAAGACCGACCGCGACTTCGTCAGCGCGGAGCTGGCTGCCTTTTTCCGGCGGCACGATCTGGCGGCCATCGAGGCCGGGCGCACGCTGCAGAACGAGGAGGTGCTGAGCTTCGCCAGCGACGGGCACACCGAGCATGTGCAGACGCTGAAGACCCCGCTGCGGGACGCGCAGGGGCGCCTGATCGGCGTGCTGGGCATCGCGCGCGACATCAGCGACCAAGTTCGCCTGCGTGAGGACCTGCAGCGCTCCATGGCCCGCATGGTGGAAGCTGAGCGCATCGCGAGCCAGGGCTCCTGGGAGCACGACCCGGTGCGCGACGAACTGCATTGGTCGGACGAGGTGCATCGCATCTTCGGCACCGACCCGGCCAGCCACCGACCGTCCCTGGCGGACTTCTGGACGCGCATCCATCCGCAGGACCTGGCGCAGGTGCAGGAAACCTATGCCGAAGCGGTGCGCATGCGGCGGCCCTACATCGCTCGCCACCGCATCGTGCTTCCGGACGGCTCGTTGAAGCATGTCATCGAGCACGCCGAGGTGCAGTGCGACGACGCCGGTCAGGTGCTGCGCTCGAATGGCACGGTGCAGGACGTCACCGCCCGCGTGCTGGCCGAGCAAGCGGCGGGCGAGCGCGCCGAGCTCTTTTCGGCCGTTGTGGCGCAGTCGGAGGAGGGGGTGGCCATCGTCGACCCCGCCACGGGTCGCTTCATCGAGTTCAACGATGCAGCCACCCGCCTGCTGGGCTACACCCGCGAGGCGTTCACCGGCATGGGGGTCCACGACATCGAGGCTCAGCAGTCGTTGGAAGAGATCCGTGCGCAGCTGCCGCGCATGTGCGGTGCGGAGCCGGTTCAGTTTCAGACGCGGCACCGGCGCAAGGATGGTGAGCTGCGCGACGTGGTGATCACCGGGCGCGGCATTGACTTCAGGGGCGCGCGCTACATCGTGGCCACCTGGCGCGACGTGACCGAGGCTCGGCGCGCGCAGCAGGAAATTCACCGGCTCACGCACTACGACCCGCTGACCGGTCTGCCGAATCGCCTGCTGCTGGCCGAGCGCCTGGGACAAATGCTGGCTCAGGCGCAGCCGGAGCACCCAGGCTATCTGTTGATCGTGAACCTGGACCGCTTCCACGCCATCAACGACGCCCTGGGCCGGCCCGTGGGCGATGCCGTGCTGGCCGAGGTGGCACGTCGATTGGTTGCCTTGACGCCGATGGCGGATGCGGTGCTGCACCTGGGGGCGGACGAGTTCGTGCTGCTGGTGCCGCCTGAGCTGGGTCGCGACCATGCGCTCACCGCGGCGGATGCCTTGCGCCTGGCCAACCGGGTGCTGCACGGCTTGCAGGCGCCGCTTCAGGCCGCCGGACATGGCATGGAGCTGCGCATCAGCATCGGCACCACCTCGGTGCCGCACGCCCAGGCAGACTCCGTCAGCGAAGTGCTCCGGCGCGCCGACACAGCCCTGCATCGCGCCAAGCGCGCGACCGTGCAGCGCATCTCCTTCTTCGACGAAAGCATGGGAGAGGCCGCGCGCACCAAGTTCGAGTTGGAGCAGTTGCTGCGCGCGGCGATTCCCGGCGGGCAACTGCGCCTGTTCCTGCAGCCCCAGGTGGACGCGCGCGGCCAGCTGGTGGCGGCCGAGGCCCTGGTGCGCTGGGTGCATCCGGCCCGTGGGCTCATCTCACCGGCCGACTTCATTCCGGTGGCCGAGGAGAGCGGGCTGATCGTGGCGCTGGACCGCTGGATGCTGAGCGCGGTGCTGCGCCTCACGCGCGCGCTGCGCGAAGCCGGCAAGCGCCTGCGCATCTCCGTGAACATCAGCCCGCGGCACTTCCACTCGCCGGAGTTCGTCAGCTGGGTGCAGGGCTGCCTGGCCCGTCACCGGGCTCTGCCTGAGGACCTGATGCTGGAGGTGACCGAGGGCCTGGTGATCGAGAACGTCGACGAGGTGATCAACAAGATGAAGGAGCTGAGCGACCTTGGCGTCAGCTTCTCGGTCGACGACTTCGGTACCGGCTATTCCTCGCTCGCCTACTTGAAGCGCCTGCCCATTCACGAACTGAAGATCGATCGCAGCTTCGTGCATGACGCCACCCAGGACGCCGACAGCGTCGCCATCATTTCCACCATCCTCTCCGTCGCGCACCACATGAGCCTGGAGGTGGTGGCCGAAGGCATCGAGACGCGGCAGCAGGTGGCGCTGCTGGCCGGGCTCGCGCCGCAGATCCGCCTGCAGGGCTACCACTTCGGCAAGCCGCTGGAAGTGCGCGATTGGCTGGCGCGTTGGGCGCCCGGCACGGTCTTTGAGGCTTAAGCGCTGGGAGCAATCAGGGCGCGAGCTCTGCGGTGAACCAGAAGGCGGGCGCGGCGTCCAGCTTCTGCAGGGGCGCGTCCGGCATCAGCAAGAGGCTGCGCGGCGGCAGCGTGAGGGCGCCCACGCGGGCCATCCCCGTCGCGAACAGGGCGCGCCAGGGCCGATCAGGCGGTGCCGATGCGCCGTCCGCAGCCAGCACCATGCGGCCTTCCACGTCACGAAGCATCAGGTTGAGATCGCGCGTGGGTCCGGCGCACAGCGTGCAGCCGGGCGCGCTGGCGCCATCGAAGGCCAGCGGCGGGTCGCCGGCCTGCAGCAGGCGCTCGCCGTCTGCAAAGTGCAGACGCACGCCACCTCCCTGCAGCACCGCGAAGTGGCGCTGCACGCCGGGGAAGGCGCTGAAGGGGCCGTCCTGCTCGATGTCGGCCAAGCTGATGCGCAGCTGCCAGTCGCCGACCGGCGGCCAGACGAAAAGCTCGCGCGTGCGACCGCCGCCGTTGCGCCAGGGCGTGGGGGCGACGCGATCAGCCTCAATGAGCTTCATCCTAGAAACGGCAGTTGACCGCTCGCCTCCGCATGCAAGTGCGCAGCACGACCTAGATGTTCGCCCACGGCCACCTTCACTGCTTGGGGGCGAGCGCTACACGGCCGATTGCACCGCGCTGCGACGCGCTGGCCGCGTTGCTCCTCCTGGCGGGCACGAGCCCGCCATGTCGTCGCGCCTTGCCAGCGCACCGCATCACAGCGCACTCGACCGTGTCCAACTGCCGTTCCTAGGATCATGGCGCAGCGCGGGGGCGTCGAGCAGGCGGGCGATGTCCTGCTCGGTGTTGTAGCCCTGCACGGACAGGCGCACGAAGACACGCTCGCCATGCGTGGTGACAGGGATCTCGATGCCGCTCTCCTCGAACAGGCGTTCGCGCAGCCGCGCGGGGTCCTGAGGCGGCACGGGCAGGGCGACCATCTGCGCCCAGTCCCCGTCCGCGCCCAGCGGCGCCAGGCCGAAGCGCTCGCAGATCTGCTGAAGCGCCTCGGCGGCGAGCACGTGGCAGCGTGCGCGCACGCGGGGCCAGTCGTGCTGGCGCTGGAAGTCGATGGCCGCCGGCACGGCCAGCCAGGCGGAGAGGTCGCGCGTGCCCTGCCATTGCAGGCGGCGCTCGAAGGGGGTGTGGCCCAGGTAGGCGTCGAAGCCCGCATGGCCGCTGGCGCCTTCGAAGTAGCCCCAGCTGGTCACCGTGGCGTGCAGCGCCTCCTGCCGCTCGGGCTGCGCATGCAGAAAAGCCGAACCCTTCGGTGCGCACATCCATTTGTGGCAGTTGCCCACGTACCAGTCGGCCTGCAGCGCGTCGAGGTCCAACTCGATCTGACCCGGCGCGTGGGCCCCATCCACCAGCACGGGCAAGCCGGCCTGGCGGGCCTGGGCGCACAGCGCCGCTACCGGCAGGGTGAGCCCCGTGGTGGAGGTGATGTGGCTGACGAAGATCAGGCGCGTGCGTGGCGTCACCGCCCCCATCAGCCGCGCCACGAAGTCCTCGCCGCTCAGCGGCAGCGGCATGGGCACGCGGTGGTAGTGCGCGCCGGCCGCGGCGCACACGCGCTGCCAGGTGGCGTCGCAGGCGCCGTACTCGAGATCGCTGGCCAGCACCTCGTCGCCGGGCTGCAGCTGCAGCGAGCGCGCGACGACGTTCACCGCGCTGGTGGCATTGGGCATGAAGACGAGGTCGGCGCCGCGCGCGCCGATGGCCTCGCCGAGCCGGTCGCGCGCTTCGCGCAGCAGCTCCGCCGAGCGGCGACCGAGGAACTCGACCGGATTGCGCTCCATCGCCAGCTGCCAGCGCTGCTGCGCCTCCCAGACCTCGCGCGGGCAGGCGCCGAAAGAGCCGTGGTTGAGGAACACGCAATCGGGGTCGAGCAGGAAGAGGTCGCGCATGGGTGGCAAGGGTATGTCAATGCAACACTGCGCGCATGACGACCCCGAGCCCGCTGAACGCCCCCCTCCCACCCGGCCGCTGGGCCTTGGCCCTGCATGGTGGCGCCGGCACCATTGCGCGCAGCAGCGCGGAGGCTGAGGCGCCTTACCACGCCGGCCTGCGTGCCGCACTGGCCGCCGGCGAGGCGGTGCTGGTGCAGGGCGGCAGTGCGCTGGACGCCGTGGTGGCCACCGTGGTTGCGCTGGAGGACTGCCCGCTCTTCAACGCCGGCCATGGCGCGGTCTTCACCGCCGACGAAACACACGAGCTCGACGCCGGCCTGATGGACGGCGCCACGCGCGCCGCTGGCGCACTGGCCGGCGTACGCAGCTTGCGCAACCCCATCCTCGGCGCGCTCGAGTTGATGCGCGACGGCCGCTGCGTGCTGATGGGCGGCGCGCAGGCCGAGGCCTGGTGCGCGGCGCGCGGCGTGGTGCAGGTCGATCCCAGCTACTTCTCCACCGCCGCTCGCCGCGCCCAGCTGCATGCAGTACGGGCGCGCGATGCCGAGGCCATGCTGCTCGACCACCACGCCGCCGCGCTGAAGATGGGCACGGTGGGTGCGGTGGCACGCGACCGCCACGGCCATCTGGCTGCCGCTACCTCGACCGGTGGCATGACCAACAAGCGCGCCGGCCGCATCGGCGACACCCCCTTGGTGGGCGCCGGTGTGTGGGCGGCCGACGGCCACTGCGCGGTCTCCACCACCGGCACCGGCGAGCACTTCATCCGCGGCTGCGTGGCGCACGACGTGCACGCCCGCATGGCCTACGGCGCGCAAGGCCTGGTGGACGCCGCGCAGGCTGCCATCTGCGACGCGCTGGCGCCGCTGGGCGGCAGCGGTGGCCTGGTGGCGGTGGATGCCGACGGACGCATCGCCATGCCCTACAACTCCACCGGCATGTACCGGGCCTGGGCGCGCGAGGGCGAAGCGGCGCACAGCGCCGTGTTCGAGCCGCTGTTTCTTCGCTGAACGTCAAGGAGCCCCCATGCCCAGCACCCAACGCCTGCAATTCATCACCGAGATCGCCGCCCCGCCTGCCGAGGTGAGCGCGCGCATGACCGCGCTGGAGAGCTACCGCGACTGGACCCGCGCTTTCTGCGACGGCTCGACCTACGAGGGCAGTTGGGAGCCGGGCGCGCGCATCCGTTTCCTTGCTCCCAGCGGGGATGGCATGGTGGCGGAGATCGCCGAGCACCGACCGGGCGCCTTCATCTCCATCCGCCACCTGGGTTGGGTGGTGAAGGGCGTGGATGACACCGAGAGCGACTCCGTGCGCGCCTGGGCACCGGCCTACGAGAACTACCGCTTCGAGCCCGTGCCCGGCGGCACGCGCCTGGTGGTGGATCAGGACATGACCGGCGAGTATGTGGACTACATGCAGCGCACCTGGCCGCTGGCGCTGGCGCGGCTGAAGGCACTGTGCGAAGCGAAGGCATGACGCGTCGCCTCGCCACCTGCGCCTGCGGCCAGCTGCGCGCTGAAGTGCAGGGCGAGCCGCTGCGGGTCTCCGTCTGCCACTGCCTGGACTGCCAGCGGCGGACCGGCAGCTTGTTCGGCGCACAGGCGAGGTTCCCTGCCGCGGCGGTCGACTTGCAAGGCCAGTGGCGTGAGTGGTCTCGCGTGGGCGACGCCGGCTCGCGCGCCGACTTCTTCTTCTGCCCGCAATGCGGCAGCACGGTGGGCTGGCGTTTCGCCGGTCAAGCCGATCAGATCGCTCTTGCCGTCGGCGCCTTCGCCGACCCGCAATTCCCCGCGCCGACGGTGTCCGTCTACGAGGAGCGCATGCACGGCTGGGTGGGCCTGCCGGCGGCCATGGAGCACATCGACTGATCAGCGCCCCGCCGCCATCCATTCGACGCTGAGGCGACCCAGCAGCGGCCGGGCGCGGGCGCCGTTGGACAGCATCACCAGGCCGCGCCCGTCCTGCGGCCGGACGGTCAAAGCGGCGGCAGTTCCGGGGTCGCTTCCGAAATGCGCCCAATAACGTGCGGGTGCGGGGGTGGGCGCTGGTGAAGCGGCGTTGGCGTCTCCTAGGCCACGCCAGGCCAGGCCCTGTTGGTAGCGCGGCCGCTGCGTGGCGGGCAGGGCGGCCAGCTGGTCGCTCCACATCAGCGCCAGGGTTGGGGCGCGCAGGATGCGCCGGCCTTCCAGCTCGCCACCCTGCAGCAGCGCCAGCGCGAAGCGCGCCATCTCGGTGGCCGAGCTGCGCAACAGGCCGTCGGAGACGGTCGCGAAGCTGTAGGGGCACAGGGCTTGATGCTGGCCCTCTGCAAAGGGCATCGGCGCGCCCTGTGCCAGGCGGTCGACGGGCGGAGCCAGGGCCTTGCCCGGCGCCAATTGCTCGTAGGGCGTGGCCAGCTCGTGGGCCTGTGCCTCGGGGCTCAGTTCGCCGAGCAGCACGCAGCTGCGCGCCATGCCCAGTGGCTGCAGCAAGTCTTCGCGCAGCAACTGTGCATAGGACCGGCTGGTGAGCTGCTGCAGCACCAGCCCGAGCAGGCCGTAGCCGACGTTGCTGTAGGCGTGGCGCTGGCCGGGGGCATCGGCGTGGAAGGGGGGCTGGGCTCGGGCGGCTTCGCCATGCAGGGCCTCGCGCAGCCAGGCTTCCAGGCTCAGGGCGGGGTCGCCACAGGCGTAACTGGCGGCGTAGGCAGCCGAAGGGTCGGCCAAGCCGCTGCTGTGGGTGAGCAGGTGGCGCAGCGTCAGCGGCACCTCGGGGTGCGCAGGGTGGCGCAGCGCGAAGGGCAGGTGCTGTGCAGCCGGATCGTCCAGGCCGCAGCGGCCTCGCTCGACCTGCTGCATGAGCAGGGTGGCCGTGAAGGTCTTGGTGACGGAGGCGGTGCCCAGCAGGGTGTCGGCGCGCAGCGGCTGGCGGGTGGCGAGGTTGGCGAAGCCCCAGGCGCCCAGGTGGCGCAGCTCACCCCGCTCGATCAACGCCCAGCTCACACCGGGCACGCCGCCGGCCTGCAGGCGCTCGGGCAGGCGGGCGACGAAGTCGTCGGCCGTCAGCCCTGCCGCTGGTGAGCGGCTTGCGATGGCGAGCGTGAACGCGGGCGCGGCGGTTAACGCCGCGCGGCGTGTGAGGCCATGGCGGTGGGTGGGCATGGGTGACCGGATCCAAGCTTGAGCAAGCGGGCGCGCAGTTTGCGGGACAGCACACTAGATCGGTCTGAGGCATAAGGCTTAGGCAGGCGCCCGAATGGTGGCGCCTCGAGCATGCCTCTCAGCCGCCCGAAGAATCCAGCAGGGCGATCAGCGCCGGCCCCAGCACGCGCCGCCGCGCGGTCTCCACCTGACGCTGCTTGTAGGCCTCGTGGCTGGCGGCGCCCTGCAGGCTCTGTGCGTGGCTGGCGGCGTCGAGCAGCTGGATCTCGTAGTCGAAGATGAAGCGGCTGCCACTCTCGCCGTCGACCTCGGTCGGCAGCTGGATCATCTTGCGCACCGTCAGCTGCAGGCTGTGGAAGGCGGCCGCGCTGTGCGGGTTGTCGCGCTGCTGCGGGGCGGGAGCCACCGCGTCCAGCTCGGCGTCCATGCGGCGCAGCAACTCCTGCGGGTAACCGGGGCTGCGCTCCAGCATGGGGGCCCAGCAGCGGAACACCTCGCGTGCCGCCTCCAGGTCGACCAGGGTGTTGCGCGTGCGGCTCACCTCCACATTGGTGACCGACACCAGATGCGCGCGGCGCAGCATCTCCAGCGCCAGCACGCACTCGACGCGCGTGCCCAGCACCAGGCGCAGGCCCAAGTGGTCGTGGATGTCGGCGGCCACGTACTCGGGCTTCTGCAGCAGCTTGAGCAGGATGCTGTGGCGGCTCTTGTTGCGCTTGCGCTCCATGTGCAGCACGGGCAGCTCGCTCATGCCGTCGCTGAGCCAGCATTGGCCGTCGCGCTCCAGCAGCAGCGGGTCGAGCCCGGCGAACACCTGGGTGCGGATCGATTCGAAGTGGCGCAGCTTGAGGTTGGCGTCGATGTAGATCAGGCCGTGTATGACCTTGAGCAGCGCGCAGGCCCACATGCGGGAGCGCTCGTCGCGCTGGGCGCTTCGTGAAGCGATCAAGAGCAGCTCCAGCAGCTCGCCGGGCTCGACCACTTCGGCCGGAATGAGACCCTGCTGCGCGGCGTTCAGGAACTGGCTGCGCACAAAACCCAGCGCTTCCTGCTGCAGCGCCCGCAGGTACTCGGGCATGCCGGGCAACGAGAGGTCGATGCCGTACTCGCGCACGAACTGGCGGGCGTCGGCCAGCGTGCGCAGCGCCAGCCCCTGCAGGTCGATCGGCGATACGCCCTGCGCAATGGCGCGCAGGTAGGTCCAGTTCAGCGCGAAGCGGCGGTGAGCGGGCACGGCGGGCCGGAGCATGGGGGCAGCTTAGCCGCGCTTCGCAGCGCGAGGCATGGGGCTTCGCCCGTATCTGCGGCGCAGGAGGGCCACAAAGTCGACCGGAGCACTGGCATGGGTCGCGGGCACCGCAGCCCCCACTGGAGCGACTCCCTTGCCTGAGGGGTGGCTCCCGCTCAAGCTCCGGGGCTCCTCTACATTGCGCCCCGCGCCGTGGGCCAGCATCTGCGGGGCTCACTGGAAACTGAAACTCACAGGGAGGCATTCATGCGATCACTCTTCCAGGCCCTGAGCGGCCTGACCCTTGCGCTGGCTCTGTTCGCGGCGCCTGCACAAGCCCTCACGGTGTTTGACACGCTGGGCGCCAAGAACAGCTACACGCCGGGCCTCGGATGGTTTTTCGGCGACCCCGGCGACAACACGAACTGGACGACCGCCCAGCCCTTCATTCCGACGGGCAGTGGCACCCTGCACAGCGTCACCCTGCCGCTCAGCTATGCCAACGAGATCTACTTTGGCGTCAGGGTCCAGTTGCTGGCGAACGACGCAGGCCGGCCCGGCGCCTTGCTGGCCGAGTCCTCGGTGTTGCCGAGCCAACTGGACGGTCTCTCCGTGGTGGCCTTCGGCGACAGCTATCAATTGAATGAGGGAGAGCTGTACTGGTTGGCGCTCAGTGCCGACAGCGACGATCCTTCGAATACTGCGGCCTGGGCGGGCAACACGCTGGGTTTGGGCGGAACGCGCGCCTTCAGCGGTGCTTCTTGGCTGACGGCAGGGCAGTGGTGGGTGTACCAGGTGGACGAGGGCATGGGCGCGATGCGCGTCGAGGTCAGCGCAGTGCCGGAGCCCGGCATGGCAGGCCTGCTCTGTGCGGGCCTGGCGGCGCTGGCTGCGCGTCGACGCCAGGCACTTCGCGCCAAGCGATGAGCACGCCGAGGGGCTTCGCAGCTCCTCGGTGACCTGCGTTGGGTGCTGCCAAGGCACGTAAGCTCGGGGGTTGCTCCCATCCCATGCCTTACACCCCACGCGAACTCCTCGATGGCCTGCGCGCCTATGAAGGCGGCAAACTGGTCAGCGCCGACGAGGCGCTGGCCCTGGTGCAGGACGGCGACACGGTGGCCTCCAGCGGCTTCGTCGGCATCGGCTTCGCCGAGACCCTGGCCGTGGCGCTGGAGCGGCGCTTCCTGGCCAGCGGCCATCCGCGCGATCTGACCCTGGTCTATGCGGCCGGCCAGGGCGACGGCGGCGAGCGGGGGCTCAACCACCTTGGCCATGAGGGCCTGGTGGCCAAGGTCATCGGGGGGCACTGGGGTCTGGTGCCGAAGCTGCAGCGGCTGGCGGTGGACGGACGCATCCAGGCCTGGAACCTGCCGCAAGGCGTCATCAGCCATCTGTACCGGGACATTGCCGCGCACCGCCCGGCGCACCTGACGCGCGTTGGCCTGGGCACGTTCGTGGACCCACGCCACGGCGGCGGCAAGCTGAACGAGCGCACGCAGGACGAGCTGGTGCGGCTCATCGAGCTCGACGGCCAGGAGGCGCTGCTCTACAAGACCTTCCCCATCCAGGTGGCCCTGATCCGCGCCACCACCGCCGACCTGGACGGCAACCTCACGCTGGAGCGCGAGGCGCTGACGCTGGAGACCCTGTCGCTGGCCATGGCCGTGCACAACAGCGGCGGCATCGTCATCGCGCAGGTGCAGCAGCTGGCCGAGCGCGGCAGCCTGCCCCCGCGCGAGGTGAAGGTGCCCGGCGTGCTGGTGGATTGCGTGGTGCTGGCCGAGAGTGCCGAGCAGCACCCGCAGACCTTCGCCACCCCGTACTCGGCCGCGTACGCGGGCGCCCTGCGCGTGCCGCTCACACAGCTGTCGCCCATGCCACCGGGGCCACGCAAGGTCATTGCCCGCCGCGCCGCGCTGGAGCTGCGCACTGGCGAGCTGGTGAACCTGGGCATCGGCATGCCCGAGGGCGTGGCCGCGGTGGCGGCCGAGGAGCGCGTCATCGACCTCATCACCCTGAGCACCGAGCCAGGGGTGATCGGCGGCATTCCGGCCGGCGGGCTGAACTTCGGCGCTGCGGTGAACACGCAGGCGGTCATCGACCAGCCCTATCAGTTCGACCTCTACGACGGCGGCGGCCTGGACCTTGCCGTGCTGGGCCTCGCGCAGTGCGACGCCGAGGGCAATGTCAACGTCAGCAAGTTCGGCAGGCGGCTGGCCGGGGCGGGTGGCTTCATCAACATCTCCCAGGCAGCCAAGCGCCTGGTGTTCGCCGGGCAGTTCGGCGGCGAGGGGCTGAAGAAGTTCGTGCGCGAGGTCGAGCACCGCACCTTCAGCGGCCGCCATGCAGCGGCGCGCGGCCAGGCGGTGCTCTACGTGACCGAGCGCTGCGTGCTGCGCCTGAGCCCCGAGGGCCTGGTGCTGGCCGAGCTGGCGCCGGGCCTGGATCTGGAGCGCGACGTGCTGGCGCAGATGGACTTCCGACCGCTGCTGCCGCGCGAGCCGCTACCGATGGACGCCGCCTTGTTCGACCCAGGCGCCATGGGCCTGCGCGAGCGTCTGCTGCAGCGGCCCTTGAGCGAGCGCCTGCGCTTCGATGCCCAGCACGGCGTGCTCTTCCTCGATTTTTCCCACCTGCGTCTGCGAACGCAGGCTGAACTGCTCGCACTGCAGGCCGCAGTGGAGGCCGAGCTGAGTGCCATCGGCACGCCGGTGGACGGCGTGGTGAACTACGAGCAATTCGAGCTCGCCCCCGAGTGGGCCGAGGCCTACACCGCCTGGGTGGCCGAACTGGCCCGCACGCGCTACCGCCGCATCACGCGCTACGGCCACTCGGCCTTCCTGCGCGCGCAACTGGTGCCAGGTTTGGCTCTGCGGGGGCTGGAAGGCGATTGGGAGGGCGATGCCGACGCGGCCTTGCGCCGCGTCAAGGCGCGCCGCGACGCGTGAGCGCAGCATGAACTCCCACAGAAAGGAGTTCCGAATGTCCCTCTTCCACGCCGTCCTCTGGCTGGACCATCACGAAGCCCGCTTGCTGCAGTTCGATGCCGAGCATGTCGAGTTGGAGCGCATCCGCGAGCACAGCCATCACACCAAGCAGCATGGCAGCAACGTGCGCAGCGAGCACGAGTTCTACGCCGACGTTTGCGACCGCATGGCCGGCATCGCCGAAGTGCTGGTGACCGGCTCGCATACCGCGCAGGCTGACTTCAAGCACTACCTGGCCAAGCACCGTCCGGCCCTGAAGACCCAGGTGGCGGGCTACGAGACGGTGAACAAGCCCAGCGACAACCAGCTGGTCGCGCTGGCGCGCAGTTTCTTCGTCAAGCACGACCGCATGAACGGCGTGCCGACGCCGAGCTGAGCCGCGAGCTTTGTACTGCCGTCAAAGCGGCAACCTGCAGCGCTGAAAAAACAAAGGGCCGGTTGTACCGGCCCTTTGTTTGCGGGGGACTGTCGCAATCAGGTGCGCCGACGGCGCGAAGCCGCCACGCCCAGCAGTGCAAGGCCGGCCAAGGCCAAAGCGCCCGGTTCGGGCACGGCGTTGGAGACATTCACCTGAATGGCCACGCGGCCCACTTCGTCTCCGAAGGCACTCAGGGCCACCAATGCAAAGCTGTACTCGCCAGCGGCATTCGGGTTGAAGGCGGCAAAGGCAGGCGGCGTCAGACCGGGAACGGCGGCGGCCAGGAAATTCATGCCCAGATTCCAGGAATCCTGGGCCGGATCTGGAATGAGGTCGCCTGGCAGCACCACGCTGCCATGGGCCGCTGCTTCGGTCGCCGCGGCTGGGTCAAAGTCGTAAAGCAGGATGAAGGTCAGGTTCTGCATCGTGCTGCCAGCGATGTAGAAATTGAAATTCCAGAGGGCGTGAGGATCAGCCGGGGAAGGGCCAAACGTGGATACACCCGCTTGTGCGGCGAACACGCCGGCGCCGTTGTCGCCCACCGAACCGACGAAACGCGGCGTGGCGGTCAAGCCCAAGGTGAGGTTATCGGGATCTGAATCCTCGTAAATCGCCACGCGGTTGTTCGGAATGCCGCTGCCGCCAAAAGTGGCACCGGAGAGTTCTCCAAAGCGAGTGAAGCTGGGCGTGATGGGCGCTGCCAGCGCGCTGGCAGCCGTGGCAAGACCGAAAGCCAGACCGGACAGTGCGCGAATGAATTGGGACATCGGGAACTCCAAAGCGGACGGTTTGGAAGCTGCTGCAATTTTCAAGCCACTGCATGGTTCTGGCGGGGAATCAACGGCTTGGCGGAGGTGCCGCGCAGCGTCGGGCCAGCGGTGTAAGGCCCGCCGACATCGCCGCCGCCGACGCAGATGCACTGGCGCCGCCTGGTTGCGAAGTCGTGCAAATGGATTCAAGGCCGTGGCGCGGACAATGGCGCCCATGCTGCTCACCTTGCACAGCGCGGGCGCCGGTTTCGAGGCCGCCTGTCACATCCCGGCCTTGCCTGAAGGGCACCGCAGCCGGCGGCTGCACGGGCATTCGTACTTCGCCCAGGCGCGCTGCGCCTTGCCTTCACGATGGGCGGCGTTTGCTGGCGCGGAAGTGAGCCAGTTGCGCGAGCGGCTCGGTCAGGTCTGCGGATTGCTGGACCACCGCCTGCTCAACGACCAGCTGGACAACCCCACCGACGAAAACCTGGCCCGCTGGCTGCATGCGCAGCTGCGTGCCCAGCAGGTGCCGGGCCTGCAGCAGGTGTCGGTGCAGTCCACCGCCCACAGCGGGGTGGATCTGGACACCGCAGGCAACGCCCATGTCTGGCGCCGCTACCGCTTCCAGAGCGCGCACTGGCTGCCGCATGTGCCGGCCGGTCACAAATGCGGCCGCCTGCACGGCCACGGCTTCGAGGTCATCGTGCACGCCAACACCACGCTGGCCGCGCAGGACGACCTGGCCATCGACTACGACCAGCTCGACCAGCTTTGGGCGCCGCTGCACTTCGAGCTGAACTACCGCTGCCTGAATGAGATTGAAGGCCTGGAGAACCCGACGAGCGAGGTCCTTTCCAGCTGGCTCTGGCAGCGCCTCAAGCCGCAGCTGCCGGCGCTGTCCTGGATCACGGTCTACGAGACCGGGTCCTGCGGCGCCAACTTCAACGGCAGCGTGTTCCGCATCTGGAAGGAAATGACGCTGGACAGCGCCGTGCTGCTGGCCAAGGCGCCCCCCAGCCACCCGCTGGCCGGCGTGCACGGCCACACCTTCGTGCTGCGCCTGCACCTGCAGGCGCCCTTGCACGAGGTGTATGGCTGGGCGGTGGACTTCGGCGACGTGAAGGCCCGCTTCGACCCGGTGTTCAAGCGCTTCGACCACCACCCGCTGCACGAGCGGGTGGGAGGCGGCGACAGCGACTGCGCCAGCCTCGCCACCGAGCTGCTTCACGAGGCGCGCGCGGTGCTGCCCGAGGTGGATCGCGTCGACCTGTACGAGACGCGCGGCAGCGGCGCCATCGTGACGCTGGGCGACACCAGCGAGCTGATTCCCGTCTAGGGCCTGTTCGCACGACGGGAAGTCAGCGCGTTGCCATCCAAAAACGGCGCCAACGCGGCGCGGAACGAAGCTGGTGCGCGTGCACCAGCGAGGCTTCGCAACAAAGTGGGCGCCGTTTTAGGTGGCAACCCGGAGGGAAAGGGCCTGTTGGGCCGGGATCCGGCGTTGCCCGGCTTGCCCAGGCGCGAGCCTGGGCAGCGCCGTGCGCCTTGGCTGCCGGCCCAACGGGCCCTTTCGCGTCGCTTCCCGTCGTGTGAACAGGCCCTAGAGTGCCCGCCGAAACTTCCGCAGGAGAGGAACGCATGCGCAGCGCATTGGTGATGGTCATGGCTTTGGCTTTGGGCGCTGCCCAGGCCATGGCGTTCGAACTGGTCAGCGAGGCCGAGGTGCAGGCCGAACAGCGCGCGCTGGCCGAGCGCGGGCCCTTGCCCAATGTGCCGCGCACGCGTTCGATCAGCCTGGGGCCGCGCATCACCGTGGTCACGCCCGGCGCGGCCGACGCCGCGCTGCGCACCCCGCTGCGCATCGAGTTGCGCTTCCAGCCCAATGGCGAGGCCAAGGTCAACCCGGCCTCGCTGAAGGTGCTCTACGGCTTCCTCGGCGTGGACCTGACCGCCAAGCTGCGCGAGCACGCGCAGGTCAGCGAAAGCGGCGTGCTGGCCGAGCAGGCGCGCATTCCGCCCGGCAAGCACCGGCTGCGCGTGCAGATCTCCGACACGCTCGGCCGCACCGGCGAGACCGAGCTGCGCTTCCAGGTCAACGACTAAGGCAACGCTGAACAAGTCCCTCACAGCGCGCGCATCCTCGACTTCGGGCGGTCTGCGGCGTTGCAAATGCTCGCGATACCTGCGGGTATCGCTGCGCTTTGCGCCTTGCAGCCCATCCCGAATCGAGGCACGCGCATCTGCGGGGACTCATTCAGCGTTGCCCTAAGCCCCGCCGGATGTGACCAATGGCTGCTGCCGCGCGCGAGCACGAGCATCGCGGCATGCCATGTCGTCGAATCTTTCTTGCCACCGGCCTGCTGGTGCCGGCGGCGCAGGCCCTTTCCAGCCCCGTCCCGCCAGGACCGGCCGAGGTGCGTCTGGAGCAGACGCTGGACGCCGTGGGCGGCCGCGCCCGTTGGCGCACGCTGCGCGGCACGCTGAACGACTCCTGGCAGTTCCGCGCCGCTGAACCCACCCGGGTGCGCGCGCGCATCCTGATGGACTTCGAGTCCGGGCGCTTTCGCATCGACACCGAGGGTGAGGGCGGCCTGCGCCTGGTGCGCGTGGTGGACGGCGAACACCACTGGCGGCGCAACCGCGAGGGCCAGCTGCTGCCCGTCAACGAGGCCACCCTGTCGGAGGATCGGCGCTGGGTGGCCGCGCACCTGTACCGTACGCTGGCCCGCCTGGCCGGGCGCGACCCGGAGCTGAGCGTGCGCTTGGGCGCCAACGACCGGCTGGAGGTCTGGCAGGGTGCCCAGCGCCTGATCTGGTTCCGCACCGACGCGCGCGGCGAGCCCTACGCCTTCGGCACCTACGACAGCGACACCGCCTCCACCCTGCTCGGCCCCTGGCGCTTCGAGGTCGACGGCGTGCGCCACCCGCTGTGGACGAGCAACGCCGACGGCAGCTTCCGCGCGCAGCTGGCCGTGCTGGAACTCAACCCGCCGATGGACGCCGCCTTGTTCGAGCGGCCGGCGCGCTGAGTGGGGTCTCACCCAGCCACTCGAGAAGGCGGCGGGCCACCGCCCGGCTGCTGAGCAGGTCCAGATGCCCCACACCCTGCGCCACCCAGCGCCGCTCGGCCGGGTAGGGCAGGTGGCGCGCGGGGTCGGCATGTTGGCCTAGACCACTCGCCACACGCACCAGCCCGTCGCCCAGCAGGCGCGGCGGCAGGCAGCTGGCCTCCTGGCTCAGCGCGCCGGCCATGGCCCAGCCACGCGGGCCGCCGGGACCGTCCGGCAGGCC
>JAFLDE010000057.1 GCA_017302655.1 Burkholderiales bacterium
AGGCCGCCCCGTCACTCGGTGCACCCGTATAGTTCTTGTTCCAGCAATCCTCGGTCCATTCCCAGACATTGCCAATCATGTCGTACAGCCCGAAAGCGTTCGGCTTGTAACTGCCGACCGCCGCCGTGCATGGCTACGGCCTCACGCCGGCCATCGTCGACCTGGCCCTGGCCGACCCGGCCGGGCGGCCGCAGTTGCTGCTCACCGTGGACAACGGCATCGCCTCGATCGAGGGCGTGGCGCATGCCCGCGCGCGAGGGCTGCAGGTCGTCGTGACCGACCACCACCTCTGCGCGCTGGGGCCCGATGGCCAGCCGCAACTTCCTGCCGCCGACGCCATCGTCAACCCCAACCAGCCCGGCTGCGGGTTTGAGAGCAAGTGCATCGCCGGCGTCGGCGTCGCCTTCTACCTGCTGCTGGCGCTGCGCAGCCTGCTGCGCGAGCAAGGCGCCTTTGCGGACGGTGCGCAGCCCAAGCTCGATGGCCTGCTCGACCTCGTCGCGTTGGGCACCGTGGCCGACGTGGTGCGCCTGGACGCCAACAACCGCCGCCTCGTCGCGCAGGGCCTCAAGCGCATCCGTGCGGGGCAGATGCAGCCCGGCCTGCGCGCGCTCTTCCAGGTGGCCGGACGCGAACCGGCGCGCGCCGGCACGCAGGACTTCGGCTTCGCCCTGGGCCCGCGCGTGAACGCCGCCGGCCGCCTGACCGACATGCGCTTAGGGATTGAGTGCCTGCGCGCCGACGAGCCGCAGCGCGCGCTGGAGCTGGCGCAGCAGCTCGACACCATCAACCGCGAGCGCCGCGCCGTGGAGGGCGAGATGCGCGAACGCGCCGACGCCCTGCTGGCCCGTGCCTTGCCCAGTGGCGAGGCGCCGCTGGCGCTGGCCCTGTTCGACGAGGACTTCCACGAAGGCGTGGTGGGCATCCTGGCCGGCCGCGTGAAGGACGCGCTGCACCGACCCACCTTCGTCTTCGCGCGCGGCACCGACGGGCGGCTGAAGGGCTCGGGCCGCTCGGTGCCCGGCGTGCACCTGCGCGACGCGCTCGACCTCGTGGCCAAGCGCGAACCCGACCTGCTGGCCCGCTTCGGCGGCCATGCCATGGCGGCCGGCTGCCAGCTGGCGGTGGACGATCTGACGCGCTTCGCCGCGGCCCTGCAAGCCGCCGTGGCCCAGCTGGCCGGCGAACAACCCCTGCAGCGCCAGCTGCGGCACGACGGCGCGCTGCAGGACGCCGACGCACTCAGCGTGGACGCGGTGGCCGAGTTGGAGGCCCAGGTCTGGGGCCAGGGTTTCGAGCCACCGCTCTTCCTCGACCGCTTCACCGTGCGTGACCAACGACTGGTCGGCAGCGGCCACCTGAAACTGCGCCTGCAGCACCCGAGCGGGGCCTTGCTCGATGGCATCTGGTTCCGCCGCAGCGAAACCCTGCCCGAGCAGGCCCAGCTGGCCTACCGCCTGCAGGTCGACAGCTACAACGGCCGGCAGCGGGTGCAAGTGCTGGTGGAGTGCGACAGCCCTTGATCCCCTGATCCCCTGGGTCCACCGCGGCCCCCATCCCCCATGAAGCCTCTGCACCACCTCGCGCCCGCCCTGCTGCTCTGCTTGAGCCTGCAGGCCCAGGCGCGCGACAACCCCCTGCTCTCGCCCAGCCCGCTGCCGCTGCAGTACCCGCGCTTCGACCAGCTGCAGGACGCCGACTTCGCGCCCGCCCTGCGCGCCGGCATGCTGCTGCAGCTGCGCGAGCTGGAGGAGATCCTCGCCAACCCCGAGCCCCCGAGCTTCGCCAACACCGTGGAGGCGATGGAGCGCAGCGGCCAGACCCTGCGCCGCGCCAGCACCGTGTTCTTCGGCCTGCTCGGCACGGTGAGCAACGAGCAGCGCCTGCGCCTGCAGCGCGAGTTCGCGCCGCAGTTGGCCGCGCACCGCGACCGCATCCAGCTCGACCCGCGCCTGTTCGCCCGCGTGGACCGGCTGCACGCCCAGCGCGCCCGCCTGAAGCTGGCGCCCGACCAGCTCAAGCTGCTGGAAGACCTGCACCGCAACCTGCTGCGTGCCGGCGCCAAACTGGCCCCGGCCCAGCAGGATCGCCTGCGCGCCCTGAACGCCGAGCTGGCCGTGCTGGGGGCCGACTTCAACCAGCGCGTGCTGCAGGGCGTGAACGCGGCGGCGCTGCGCGTGGAAACGCGCGCCGAGCTGGCGGGTCTGGCCGAGGCCGAGATCGACGCCCTGCGCCAGGGCGATGGCAGCTACCGCTTGGCCCTGCTCAACACCACCGGCCAGCCTCTGCTGGAGCGCCTGGCGCACCGGCCCACGCGCGAGCGCCTGCACCGCGCCAGCATCCAGCGCAACCAGGGCGGCCCGCAGGACACCCTGGGCCTGGTGCGCAAGGTACTGCAGCTGCGCGCCGAGCGTGCGCAGTTGCTCGGCCACGCCACCCATGCCGATCTGCAACTGGCCGACCAGACCGCGAAGGACGTGGCCACGGTGAACGGCCTGCTACGCCGCCTGGCCCCGGCCGCCCAGGCCCGCGCCGCGCGCGAAGCCGCCGCGCTGCAGCAACTGGCCGACCGCGAGCAGGACGCCGCCGGCCAGCCGCGCTTCCAGCTCGAAGCCTGGGACTGGGCCTTCTACACCGAGCGCCTGCGCGCCGCCGAGCATGGCTACGACGCCGGCCAGCTGCGCCCCTACCTGGAAGCCGAGCGCGTGCTGGTGGACGGTGTCTTCCACTCCGCCACCCGGCTCTTTGGCCTGAGGTTCAAGCGCCGACCCGACCTGCCGCGCTACCACCCCGATGTGCAGACCTGGGAGGTCCTCTCGCCCGCAGGCAAGACCCAGGCCCTGCTCATCGTCGACCTGTACGCCCGCCCCAGCAAGCGCGGCGGCGCCTGGGCCAATGCCTACGTGAGCCAGAGCCATCTGCTGGGCCAGAAGCCGGTGGTGGGCCTGCACCTCAACGTGGCCAAGCCCAAGGAGGGCGAGCCCACGCTGCTGAGCTGGGACGAGACCAACACCCTGTTCCATGAGTTCGGGCACAACCTGCACGCCCTGCTGTCCGACGTGCGCTACCCGAGCCAGAGCGGCACCGCCGTGCCGCGCGACTTCGTCGAGTTCCCCAGCCAGGTCTACGAGATGTGGCAGACCTGGCCCTCGGTGTTCGCCCACTACGCGCGCCACCATCGCACGGGCGAGCCCATGCCCAAGGCCCTGCTGGACAAGGTGCTCGGCGCCCGCGTCTTCAACCAGGGCTTCGCCACCAGCGAGTACCTGGCGGCGGCGCTGCTGGATCAGCGCTGGCACCAGCTCAAGGCCGACGCAATCCCCGAAGACCTGATGGCCCATGAGGCGCGCGTGCTGCGCGAGGAAGGCTTCAGCGACGGCACCGGCCTGGTGCCACCGCGATACCGCACGCCCTACTTCAGCCACTTCATGGGCGGCTATAGCGCGGGCTATTACAGCTACATCTGGGCCGAGGTGCTGGACGCGCAGACGGTGCGCTGGATCGTCGCCCACGGCGGCCTGGACCGCAAGACCGGCGAGCACCTGAAGCGCCACCTCTTCGCCCGCGGCGGCAGCGTGCCGGCCATGCAGCTGTTCGAAGGCCTGGTCGGGCAGAAGCCCGATCTGCAGCCGCTCTTGGAGCGGCGCGGTTTGAAGTGAGGGCGCGCGGCGCTAGTCGCCGCTGGCGCTGACCCGCTGCAGGCCGGTGGTCTTCACCAGGAACTGGTAGGAGGCCACCGCGTCGGCCATGCGGCCGGGCGGTGCGAAGAGTGAGACAAGCACGGCGTCGGTCTGGCGCCAGCCAATGCCAGCACGCCCGACCAGGGCCAGCCACCAACGACCTTGAAGCTTCACCGGCACCCGAAGCAGGTCGGCGTTGGAGAAGTTCAAGAGCGACAGGCTGTTGCCATCGGTGGGGCCGACCAAGGGGAAAGGTGGGTTGTCTGCGCCGATCGAATCGGGCTCGGGAGGCAGGGTGAACAGGCTGTGCATGAAGTCGAGCATGGGCTTGCTGGGCACTTGGGGACCTGCGAAATGCGCCCAACCCTGGTTCTGCCTGGGCGCCGGCGCCGCCTCGTAGGCCTTGGCCAGGCGCAAGGCCAGCGCTTGGCCTGCCGCGCATAGCTTCTCCTTGCCCTCCGCACAGAAGTGCTGCCCCGGCCGGATCGCGGTGCGCTCCGTCCAGCGCAGGCTGCAACTCGACCCCCAGGCTTCACCCGTCCAAGGGGCCAACCGGTACTCACGCTCGGGGCTGGTCATGGACGGCGCGCCGCCGACCATGAAGGCGGGCTCACCCAGCACCAGGGCCAAATCCGCCGAGCGGGTGGTGCACAAGTTCTTCAGGTCCAACTCGAAGGGCAAGGCCAGGCGACGCGGCACCTGCCCCGCCTGTGCCCGAGCGAGGGCGACGAAGGCTTGGCAGTTCGCGGTGCCGCCCACCTCCTCGATCAAGTGCAGTTGCGCCTGCCGAAGATGGGACACGGAGAGCCGTCGATCCGACTCAAGGCCCAACTCGGCCAACCAGACTGGATCGCTGCTCAAGGTTTCGGCGAACGGTGACCCACCTTCAGCCCGCACCACCCAGCGCGACAGCGGGTCACTGCTGGCCCAATGCGAAGCCGGCGCCTCGCGCATCTCGGCCGCCAGTCGCGTGCATAAGGAAGGAGCTGGCGGAACCGACGGCCCCGGCGCCTGCGCCCGCACGCCCCACATGCCGCTGCCCAACAGGCAGCCTACCCAGATCCAGCGCTTCATCGTGATCTCCCCCTCCCTGGGCGACACGATAGCGGCAGGTCCGCGCCGCCCGATTCAGATCGGCGTGAGCTTGGCCACGGCCAGCGCCAGCCACTTGCTGCCGTGGCGCCCGAACTGGATGTGGGCGCGGGCATCGGCGCCCTGGCCTTCGATGGCCAGCACCGCACCCTCGCCGAACTTGTTGTGGAACACGGCCTGGCCGACGCGCAGGCCGCTGTCGTGCTCGGTCTTGCGCGGTGGGGGCGGCGGAGGCGGTGGCGCGGCGTGGGACCAGGCCGGCTGCTGCGCCGCACGCGCGCTGCCGCCACCGCGCTGCCAGGCGCTCGCGTAGGGCTGCTGGAAGCCACTGCCGAAGCCACCCTGCTTCGGGCTCAGCCATTTCAGGCTGGCCTCGGGCAGTTCATCGAGGAAGCGGCTGCGCAAGTGGTAGCGGGTCTGGCCGTGCAGCATGCGCGTCTGCGCCAGGCTCAGCATTAGCTGCTTGCGAGCGCGGGTGATGGCCACGTACATCAGGCGGCGTTCTTCCTCCAGGCCGTCGTGGTCTTCCAGCGCGCGGTCGTTGGGGAAGAGGCCTTCTTCGAGCCCGGTGAGGAAGACGACGTCGAACTCCAGGCCCTTGGCGGCGTGGATGGTCATGAGCTGCACGGCGTCCTGCCCGGCCTGTGCCTGGTGCTCGCCGGCCTCCAGGCTGGCGTGGGTGAGGAAGGCGGCCAGCGGCGACATGATCTCGCCGGTTTCCAGGTCGGGCGTGAGGCCCGGGCCGGGGCCAAGCTCGTCCACCGGCAGGGCCACGGCGTCGCGGCCGAAGCCTTCCTGGGTGACGAAGCTCTCGGCGGCGGTGATCAGTTCGTCCAGGTTCTCCAGGCGTTCGCTGCCGTCCTTGTCGCTGCGGTAATGCGCGGCCAGGCCGGAGCCTTCGACGACGCACTCCACGATCTGCTTGAGCGTCTGCCCTTCGGTGGCGGCGCGCAGGTCCTCCACCAGCTTCACGAAGCCGGCCAGGGCGGCGCCGGCGCGGCCGGTGACGGCAGACACCGACTGCCACAGGCTGCGCCCGCTGGCGCGCGCCGCGTCCTGCAAGGCCTCCACGCTGCGCGCGCCGATGGCCCGCGCCGGGAAGTTCACGACGCGAAGAAAACTCGTGTCGTCGTTCGGGTTCTCCAGCAAGCGCAGGTAGGCCAGCGCGTGCTTGATTTCGGCGCGCTCGAAGAAGCGCAGGCCGCCATACACGCGGTAGGGCACGCCGGCGTTGAACAGTGCTGATTCGATGACGCGGCTTTGCGCGTTGCTGCGGTAGAGCACGGCCAGCTGCGCGCGCGGCGTGCCGGCGCGGTGCTGGGCGTGGGCTTCTTCGAGCACCCAGCGGGCTTCCTCGAAGTCGCTCGGCGCCTCGAACACGCGCAGCATCTCGCCCTGCCCCGCCGCCGTGCGCAGGGTCTTGCCCAGGCGCCGTTCGTTGTGGCCGATGAGGTGGTTGGCCGCATCCAGGATGTGGCCGCAGGAGCGGTAGTTCTCTTCCAGCTTGATGAGCTGGCGCACGCCGTAGTCGCGCTCGAAGGCGTGCATGTTGGCGACCACCGCGCCGCGGAAGGCGTAGATGCTCTGGTCGTCGTCGCCCACGGCCATCACCGCCTGACTGCTGCGGGGCGCAGCGAAGAGCTTGAGCCACGCGTACTGCAGGGTGTTGGTGTCTTGGAACTCGTCCACCAGCACATGCCGGAAGCGCTGCTGGTAGTGGCTGCGCAGGGCCGCGTCGTCGCGCATCAGCTCGTAGGTGCGCAGCATGAGTTCGGCGAAATCCACCACGCCCTCGCGCTGGCACTGGGCCTCGTAGGCGGCGTAGATCTCCACCAGCACGCGCTCCTGGGCGTCGCGTGGGTCGATGTCGCCCGGCCGCTCGGCGCGCTCCTTCGCATGCGCGATGAAGTGCGCCACGGCCTTGGGCACGTAGCGCTCCTCGTCGAGGTTCATGGCCTTGATGACACGCTTCACCGCCGCCACCGAGTCGCTGACGTCGAGGATCTGGAAGCCTTGCGGCAGGCCCGCCGCCTTCCAGTGGCTGCGCAGGAAGCGGTGGCACAGGCCGTGGAAGGTACCGATCCACATGCCGCGCACGTTGTAGGGCAGCATGGCGGCCAGACGCGTCAGCATCTCCTTGGCCGCCTTGTTGGTGAAGGTGACCGCCATGACGCCGCCGGGGCCGACGCGACCCTGGCTGAGCAACCAGGCGATGCGCGTGGTCAGCACGCGCGTCTTGCCCGAGCCGGCGCCGGCCAGGATCAGCGCCGATTCGTCGCCGAGCGTGACGGCGGCGAGTTGCTCAGGGTTGAGGTGGTCGAGCAGCGTGGAATTCACGCTTTCAGCAGATCCACTTCAAAGCACAGGGTGGCATTCGGCGGAATCACGCCGCCCGCGCCGCGCGCGCCATAGCCCAGCTCGGGCGGGATGATGAGCACGCGGGTGCCGCCTTCTTGCATGCCCTGCACGCCTTCGTCCCAGCCGCGGATGACTTCGCCGCCGCCCAGGTGGAAGTGGAAGGGCTGGCCGCGGTCCTTGCTGCTGTCGAACTTGGCACCCTTTTCGCCGTCCTTCCACAGCCAGCCGGTGTAGTGCACGCGCACGGTGCGGCCGGCTTGCGCGGTGGCGCCGGTGCCGGGGGTGGTGTCTTCAAACTGCAGGCCGCTCGGGGTGGTTTGCATGGGGGTCGCTCCTGGGAAAAGCGCGGATTGTGTCGCCCCAGGCGGGCACGGCTCGGGCCAGCCAGTCCGCAACCGTGTGGGCAGGCAGCTCGGGGAGCCCCAGCGTGCGACCGGCCGCGCGCAGTTCGTTCAAAGGCTCGCCGATCGCCTGCGCGCCGTTCTGCTTGCTGAGCTTGCTGCCATCCGGCGCAAGCACCAGTGGCAGGTGCAGGTAACGCGGCGTGGGAACGCCCAGCGCGCGTTGCAGCAGGATCTGGCGCGGGGTGTTGTCGGCCAGATCCTCGCCGCGCACCACGTCGCTGATGCCCTGCTCGAAATCGTCCACCACCACCGCCAATTGGTAGGCCCACAGGCCGTCGGCGCGGCGCAGCACGAAGTCGCCGACCTGCCGGGCCACGTCTTGCTGCTGAGTGCCCAGGCGGCGGTCCTGCCACTGCACCTGCGCGTCATCGGGCAGGCGCAGGCGCCAGGCGCGGGCGGGCCGACCGCTGGGGGTACGCATGCCCGCCGGGCCAGGCTTTTCGGGCCGGCAGGTGCCAGGGTAGACGAGCTCGCCGTGACGGGCACGCGGGCCATGCGCAGCCGCCAGCTCGGCCCGGGTGCAGGCGCAGGGGTAGGCCAGACCCCGCGCCATCAGGCGCTGCAAGGCGGCTTCGTAGAGCACGCTGCGCTGCGACTGCCACTGCACCGGTTCGTCGGCCTGCAGGCCCAGCGCGGCCAGTTGCTGAAGGATCAACCGGTCGGTGCCGGCCGGGCAACGCGGGCCGTCGACGTCCTCGATGCGCACCAGCCAGCGCCCACCGTGCCAGCGGGCATCGAGCCAGGAGGCGAGCGCCGCCACCACCGAACCCGCGTGCAGAGGGCCGGTGGGCGAAGGCGCAAAACGACCGCGATAGGCCAAGGGCAGTCAGCCACCCGATCAGCAGGCGCCATGCTGCGCCAGCAGGGCCCGGCGCGTGGCGTCGCTCTTGAGCTGCTGCAGCCACCAGGACAGGGCCTTGGCCGGCGGCGAACCGGCGCTGCGCCAGGCGTAGTGCAGGGTGACGCGGCGCGTGTCGTAGGTTTCCTTGGCAACGAGCTGCCCGGCCGCGATGGCGTCGCGCACCATGGGCTCGGGCAGCCAGCCGCAGCCCAGGCCGCGCAACTGTGCGGTGCGCTTGGCGCCTAGCGAGGGCAGCGTGAGCACGTCCTGGCCCGGCATGACGCCCACGGTGAGCGGGGTGAGGGTGCGGGCGGTATCGGCCACGGTGATGATGCGGTGCTCTGCAATCTGCGCTGCCGTCAGCGGTTCCGGCAGCGCGGCCAGCGGGTGGCTGGGGGCCACGACGAAGAGCCAGGCCTGCTCGCCCAGCACCTCGCAGGCCACGCTGGATCCGGGTGGCTGCGAGTTGGTGCCGATGGCCAGGTCGGCCTGCCCGGAAACCAAGGCCTCCCAGGTGCCGGACATCACCTCGGTGCGAAAGCGCAAACGTGTGGGAGGGCCCTTGGGCTGTGGGCCTTCGTCACCTTCCAAGCGCTGCGATTGAAACGCCTCGATGAGGTCGAAGAGCGCTGGCCGGGCGATGGCGTCGTCCACCGCAATGGTCAGCTCCGACTCCCAGCCGGTGGCGATGCGCTTGACCCGGTTGGTCACGGCGTCGATCTCCAGCAGCAGGCGTCGCCCTTCCATCAGCAGCTCTTGGCCCGCGGCGGTCAGCACGGCATGGCGAGCGCTGCGGTCGAAGAGCAGCACGTCCAACTGCTCTTCGAGTTGGCGCACGGAGTAGGTGAGCGCCGAGGGCACCTTGCCCAGTTCGCGCGCGGCGCCGGCAAAGCTTCCGGTGCGCGCTATGGCGTCCACCAGCGCCAGGGCATCCGGCGTGAGCACGCTGCGGCGGTCGGCAAGATGCATGGGGACCTTCAATCAGGTTGAACGCAGCCGACATACTGCCTCGCCCACGTGACCGCATGGCCCCTCTAGAGTGAGGGCATTCCCTAGGAGACCCCTCGATGAGCACCCTGTTTCGAGCTTCGCAACGCGGCGGCGCCGACCACGGCTGGCTGCAGGCCCGCCACAGCTTCTCCTTCGCCGACTGGTACGAGCCCTCGCGCATGGGCTTCGGCGTGCTGCGCGTCCTCAACGACGACCGGGTGGCGCCTCACAGCGGCTTCGGCACCCATGGCCATCGCGACATGGAGATCGTCACCTACTTGCTGGATGGCGCGCTCTGGCACAAGGACTCCATGGGCAATGGCGAGGCCGGTGCCGCCAACGCCGGTGTGATTCTTCCAGGCGAAATCCAGCGCATGAGCGCCGGCAGCGGTGTGATGCACAGCGAGATGAACCGCGGCGACACGACGACGCACTTGCTGCAGATCTGGCTGCTTCCGCGCAGCCGTGGCGGAGCCCCTGGCTACGAGCAGCGGCAGATCGAACCCGCGGCCGTGGACGGGCGCCTGGCCCTGCTGGCGGCGCCGGAAGGCGGCCTCGCCTACGTGAACAGCGATGCCCGCCTGTACGCGGGCCGATTCGACGGCGAGCAAAGTGCCCGCCAGACCATCCCAGCCGGCCGGCACTGCTACGTGCACCTGGCGCGCGGCCGCGCACGGGTGCAGGGCGAGTGGCTGGAGGCGGGCGATGCCATGCAGTTCGAAGCCGAGCCGCAGGATCGCGAACTGCATATCGAGCAAGGTGAACGGGCTGAGCTGCTGGTGTTCGACCTCGGGCCCGCCGCCTGAAGAGCAGGCTGCGGCGGAGTTGATCCAGTTCATGGTGCAGATGGGACGGCGCGGCTAGGCTCGCGCCGACCATGCAAACCCCTCGCTTCGACCTCCGCCCGCTCGCTCCACCCCAGCGCCATCAGCTGGCCTTTCAGTGCTTTGACGCGCTGGCCACCGGCGAGAGCTTTGAACTCGTCAACGACCATGAACCGCGCGGCCTGCTGGCGGAGTTCCTTTTGCAACGCCCTGGGAGCTTCGACTGGCAGGTGATGGAAGCCGGTCCCGAGAGCTGGCGCATCCGCGTTCAGCGCACCATTGGGGCCCCTGCCCTGCGAGACGGGACTCGGAGTGGCTGCTGCCAGTGCAGTTGCAGTGGGCACTGAACAAGACCTGAGTCACACCCGCGCCATGGCGCTTGGCTCTCCTTGATGCAAAGACGATTCCTGCTGCTGGCAGCCAGTGCCCTGCCCGCCTGGGCCACGGCAGGCGAGCGCACGCCCGACCCCGCCGCCGACTGGGCTGCACAAACCCTCGCCCTGGCTTGGCGTCGCCCCGATGGGCGCGATGAAGTCGGTCTGCTTCGCCTGGACTGGGACGCCCAGCGCATGCAAGTCCTTGGAACTTGGGGCTTGCCCGGCCGCGCGCATGGCCTGAGCAGCGACGGCCGAGGCGGCTTTTATGCCGTGGCCGCGCGTGCTGGCGACTGGCTGCTGCACGTCGCTGCCGATGGCCGAGCCCGCTGGGCACGCCAGGATGGCCCCTGGACCTTCAACGGCCATGTGCTGCCGCACGCGGCGGGCCTGTTCGCCACCGAGACCGACCCCCGCGACGACAGCGCGCATCTGGCCCTACGCGACCCGGATACCCTGGTGCTGCGCGCGCGCTGGGCGCTGGACGGTCGCGATGCCCACCAATTGGTCGTGCAGCCCGACGGCCGTTTGCTGATCGCCCTGGGCGGCTTGCCGCGTAGCGCAGACGGCCGCAAGCGCGCGGGACCCATCGCCTCGGCACTGCTGCGGCTCGAACCGGAGACCGGAAGGGAGCAGCGCCGCTGGACCCTGCCCGATGCACACATCAGCCTGCGCCACTTGGCTTGGTCGCTGGATGGCCGCCGCCTTGGCGTGGCCCTGCAGGCCGAACACGCCGACGCCGCGCAGCGCGCGGATGCACCGCTGCTGGCCGTGCTGGAAGACGATCATCTGCAACTGCCCGTAGCCGGCGGCCCAGGCCTTGGCTACGCGGGCGACCTGTGCGCGGCGCCGGGGGGCGGCTTCGTGCTCAGCGCGCAGAAAGCGGGGCTGGGCCTGCTCTGGCACCCCGATGCGCCGACGCGCTGGACACGCATCGCCGAACTCACCGAGCCCTGCGCGCTGCAGAACCAGGCAACAGGCGCCGGGCAGGCGATCCTCATCGTGGCGGGCCGCGGCGTGGCGCGCTGGCAGGCGGGCGGCGCACGCATGCTTGCCTGGCCGCAAGCCATGGTGCCGGACAACCACGCCTTGCTCCTGGCATGAAGCCCGCCCCAGGCGAAGCCGATCCTGCGCAAACAGCCGCAGCCGACCTGAGCCAGAAAGGTATGCAGCGCCCGCGTGCCACCGTGGAGCCGGAGCCCAGCGTGAAATCCAGGCCCTGCGGCGTTGCTGAGCTTCAGCGCCAAGGCTTGCACCTGCACATGAACCTGACCAGCGCCGCCTGCCCGATGGCCGAATCGCCGCTGGATGAGATCCTTCCAGCGATCCTGCCCATGCGCATCGCCCATCAGCTTCAGATCCAGCACCTCGCATTCGCCAAGCTCAGACGCCTGAGCGCTTGAGCGCAAACTGGGGCGCTCACTGTGGGCACCGGGCACCCCACGGGATGAAGGCTGGCGTTGGCCAATTTCCTGTTTCTCTTGCCGGTGGTGGCCTGCGGAGTGCGCGGTTTCACGGCCCGCCCTTCGCCCTGCGATGCCCAACTGGCGCCGAGCCAAGGGTTGTGCGTTCAAGAAGTTCGAAGCGCATTGGCGACCTGGGCAGCCCCAAGCCGCCGCCCTTCGAAGCGGGTGACCCACCAACAAAGCCCGGAAATGCGAAAACCCGCCGAAGCGGGTTTTCTGGAGTTCAGCCAAGCTGTTGATTGGACTGAAGAATTTGGTGGGCCCTGTAGGATTCGAACCTACGACCAACGGATTAAGAGTCCGATTTTTCAAGACATTGCTGGATTTCCGCGATCCAGATTCACACTCTAAGCCATTGAAGTAGCTGTATTTATTCTCCAGAATAGTCCGTGAGCGGCCAACGGCATTGGCACCAAGACTGGCACCAAACTGGCACCAGCTCACAAACGGACAAGGAGACGGGGCCCCATGGCACCGGCAAGGAATGGCAAAAGCAACTTCTGAAGACGCGCCGCGCAGCATGGCTGAACGGCTTCGCACCCTGACACCAGGTGCCTTCGTTACGCTGCGGAAAATTGAACAAGGTGGAGCACTACAAGCCCGCTTGCTGAACACTGGGGCCACCCAGCTCTACTGGCGATACACGCACGACGGCAAAACCGACCGGGTAGCCATTGGCCCGTATGACCCGAGCGCCTCACCCAAGTCGCTTGCTCCGACGACCCGGGGCTATTCAATCGCGGCAGCCGCTGAAGCTTGCCGCTCCAAGGCGCTGATCCAGCACCAGACCAAGCCGGTCGGCGGCTACCGAGAGCACGCCGAGAAGATCAAGCGGACGCACGCCGACCGAAAGGCCAAAGAGCGGGATCAAGCCGAGCAGACCTTGGCAAAGCTCCTCGATGCCTACTGCGATCACCTGCAAGCGCAAGAGCGCCGCTCCCACGCCGATGCGCGCTCGATCTTCAATCTGCACATCAAGGAAGCTTGGCCGAAGTTGGCTGCTACGTCGGCTGCATTGGTAACTTCCGAACAGGTGACGGACGCACTGCGCAAGCTCATCGAAGACAACAAGGGGCGAACAGCAAACAAGTTGCGGGCCTACTTGCGCGCGGCATACCAATGCGCCCTTGACGTCAACTCGCTGCCGTCCATCCCGGTCAGGTTCAAAGACTTTCGCGTCACCTCGAACCCCGCCGCCCTGACCAAGCGCAGCGCAGAGCATGACCGCGCCGACAAGCGGCCCCTGAGCTTGGACGAGCTACGCCAGTATTGGACGCTGTTGGACCGCGTACCAGGCTTCGCGGGCGTCGCACTTCGGCTCCATCTGTTGACCGGTGGGCAGCGGATCGAACAACTGGCGAAGCTCAAGCGTGCCGATGTGTCGGCCTCCGCAATCACCATCTTTGACGCGAAAGGTCGCCCCGGCCAAGGCCCAAGGACTCATGTGTTGCCGCTTACCCCACGAGCACGAAAGGAGCTTGGCGGGCTATCGAAGACCGGCGAGTTCGCTCTTTCGACTGACGGCGGCGAAACACACGTGAGCGCAGCCACCTTGAGCGGTTGGGCTCGGGACATCGCAACGGCGATTCCGAACTTCCAGCTGAAGCGCGTTCGATCCGGCGTTGAAACGGCACTGGCTGCCGCTGGAGTGTCCAAGGAGGTCCGAGGACAGCTGCAATCGCATGGCCTATCGGGCGTGCAGGCGCGGCACTACGACGCCTACGACTATGCGAAAGAGAAGCTGGAGGCGCTGCAGAAGCTCGACGGCGTGCTGCGCACCGCTCCTGTAAGAAGGCGGTCAGCGGCGGGGAAAGTAAACACGGTTTAGCCAGTCCTGATCAGACTTTGCCGCCGCAACGTAGCCCAAGAGCGCTTTTGCCAAGGGCGCCTCGAAAGGATGAGAGCTGGGCCTTCGACCGCGCCGAGTGGCAACGAGGGTCTGAAGGCATTTCAGAAGCGTGGCACCGGAGTACCGCGAATCCTCCAATGGCGCATGAACCTTGCATAGAGCCACGAACAAGTCGAATCTGTCCAGTACCTCGCAGCGGTACGGCTTGCCTAGGCTGCCGTCTGTCAATACATCGGGGCGCGACTTCGCCAGTTTCTGCAACGCCAACCTGATCTCCGGCTCCAGCCCGGTAGAGCGCCATTCAACCCTTGCCTGTCGCCTGACCTGCGGGGGTGTCAGCTGACCACGGTTCCCCAGGAGCATCGCGCGCGCAAGGTCAAACTTGCCACGCACGAGGTTTTCCAGCTCGTACCGCTGCCGCGGAACGCCCGGATTCTTGGCGTCAATTGGGCCAGTCACTGTGGCCCTTTGGGTACTCGACGACCTCTCGGCCAAGAACTTGCCCCAGTTCTCGTCACACGCCGGATGAATGGCGGAAGGGCAACTGCTTTTGGCTAACCAGAACCACGCCCAGCCTGCCAACTCATAGCCATCAATGCCCCCGAGCTGGTCACTCATGGCTTGGCGCAGCAAGGTAAGGCGATCACGGTTCGCTTTGTTGCGAGTGGGCACCACTCCGTCGCCACCCAGCGCGAGCCAATCTCTTGCCATCTGAAGCTGAGAACGCCCCCGGACAGAGCGGACGAACCGACTTGTACCGGTTGCGATGTGGAGCAACGCCTGATCGGCGGCGAGCGGCAGAGCCAGATCCAGCCTTGTCATGCACTCCCCCTCGCGCTTTGATTGCAGATGCTGAAGTCTGGACATTTTGTCCACTTTTTGTCCACTTTAATGACAACGAAGTGCATTCCGGTAATTGCTGTGGGCATGGCCGCAATGCGCTGAACTTCTCGTGGCTGCGCCGTGCATTCAAGTTGGACTTCACCATGACCGCCCACACGATTTCGACTTCGATCAAGACTCAGCAACTGCCGCCTCGGAATCCAGCGCCCCCCGTCGCCCCCACGCGCCCAAAGAGGCTTCGCCGCATCAAGCGCAAGAAGGTCATCAGCCAGCAAAGCGCCTCAACGCCGCTGGCTGACATGAAAGTTGAGCCGCCTACGGCTCGCCCTGAAACGCCCGCTCGTCCGACTGCCGAGCCGCTAGCCAAGGCGGTGAATCACGTTGTGGTCGCGCAATCGCACCTCCAAGTTGAATCCCCACAAGCGATTGCCTTGCCCGCCGCTACGACCGCTGACGCCTCGGCCGGGGAGCCGCCGAGTGTTGCGATGCAAGACCTGCAGATCGCAATGCTGGCGGCCAAGCTCGACGCGCTCACCGAGTTGATGCATGACGTGAAGAAGCTGCTGGCTGATCGCACCAAGGCGGCGATGGAACCGGGTACACCAGGTGACCCTGAGCGCGGCCTCGACGCGAAGGAGGCTGCCGCGCTCTTGGGTATTAGCCGCGCATCGCTCTACGAACTGCGCAAGGAGCCGGGCTTCGTGCAGCCGATGCAAGTTGGCAAACGCTCCGTGCGCTACGCAAGGGCCGAACTGCTGGCCTGGCAACAGGCGCGGAAGGATTCCAAGGCTGCCCAGTAATTTCGCTGGACCGCTGCGGACACCAACGCGGGAACTCGTCAGGCAGCCCACAACTTTGGCGCAATCCGACGAATCCGGCTCAGCAAATGCAAGTGCCGGATTCATGGACCTCACGCTGAAACCGAGCACATGCAAGTGCCGGATCGGAAAAGGGGCCGCCTCGGGACGCGAGGACGACGGCTCATCGACTGTCGAAAAACCTCGTGAAAAAGCAGGGGCCGGCACGCATCACCAGGACCGACTGTTCGCGACGTTAACCACGCAGTGGCAAGCAGAGATGTTGATCCAGCAGACCTAGCTACAGCCATTGATCTCAGACATACCGATAGCTGACGAGGGTGAGCTCCAACACGGAAGGCTGCCGCAGCCATCGCTTCTTCAGGAAACAGACCATGAAACTCCCAAAGTACGCCAAGGCATTCGCCGACAAGTTGAAGCTCGTCTTTCACAAGGCAGACGTGGACGGCGACATCGCCGATGCGGTCGTTGAAGTGCTCAACGATCTCGTCGCCAGCGGGCGAGCGAAGCGCATCTCCAGCCAAGGCAAGGGGTACCGCGACCGCTTCCGCATCCCGCTGCATGACAGCCAGACCAATCGCTACAACGAGTTCGACCTCCTTGTCGCACTGAATCCCACGCGCCCAGACCGAACCGACTGGCGCATGACCTGGGAGTACATCCCATCCCGCCTAGACAAGGAGGGCCGCAAACGCCTCCGAAACCTCGCAGGCGAGCTCCTGGGTACGGCCGCGCAGCGCCTTCTCGGCAATGCATGCATTCAAGAAGTTCACACCAGCCTCGACTTCCCGGTCCACATCTCCGAAGTGGCGATGGAAGTTGAGGACAAGCAATCAGCTGCGGCTTGGGGCAAGACGTTCGGCAATCAAGGCGTTCTGGAGACGATGTACATCGCGTCGCCCAGGTCTGACCACCACGTCTGCGCTTATGACAAGCGCGCACAGTTCTTGGCCGCCTTTGCATCGCGCCCCGACGTGACGCTGAAGATGGTGAAGGACAAGGTGGACCAAGGGATCAAGCGTTTGCGCATTGAAGACCGCCAGCGTGCCAGCCACAACCCAGTGCCGCTCCACCGACTGGGCGACCTTAGGCAGCCCTTTGCGGGGCTGCACATCTACAGCTACGCAGAGGCAGAATTCGAGCTGGAAAGCACCTTGCACAAGGTGACGCTCGAACTCGCGAAGGACCGTGGTCTTCAAGCTGCGCTGAAGTTGCTCAGCAAGACAGAGCGCGAGACCATGCGCCGGGCTCTCGCTCGCTGCCGCGTCGATTGGTGGAACTCAAGCACGTATGCCGAAGCAGTGACCGCTGTGGTCAAGGCCACTGGTCTGTTCCCCGAGGAGGCGTTTGACCCGCTCTCGCGCCAAACGTCCTATGCAGAGCAGCTGTACCTTGAGCGCAAAGAGCGCAACCAGACCAAGTCTCGCCAGGCACATGAAGAACTGCGTTCGCATCTGGACGACGAGGACGATGAGGACGACTGAAATCCGAGCGCCAGGGGTCGAACCTGGCGGTCGCCCCTGTCACCGGCAGGGTTAGGCTCGCAAAGCACTGTGAGCCACGAACGCAGTACCGGTTCCATCGCGGCGAGAGTTACCCCATGCACTTTGCATGGGGTAACTCTGCGCATGATGTCGCGTTGGCTGATGCTTTTGCCGAAGCGTCTAGCCCCCCTGCCGGTGGCTCAAAGCCCCTCGCCGATGGCATCGGCAGAGCCGCCGTTTTGCAACCCCAGTCTGGCTAGGGGTAGTCGGTTTCTGAGCGATGGGCTAGCCGACCGACCGCTTGTCTAGGAACGCCAGGGCCGGCAATGCCGCCAGGTCGATTCCAACGGCGTTGTCTGCCGCGACCTCTGCATCACGCAGGTTGATTCGCACCAGCCTACCGGCCGCTGCAGCAGTTTCCGCAAAGACCCGTACAGACGGAATCTCCAGGCCTGCGCCGATTTCGATCACGACCAGGCGCTGCACCTGCTTCAACCAAGCCTGCAAGGGCGGCAGCTTTTGCTTGAAGAGCTTCGACTCCCACAAGAAGTCGTTGAACATGAGTACGGCAGGTCGGAGCAGAGCGCCGCAGCGACCGCACGTTGGTAGCGGGCCAACCCACCGACCAGTCACTGCGTCAACCTTGACCTCCAGGTCGTCGGCCGGGATTACTGTTGCCCTGCATGGGGGCGAGCACTGAAGCCAGTGGATCGAGCCGTGGCACTCGTAAACGTCCTCGTCGGGAAAGCCAGCCCTTTGGAACTGGCCGTCCACATTGCTGGTGAAGACGCGGCAGCCGTGCGGCTTTGACGCTGCCCAGCGGCGGATGATCTGAAAGCCCTCATGCGGTTGCGTGTTGCGGTAGAGGTCGAGCCGATGTCCGTAGAAGCCCCAGGCCAGTTCTGGCTGATTGCGGAAGGCACGCGGATTGGCGATCTCCTGAAAGTTGATGCGTGCGGCCTTGAGCGCCGGATAGGCCTTCCAGAATCCCTCCTGACCTCTGAAGTCAGGTAGGCCGGAATCGACGCCCATCCCCGCCCCTGCGGCGATAAGGATGCCGTCTGCCTCTCTAATCCAGCTTGCTGCGGTCGCCAGCCGGTCTTCAAGTGATGGCTCGGTCATGAAACGTCTCCTGGGCTTGCGGAGGCCCTTGCAAGTTCTGCAGCGGCCCTTTCAATGGCGTCGATGCCTGCCAGCATCCGCGACCGAGCCGCAGCGTTGGCCGAATGCACGTGGATCAACGGTGGCCTGAACCCCCTGAGAACGACAGCTTCTTCGATCCACAGAATGACGTCGTAGCCCGTACCTCGTTCGTCATCACCAAGGTCATGGTCAAGGCTTACCTCGGCCACGTCGCCGGTCTCCAGCAGCCGAATCACTTCATCCGGCCACCTGGCAGACACCCATCCGTCGGGCGTCGGTCGTTCATCGTCCAGGTACACACGCACGCGCTTGTTCGGCATGCCAGCTGCGAGCGGGCTGCCACGGTCGGATGGGAACGCACCCGTACTCATGGCGCTTCCTCCGAACGCCGAATGGCGCTTGCAAAGGTCTCGGCATCACCCTCTGTCCTGAAGCAGAACCAGACCGCAAGGCCCGCATCTGGATGGGCCTGCAGCCAAGTCAGCGTAGTGCTGGCGGCAACTTCTGCAGCTAGCTGCTTCGGATACCCGAAGGCACCCGTGCTGATGGCAGGAAAGGCAACCGTGCTGCAGCCGGCCTCAAGCGCAAGGTCAAGCGAGTTCCGATAGCAGCTCGCCAAGAGCTCAGGCTCGCCGCAGGTGCCGTCACGCCAAACTGGACCCACTGTGTGGATTACCCATTTGGCAGGCAGCGCGAAGCCAGCAGTGATCTTGGCCTGTCCCGTGGCGCAGCCGCGAAGCGGAATGCAGGCCTCTCGCAGCTGCGGCCCAGCCGCTCGATGGATTGCGCCGTCCACCCCGCCACCACCCAGAAGCGAGTTGTTCGCCGCGTTCACGATGGCGTCCACTTCCAGGGTCGTGATGTCGGCCACAACGATCTGAATCTTCATCTTGATCTCCGCAATGAAAGCGGCGCGGCCGCCTTGTCAGCGAACCGCGCCGTGATGTTGAAGCGAGCAGGCCCAGCCTGCCCCGTTTGTTAGAGCACGAGGCTCAGCACAAAGCAAACGCACCAAGCGATGAAGTACGAGAGCGGCTGCTTGAGGATCGTGGCTCGCTTGTACAGGTAGACCGGCACGATCCACGCACTGCCCATCTGCTTGGTGTCGTGGCCCGCGGCCTTGAGCTTCTTCTCGTCAGAGAGCGACAGGCCGATGTTCAGCAGCAGCGTGATCCACCAAAAGCTGTCGGGATGCGCCTTTACCGAGTAGGCAAACAGACCTCCAATGAACTGGCCGATCAGTGGCGCGAAGGCCAGGGTCCACACGATTCCGTTCGGAATCGCTTTGCCTGACAGGGGCGGAGGCACCGCGTGAAACTCTTGCGCGAATGCCGGCACGCTGTGCAGAGGCTGCCAATCAGCCGCGCCAGGTTGCCAGGCCAGCGAGTCTCGGGTCAGCTGACCTGACTGCACCAGCCCTCTGACCTGACTGGCACTCATCGGCCCCTTGCGTTCGCCGCGTACTTCAACGTGCCAAGTGCTCGGCGGTTCCATGGCATCCGGAGTGTTGCTTTGGGTTTGCATTTCAGTCGTCTTCCTATGTGAGGTTGGTGAGGTGTTCAAGGCTTGCGAATCAAGGTTGCTGAGAAGCCGCATGCAGCGCCGTGGAAGTAGTTGCAGCCCGCCCCCTCCTCCAGCTCGACGCCGCTGCCGCTGCGCTTGGCGACGGCCTCACATCGCTGACCATCGGCTTCGGCCACGATGCGCAGCTCATTGCCGGCCTCGGTTGCGAAGCCCTGTACTGCTCCGCCACAACCACCGCCGGTCTTGGCGGTGTTCGTTGACAGCGAGACCGGGAATCGGTTGTCCGATCCAGGCTGCTTGACCTCCAAGGTGACTTCGCCATCACCCTCACCGGTGTAGGTGCCGGGCCAGCCCTTCTGATCGCTAGGCGGTGCTGCTGCGACGCCTGCTGACGATCCATCCTTTGTCATGGAGACCGTACAGCGCCGGATGACTTGGCCGATGGTTTCCCATCGCTTGTCCACGTACTCGGCGGTTCCAGAAAGCAGTGCCCCCTGTGGCTTCATACCCAGCCGAAGACTGGTGTGCGCCGGCTGCGCATCTCTGCCCTCGCTGCTGAGCTGCACGACCGGCTCCAGGATTTCGATGCTCCCAGTCAACAGCGTGATGCCCTCTCGCCCGGACAGTTCGACATTGACCTTCCCGGCATTCATGTTTGCCGTGATGCGCTCAGTGAAGGCCCCAGCATCGGGAGCACTTGATTTGCTGCTCGCTGAGCAGACCAAGTCTCCCGCCCATTTCCCGGTCCATCGGCGGGCGTGGATGATGAAGGGCAGGCTCGATGTGGCGACTACCCGGAGCGCGTCTGCGTTCTCGACGGTCAACATGAAGCTGCCGGGCTTGTCCACCGTCATCTGCGTCGCGTAGACCACCTCTGGTGTGATCTTCTTGCCGTCAGGGTGCTGGATCTCTAACGTTGCACGGCACATCTGTTTCTTGGCATCGGCCTGGTAGCCCTCCGAAACCACGTTCGTCAGAACGAGCTTCACTTCCTTCGCAAGCTCGGCAATTTCGGAAGCATCAATGCCGGGAAAGGCGCTGGGTATCGGCTGAACCAGCATTTCCCGCATCGTGCTTTGGACTTCGGCGTCGGCGCAGCCTGGCGGCTTCTGACTGCATCCCGTCAGGCCGATCAAGACAGCGATCAGTCCGATCCATCGTTGGTGACTATGAGTCACATACATCTCCCTGAAAAAGCACCTGATGGCGCGTGAAGGACCCTGCTGGGCGGTGGAATCGCGCTGAACGCGCGAACTGCAAGAAAAGCATACGTGACTCATAGTCCGTGGCCTTATAGACATCAAGAAAGAAGAGTCGCGGGTGTGAAACCCGCAATCAAGAACAAGAAAACGAAGGCTGTTCCCGCCGCCAAGCCGGCGAGGAAACTCAGTCCCCGCAACCGGGGCTCGCAAGCGTCGTCAACCGATGACGGGCGGCTGCAGCTGCTGTTCGCCACCAACGTCAAGCTCATCCGCAAGGCGCGTGAGCTATCGCAAGAAGCGCTGGCCGACCTGGCAGACCTCGACCGGACCTACATCAGCAGCACCGAGCGCAATCGCCGCAACGTCACCGTCGGCAGCATCCAGCGCATCGCGGACGCACTGCGGGTTGACGTTCGGGTGCTGTTCGACCCCCAGCTGACCGAGCAAGCCGCCCTAGCAATCACCCAGGCCCAAGCCAACCCCAGGGCGGCAACGCGAAGTTGAGCTCGGCGAACCGGCGCCAGCCTTCGGCGTTTTGGTCCACGATGTCCAGTTCCGGGTCGGTGCCACGCCCCGAGTACAGGTAGGGGCGCTTGGACCTCACGAGCCGTTGAAGCAGCTCCACCGTCACAAAGTCCGTGGTTGCCAGGGTCACAAAGTCCTGGTCACCGTCAGGCCCCCAGAAGCCGCCGATGCGCCATCGGTGCCAGTCGGCTCCCGCCTCCCAAGTCCAGTGGATGTCGCCCATTCCAGCCAGCGGCGAGCCTGGCTCGGTGTCCACATAGACCACCTCTCCGAACAGTGGGGACTCGACGGTGTCCAACATGTAATGCCTGCAGGCACGCCGTAGCTCGCGTGCACGGCGCATGAGGACAGGATCAACTTCGATGGCGACAAGCACTTCGCGGTCGGGACCGACAACCGGGCTGACCGCTGCGCCCAAGACCAACACAGGGTGCTTGTTCATAGCCGCCCCTTTCCGAGTTCGGCCAAACGGCCGACGCGCAAGGATTCCGCCGAGTAGCCCTTGGGGTCGATGCCGACCACGGAGAGCCGGCGCTTGACCACGCTGGCAACGAAAGCCGCGCCAAGCCGACGGTGAGTCGGATCACCGCCGCGCGTGAACGAGCAGAACAGAGGCTGGTCTGGCTGCAGCGCCAAGTGGTCGATCAACCGCCGGACCGAGGAAGCAGCGCACAGCATTCCATCGGTCTTGGGCACTGCCACGTTGCGCGGGCGGCGGCTCTTCTCATCAGCCGCTTCCGGGTCACCGGGCACACGGATGATTAGCGCGTCGGCGGTGAAGGTGCAGTCGGCAACATTGAGCGCCACGAGCTGAGCGCGCTTCAGCGCGGCCATGAAGCCGAGCAGCAGCAGCGCCTCGTCGCGCCGATCAAGGCTCGTGCGCAACACAGCGTCGAGAACTCGCTCCAGCAGCTGGCGGGTCATGGGCTTGGCGCTGCGTGATGGCGCGCGCCCCGTGCTGGAAGGCGCTTGCTGACGACCACCCTTCGGCGGGATTTTTCCCTGCTGTAGCCAGCGGAGCTTGACGCGGATGTCAGCGTCGATGGGGCTTGGGTAGCCCTCAAGGCGGCAAAGCGTTTGGAGCGCGTGCACCCGTCGGTAGATGGTCCGGGGCGAAACGCGCGTGCGCAGCTTGTCGATGAATGCTGCGATGTCGGAGGGCTGGCACGGCAGCTTGCCGCCGAACCGCTCGAAGAGCGCGAGATCGCGCGCATATGCCTCACGGGAAGCCGAACGGAGTCGGCGGCTTTTGCGCGGAGGCTCTGGGGTGGGCCGGGTTGCAGAGCCAGAACTTGGCAGCAGTGAAGTGGTCATGGATACCTCAAGGGTGAAATCGGTGTTCGGTGGCGCGGGCGATCAGTTCGGGCCTTGCTCAAGGCGGTTGCTGCTTTGGCATCACCAGCAAGACGCTGTTGCACCGCGCGTGCTTGACCCGCCCGTCTGTGTCTCGATAGCTGTGCAAGGGCTTGCCGCGCGCCGGTTTGCGGCCACGGGTCAGGTCGAATCGCGCGTTGGTGAAAGCAGCCCACGGCGCGCCAACGGAGGGATCGAGTGCAAGCAGCGCGCTTGGTTTGCCATCTCGGGATTCAGTGCCCAGTACGACCGTCCAATGAGCAATCGTTGGGCCGTCAAGGTCGAGCAGCGGCACACCGCCTACCTCAATGGCCGCCAAGCAGACTCGGTAGAGCTTCTCCGGTGACTCCGTTCGCACCACGCGGGTGGACACGTTGTCCAGCGTGGCTGCGCACCGCTGTAGGTCCTTTGCTGTGGAGCCCTCGAAGTACAGAACGCGCGCCTGCTCCCAGAAAGCACGCCAAGGACCGCGGCTCGCCTCTGCCAGGTTCTCAAGCAATGCACGTGGCGCACGGGTCACGATTGCGACAGCAATGCCGATTGCGTGAACGCCGCAGGCGCGATCGAGCGGGCTTTGTGGAAGGTGCAGGGGGCTCCAGCGTGTGCTGCTGCCGCTGCGTGCCTGATACTGCAACTCACCTTCAGCGCGGATGCCAGACACGTAGACCTGGGTGGTGGTCATGGCGCCAGCTCCGAGGGACGGCAGACCGTGGTTTCCGAAACCTTGGTGTCCGTAACGACCGCGAACTTGGCGAACCGCACATTGGGTCCGACCACGCTCGCAAAGACGATTAGCGACTCGATGCGGCCGCTCCCGCCGGCTGCCAGTGCGCGGACGTTCTCCGGGTCATCAAGCGCGCACACCTCATGCGCCGACAGCAGGTGAAGCGGGTTGGCACGAATCGCGCGCATAGCGGCGATGGAACGCTCGGACAGGGTTAAGGAGCCGGTGGCGAACTTCGGTGGCGCCACCAGCCAAGCAGAGACGAGTCTTGCCATGGCTATCCCTCAAGGGGTGTTTGAAGCCAGTCGCCCAGAGCTCCGCCTCGCTGGACGCGATGCGACAACTGGGTCGGCTGAGAGGTTGGGGAAGTGGGTGCCCTAGGGCCGCAGTCAGCGGGTGGGCGGTATCGCATTGGCGACGGGGGTCAGTACTCGCTCGGGCGGAGGATCGTGGTCACGCTGCGATCCCATTCAGTGATGACCCAAAGTCGGTCGGTCTCTTCAACGCCATATGCAGTTCGGCGCAGCGTGTAGGCCGAGAGCAGGCGGGCCTGACCGCTTTCGAGGGCGGCATCGTTGGCCGCCTTGTCCTCGCTGCACAGGTCGCCCCAGTCACCCGAAAGGTGGCGTCCGAGCAGCTCAAGCGCGGCGACGTTGAATCGGTCGAGAACGTGCAGTGCGTCGCGTGTTGCGACCACGCGGCCAGGGTGGAACTTTGGGGTCATGGTGAAGGTTTGGTTAGGTGGCGCCCACGGCTCTGCCTCGCCTGGTCAGCGATGCCCGAGCTGGGCATGGGTTTGGTGGGAGAGGGTTTGGCGGATTGAGATTGCAGGCGGAGGTCAGCCTCAGCGACCGGCTCCGAGGATCAATTTCCCCGGTTTCTCGATCCGTCAGTTTCGCAGTTTCCGAGAAACATAAATTCGCCAGATCACGATTTGATTTTATATCAGAATTCCGGAAACTCTGAAATTTACGGCGAATGCCGAGTTTTTCATGCCGGAAACTGGTGGATCAGCAGCACAATCTGGTGGTTATAAATATCCAGAAATTGGCGCGCCACATATATATGGTCTGGCCGCACTTGGGTACGTCATTCAATCCAGCTGCCACCAGAAACTCCCGCGCGTCGAACTAGCTCCGTTTCAAACACCACTCGACGACCACACCGTGACTCCCGAGATTCATCACGGAAGGCGGTCAGTGGCTCACGCCATGAGCCAGTAGCGCCGGAGACTGCGCACCGTCTTCAATCTCAATGGGAGTCCACGTTGATCAAGAAATCGTCAAAGGTCTGGCCGACCTGCTATCACTGCCCACCACCCTAGTCATCGTTGG
>JAFLDE010000058.1 GCA_017302655.1 Burkholderiales bacterium
ACCCCAGCACCGGCCCACACGGCCGGCCCGGCCAGCGGCGCAACGATGGCGAAGACCAGCCAGGCCAGCGCCCCGGCGCCCAGCACCGCCAGCGGTGCAGCCAGCGCCAGCAGCAGCGGCCCGATCCAGGGCAGGCGTGCCGCCCACAAGCCCAATAGCACCAGCACGAGCAGCGGCAAGGCAGGCCACAGGGACACCAGCAGCACGGCCAAGGTGCGGTGCGCCTGCCCGAGCGCCGCCCGCATGGCGTCCAGCGCGTCCAAGGGGTCCTGGTCCTCGCCGGCACCGGGCCGTTGCGCCGCCAGCGCATCACGCATGAGCAGCCAGCCCGCTGCGTTGATGCCGTAGAACAGCACCACGAAGCCGAACAGACCCCAGGCCAGCGCAGCCGCCAGGCGGTCGGCAGCCAATGCCTGCTCCACCGAGCCCAGGGTGAGGCCGGTCAGGCACAGGGTGATGAGCAGCACCGACAGCGCCTGGCGATGGCGCAACGCCGTGAGGCTGTGCAGCAGGGCCTGCAATTCGGGAAAGCGGAGAAGCGGCTCTTTCATGGGGGCACCGGGCAGGGTCGGCGAGTTTAGGGAAGCGCTGAACCAGTCCCCGTGGAGCGAGGAGCCCATTCAGCGCCTCCCTCGGCACCCGGGTTTGCCCCCGGGCCGGAAATACAACACCTGGGGGCAGCCCGTGTTGGAGTGTCAAAAGGCACCGGAATAATCGCTTCGCCGGTTGGGACGCGTTGATTCTTCGGATGGGTTGAAGCGCCTGCGGTTATTCAGTTTTCAATGCCTAGGGGCTTTCCCATGAACAACAAGCTTTACGTCGGCAACCTCGCTTACAGCGTGCGCGACGAATCTCTGCAGCAGGCCTTTGCCCGTTTCGGCACGGTCAGCTCGGCCAAGGTCATGATGGACCGCGAGACGGGCCGCTCGAAAGGCTTCGGCTTCGTCGAAATGGCTACCGATGCAGAGGCGCAAGCCGCCATCAACGGCATGAACGGTCAGGCGCTCGAAGGCCGCCCCTGCGTGGTCAACGTGGCACGTCCGCGTGAGCCGCGGCCGGCTGGCTTCTCCAGCCCTTACGGCCGTGGTCCGGGCGGCGGCGGTGGCCGTGGTGGCTACGGTGGTGGCGGCGGCGACCGCGGCGGCTACTGATCTGCGATCGCAGCAGGGCCTGCTTCACGGGCCCGCTGAAAGCTGAGACCTGCGCGCCTGTCAAGGATGGGCAAAGGGCCTGCACTGCAGGCCCTTTTCACGCCTGGGCCAGCGGTCTCACTGCCAGCGATTGGCGCTGCGCACCAGGTTCATGACCGGTGACGGCTCAGCCACCTTGGCGTCAAACGGGTGGCGGCCGCGGTAGCCGATGGCGGCGCTGATTCGGCGCACGTACTCGCGCGTCTCGGCATAGGGCGGCACGCCCCGGTAGCGGTTCACCGCTCCCTCACCGGCGTTGTAGGCGGCCAGCACCATGCGGATGTCGCCCTCGAAGTAGGCCAGCAGCCAACGCAGATAGGCCATGCCGCCGCGGATGTTCTGCGCCGGGTCCAGGATGCTGCGTACGCCGAAGCGGCGCGCGGTGTCCGGAATCAGTTGCATCAAGCCCTGCGCGTTCTTCGGCGACACGGCGTTGGGGTTGAAGTTCGACTCCTGTGCGATGACGGCCAACACCAGGGAGGGCTGCAGCTGGTACTCGGGCGCCACCAGTTTGACGAAGCGCACGATGGCCTCCGGCGCATGCGGCGGCGGCTCGGGCCAGGGCAGTTCGACGGGCTTGCGCGGTCCGGCCACGCGAGGGGGTGGCGCTGGTGCGGCCGGAGGCTCCTCGCCATCGGGTGGTCGCAGGCAAGGCGGTGGCGCACCCAGCGGCTCGCCGAGCCGCGCGGCCATGGCCTGCGCCTGCGCATGGCCTTGCTCGGCGGCGGCAGCGAACAGGTGTGCGGCCTGCGCGTCGTCGCGCAGGATGCCGCGTGAGTTGGTCAGCATCCAGGCCAGGTTGAACTGCGCTTCGGCGTCGCCGAAGCGCGCAGCGCGGCAGTAGAGCTGGGCGGCACGCTGTGGGTCGCGCGGCAAGCCGCCGTCGCCATGCTCCAACTGGCGGGCCTCTTCGCGCCAGCGCTCCACGGCGGCCGGCACCACCGGGCCACGCTCAGCCGGCGGCGGGGAGTAGCGCGGCAGTTGGTCCAGGCTGAGTGTCTGCGCCCTGGCCCCGGAACCAGCGCACAGGGCGACCAACAGGCTCATCACTGCCCCCATTGCCCTGCCCGGCGTCGCTCCCCATCGCGCCATGCCCGTCGCCCTCATGCGCTCAACGCCCGATGCAGCCAGGCGCGAGCCAAATTCCAGTCACGCTTGACCGTGGCCAGCGACACCCCCAGCAGATTGGCCACTTCCTCGTTCTCCAGCCCGCCGAAGAAGCGCAGTTCCACCACCTGTGCGGCGCGCGGGTCCACCTGTTCGAAGGCGCACAGCGCTTCATGCACGGCGATCACGTCGCGGTCGGTCGGCAGGGCCAGTTGCTCCAGGCCGGCCAGGGTCAGCGGCACCAACTCGGCCGCGCGCTTCTGGGCCCGCCGTGCCAGCTCGTGGTTGACCAGAATTCGACGCATCATCATCGAAGCCACGGCCAGGAAGTGCGCGCGATTGCGCCACTGCGTGCGGCTTTGGTCGGCCAGGCGGAACCAGGCCTCGTGCGACAGGGCGGTGGCCGACAGCGTGTGCCCCCCCGTCTCGCGCCGCAAGTGGCCCCGCGCCATGCGGCGCAATTCGTCGTAGAGCGCGGCGAACAGGTGATTGCCCTGGGCAGGCGCGTCCCCTTCGGGCTGTTGCCGCAGCCAGAGCGTGAGGTCACCGGGGTCGAAGGCGTCGGACATGGGTTCGATCGAGAGCTGCTGGGGTGAGAACACCTGGATGAGGGGGATGCCGGGTGAGCCGTTTCAGCTGACCGGGCGGCGTAAGCAGCAGGGAGACCCTCCTTTTCTTTTCATCCATCCATCCTCGGAGAACGCCCATGCCCCGCCCCTGCCCGCCGCCGCCTCGCCGTCTGCAAGCGGCCGCCATCGTACTGACCCTGAGCGCCCTGGCCGCCTGTGGCGGCGGTGATCCAGAGCCGGCAGCGGCGCCCGCTCCTGCTCCGGCTCCTGCCCCGGCTCCTGCCCCGGCTCCGGCTCCTGCCCCGGCTCCTGCTCCTGCTCCTGCTCCGGCCCCTGCTCCGGCTCCGGCTCCGGCTCCGGCTCCGGCTCCTGCTCCGGCTCCTGCTCCGGCTCCTGCTCCGGCTCCGGCTCCGGCTCCGGCTCCGGCTCCGGCTCCGGCTCCGGCTCCGGCTCCGGCTCCGGCTCCGGCTCCTGCTCCTGCTCCTGCTCCTGCTCCTGCCCCGGCTCCATCGCCCGCGCCGGCACCTGCACCTGCGGCGAACTCGTGCGCGCCCATGGTCGCCAAGGCCGGAGACTCCATCACCTACCGCCAGTCCAGCACGGCCAATGGCGACACGCCATTCACCGTGCGCTACGACTTCTCGGCGGGTCTGTACCAAGGTCGGGCGGCGGTGGTCGGCACGGTGACGGTGAACGGAGTCAGCGCCGCCACGGCCGGTGTGGGCACGGTCTACCTGGATCCGGTGACCGGCCTCGCGCTGGCCGAGGACGCCCCGGTGGGCGGCGCCAACGACACCCTCACCACCTACGACCCGCCCGACTGGGAGCAACGCCTTACGCAGGCCGGGATCCAAGGCGGCAGCAGCGGCAAGATCGCGGTGACCGCCACGGTCACCGGCAAGAGCGTCACCGATGGTTTCGCCGCGCTGGGCGGTGCAACGGCGCTGGTCATCAAGTACGAGTTCGACATCGCCCGCGATGCGAACGAGACCGTGAGCACCCCGGCGGGCAGCTTCGCCAATGCCTGCAAGTACCGTGTCGACTTCGCGTTGAAGGACTTCCAGGTTCAGGGTCCGGCAGCCAGCAATCCCTTGCTGTCCACCATGCTTCCCTTGCTGCGGGACGCCTTCGTGGTGCCAACCAAAGTGACGCTGTGGACCAGCGACCAGGTGCCCTTCATGCTGCCCAAGGCCGTCACCCAGACGACCTTGCCAGCACCCACCGGGCTGGTCACCACCACCCAGGAGCTGACGCAGCTGGTGAAGGCACCGCGCTGATCCCCGGTTCGCGGGGCGGGCCCGTCCGCATGGCGGGGTGACACCTGCACGCGTCACACTGGGCGCCCTCATGAGTGCCACAGTGCCGCCCCCCGACCTGGAATGGCAGCGCGTGCGCGCGCTGTTCGAGCGTGCGCACGCGCTGCCGGCGCCTGAGCGCCAGGCCTGCGTGGAGGCCAGCGGCGAAAGCAACCAGGTGCAGTCCGAGGTGCTGTCGCTGCTGGCCCATGTGACGGGCGGAGCGCAGGCGTCGGGGGCCTTCCTGAGGCAACCGGCAGCTGGGCTCAGCGCCGGGGTGGGGCCAGGCTCGCGGCTGGGCGCCTGGGCCCTGGTGGAACCGCTGGGCACGGGCGGCATGGGCGAGGTCTGGCTGGCTCGGCGGGCGGACGGTGCCTACGAGGGCGAAGCGGCGGTCAAGCTGCTCAAGCCCGGTTGGGCGTCGGCGTCGGTGATCGAACGCTTCGCGCAGGAACGTCAAGCCCTGGCGCGGCTCGATCACCCGCACATCGCACGGCTCTTCGATGCCGGCCTGAGCGAGGACGGTCTGCCCTATTTCGTGATGGAACGTGTGCAGGGTCGGGCCATCGACGTGGCCTGCGCCGAGCTACCGCTGGCGGACCGCCTGCAGCTCTTTCTCCAGTTGGCCGATGCCGTGGCGCACGCCCACCGGCACCTGCTGGTGCACCGCGACCTCAAGCCCGGCAACGTGATGGTGAACACCGAGGGGCAGGTGAAGCTGCTCGACTTCGGCATCGCCAAGGCGCTCAACCCGGACCCTGCCGTCTCGGGCCCTGGCGACGCAGAGTTCACGCAGGCCCTGCTTTTCACGCCCAGCCATGCCAGCCCCGAACAGGTGCGCGGCGAGCCCGTCAGCACGGCCACCGACGTCTACTCGCTGGGCGTGCTGCTCTACCAGCTGCTGACCGGACAGCGCCCCTATGGTCGCGGGCTGAGCTCCCCCCAGGCCATGGCGCAGGCCGTGTTGAACGAGCCGCCTACGCGCCCGTCCAGCCTGGGGGCCGACGCGGGCGACACACCGAGACTGCCGAGCCGCGAGCGCCTGAGGGGCGACCTCGACAAGGTCCTGCTCAAGGCCTTGGAGAAGGAACCTGAGCGCCGCTACCCCAGCGTCGAAGCCTTTGCCGCCGATGTTCGGGCCCATCTGGCCGGCTACCCAGTGAGCGCGCGCGCCCCCACCTGGGGGTACCGCGCGGCGCGCTTCGTGGCACGCAACCGCCTGGCCGTGGGGCTGGCCGCGCTGGCCTTGCTGGCCCTGCTGGGGGGCTTGGCCGGCACGCTGTGGCAGATGCGCGCGGCGCAGCTGGCCCAGCAGCACGCTGAACAGCGCTTCGCGCAGCTGCGCCAGCTTTCCAAGCAGCTGGTGTTCAGCTACCACGACCAGATCGCCCAGCTGCCGGGCAGCATCGCCACGCGCGAAGCCCTGCTGCAAGACGCGCTGCGCTACCTCGACGGCCTGGCCATCGACCTGGACAGCGCACTCGGGCGCGACCCGCAGTTCGCCCGCGAGCTGGCCGAGAGCTATTCGCGCATCGCCGCGCTGCAGGGCGACGCGTTCTCGCCCAGCCAGGAGCGCCTGCAGTCGGCCTTGCAGAACATCGACAAGGCGATCGCGTTGCAGCCCCGCTACCTGGCGGCTCTGGCCCGTGATGCTGCGGCGCTGCGCATCGCCGGCGAGATGCACCAAGGCCGCGCCCAATTGCTGAACCGCGCCGGTCGCCTGGGCGACGCGCTGGCCAGTCTGCAGAAGGCGCGGGCGCTCAACGAGCAAGCCCTGGCGCTGGACCCGGACGATCTGGAGAGCCTGTCCCATTGGGCCACCGTACATGCCCGAGTGGGCCAGTTGCAGGGCGGCAACCCCTTCAGCCCCCAACTCGGCGAGCTGGACGCAGCGGCGCAGAGCATCCGGCAGGCCGTGCAGGGCTACGAGCGCCTGCGCCGCCTACAGCCCGAGCGCTCAGAGTGGATGCACCAGAGTGCCTTCGGACACCAGCTTCAGATGAACAACGCGCTGCTGCGGGGCGACCAGGCACTGGCCAGCCAGGCCGCCGCGCAGGTGCTTCAACTTCGCGATGCGGCAGCAGCCGCCGACCCTGAGAACGCCAACTTGCGCTACCAGCGAGCGTTGGCGCGTTCGGCGCTGTCGCGCGCCTATTCCTATCTGGGCCAACACGAGCTGGCCGTGTCCTTGATGGCGCAGGGCGTGAGCCTGCTGGAGGCCGAGCAACAACGCGACGCGGCCAACCAGGCAGCCAAGCGAGACCTGGTGCTGCTGCGCCTGGGACTGGCCCGCGCCCGTTGGCTGGCCAAGCCGGGCGATCCAGCGGCCATCCGCGCGCTGGCCGAGGCGCTGGCCGGCTTTCCGCCCGCCGAGGCTGTGGCTGGAGACTTCTACCTGAGTCGCTGGCGTGCCGAAGCGCTGCTGGCGAACGCGCGGGCCACCTCGGATCCGCGGCAGGCCCTGGTGCTGGCTGAGCAGGCCGAAGCCACCCTTCAAGCGACACCCGACCTGCCCGAGAACGCCAGCCGCCGGTGGGCGCTGGCGCTGGCGCTGGGTCAGCAGGCCCAAGCGCTGCGCAACCTCGGGCAAGCAGCAGGCAGTGGTGAGAGTGCCCAGCGCGCCCAAGCGCTCTGGCGCCTGGGCGTGGTGCCGGCCATCTATCAAGCCCAGGCTCAGGCCGTTCCAGCACTCGCGAACCCGTGAGCCGTGCAGCCGGGTGCTTGCAGCACACTGCGCGCCTGCTTTCACCATTCCCATCTGCCATGCGCGCCATCCAATGCGTCGAATGGGGCCCGCCCGAGGCCCTGCAGCTGCAAGACGTCCCGACGCCCGAACCCGGGCCGGGCCATGTGCGCGTGCGCGTGCTGGCGGCCGGCGTCAATTTCCCCGATGTGCTCATCGTGCAGAAGAAGTACCAGCGCCAGCCGCCGCTGCCCTTCACACCGGGTATCGAGTTCGCGGGCGAGGTGGAAGCCGTGGGCGAAGGCGTGCAGCGCCCGCGCGTGGGCGACCGGGTGGTGGCCTACAGCGGTCTGGGCGCCTTTGCCGAGCAGGCGGTGGTGGCGGCCGCCCAATGCATGCCCTTGCCTCCCGGCGTGGAGCCGGCGCTGGCCGCTGCCTTCACGCTCGTCTACGCCACCAGCTGGCATGCACTGCGCGACCGCGTGGCCCTGCAAGCCGGTGAGACCCTGCTGGTGCTCGGCGCCGCCGGCGGCGTGGGCCTGGCGGCGGTGGAGATTGCCAAGGCCATCGGTGCGCGCGTCATTGCCGCCGCCGGCAGCGACGAGAAGCTGGCCATCTGCCGTGAACATGGCGCCGACGAGCTGCTGAACTACGAGAAGGAAGACCTGCGCGAGCGGCTCAAGGCACTCACGCAGGGCAAGGGTGTGGACGTGGTCTACGACGCCGTGGGTGGCCGCTTCGCCGAACCGGCCGTACGCGCGATGGGCTGGCGGGGGCGTTACGCGGTGGTCGGCTTCGCGGCCGGCGAGATCCCGTCCATCCCGCTCAACCTGCTGCTGCTCAAGGGCAGCAGCCTGGTCGGCGTGTTCATGGGTGAATGGGCCCAGCGCGAGCCGAAGGCCTTCGGCGCCGGCATGGCCGAACTGATGCGCTGGATGGCCGAGGGCAAGCTGCGCCCGCACATCCACCGGCGCTACCCACTGGCCGAAGCGCCCCAAGCCCTGCGAGACCTGGCCGAGCGGCGTGCCGTGGGCAAACTGGTGATCGAACCCACGCGCTGATGCACGGCCCGCATGGGGCGATGACGAAGAGGCGTGGAGCGGCCTGTATAGACAAGGTTTCGCGCGGTTACCGTGCGCGCCGTTCTCAAAACGTGCGCTACCGCGATGTCCAACCTGTCTTTCGTTTCACCCACCCGCAACTCGCCCTGGGGCACCTACCTCAGCCAGATCGACGCCGTCGAACCCTACCTAGGCCGCCTGAGCCGCTGGGTGGAGACCCTGCGCCGTCCCAAGCGCGCGCTCATCGTCGACATCCCCATCGAACTGGACAACGGCACCGTGGCCCACTTCGAGGGCTACCGGGTGCAGCACAGCTTGACGCGCGGCCCGGGCAAGGGTGGCGTGCGCTACCACCCGGACGTGACGCTGGAAGAGGTGATGGCGCTGTCGGGCTGGATGACGATCAAGAACGCCGCCGTGAACCTGCCCTACGGCGGCGCCAAGGGCGGCATCCGTGTCGAGCCCAAGATGCTGAGCCAGAAGGAGCTGGAAAAGCTGACCCGCCGTTACACCAGCGAGATCGGTCTCATCATCGGCCCCAACCAGGACATCCCAGCGCCCGACGTGAACACGAACGGCAAGATCATGGCCTGGATGATGGACACCTACTCGATGAACGTCGGCGCGACGAGCACCGGCGTCGTCACCGGCAAGCCCATCGAACTGGGCGGCTCGCTGGGCCGGGTGGCGGCCACCGGGCGCGGCGTGTTCGTCGTCGGCCGCGAGGCCATGCGCCGGCTGGGCATCGAGATGGAAGGCGCCCGCGTGGCGGTGCAGGGCTTCGGCAACGTGGGATCCATCGCCGCCAAGATGTTTGCCTCCAGCGGTGCAAGCATCGTCGCGGTGCAGGACCACACCGGCTCGATCGCCAACACCCTTGGCTTCGACATGGCAGCGCTGCTCGCCCATGTGGCCGAGCACGGCGGCGTGAAGGGCTTCCAGGGCGGTGACGTCATCGCCAACGAAGAGTTCTGGGACCAGCCCAGCGATGTGCTGATTCCGGCGGCGCTCGAAGGGCAGATCGACGAGCAGCGCGCCCGGCGCATCCAGACCCGCCTGGTGCTCGAAGGCGCCAACGGCCCGACCACGCCGGACGGCGAGGCGGTGCTGGCCGACCGAGGCATCGTTGTCGTGCCCGATGTGATTGCCAACGCGGGCGGCGTGACCGTGTCCTACTTCGAATGGGTGCAGGACTTCAGTTCCTTCTTCTGGACCGAGGACGAGATCAATCTGCGTCTGGACAAGATCCTGGTCGGCGCCTTCAAGCACATCTGGGAGACCGGCGAACAGCACCGGATTCCACTGCGGACGGCGGCCTTCACGGTGGCCTGCAGCCGGGTGCTGCAGGCGCGCGAGGAGCGCGGGCTGTACCCCTGATCGACTCGGCTCCTCAAGCTTGGGGAGCTTTCGTTGGCGAGAAAGGTGAGTCGCCGGGCCGCGCTGGTTACCGATCGATACACTGCGCGGCCGTCCACCTTCCCCCTCCCGAGTGGTGTCCACGCCATGACCGCTCGCCTGCCGCGCAAACGATGGGTTGCCCCGATCCTTGGGGCGTTCATCGCCATTGCCTGCGTCGGCGCTGCGGCGCAGGTGCAGTTGGAGGGTGGCAGCCGCTCAATCGCTCGCACGGAGCCTGCTTCCGTCGCACGAAAAGTCGAGACCAAGCCGGAGACACCGGCGACTGCCCAGCGTCGCGTGGCTTTGGTCATCGGCAATGCGGCCTACCAGTCGGCCGGGCTGCTCGCCAACCCGGTCAATGACGCGAACGACGTCTGCGCGGTGCTGCGCAATCTGGACTTCGACGCCGATTGCCACTTCGATTTGCCGGACCGCACGGCCTTTCGTCGCGCCCTGCGAACCTTTGCTTCCAAGCTGGGGCCGGACACGATGGCGGCGTTCTATTTCGCCGGCCACGGCGTCCAGCTGCGGGGCGACAACTACCTGCTGCCGGTCAAGATTGCCCCTGCCAGCGAAGCCGACCTGGAAGACGAATCGGTGGCGCTGAGCCACGTGCTGCGCCTGCTGGAAGAAGCACGCAGCGCACCGAACCTCATCATCCTGGACGCCTGCCGGGACAACCCCTTTGCCAAGCCTGGGGCGCTGGTTCGCAATCCGGGCTTGGCCCGTGTCGACCCGCCGGTAGGGAGCTTGCTGGTGTACGCGACCGCGCCCGGAGCAGAGGCGCTGGACGGGGGCGATGGGCGCAACGGTCTCTTCACCAAACATTTGCTGGCGCACCTCAGGCACCCCAGCGTTCCTCTGAGCGAGATGCTTCAGCAGGTGGCATCGGACGTGGAACGTGAGGCACGAGAGAAATTCAAGTTCCAGCAAGTGCCCTATCGCAGCTTCTCCTACTCCGGCAGCCTGTGCCTGGCTGACTGCGATGACGCGCGTGCATCTGCGCAACTGGCGGAGCTGAAACGTCGCAGCGAGCAGGCCTTTGAGCGCATGCGCGAGTTGGAAGCTGAGAACCTTCGCCTGAGCCAGGCCACTGGTGCTCGACAAAAGCCTCTGAACCCGGCAACTCCAGGCCATGACAAAGAGCTTGGCGAGCTTCGAACGCTCTTGCTCAGCTACCAGCAACGCATCGACGTACTGGAACGCGACGCCGCCGAGCGTCTGCGTGCGCGATCGCAGGCGCGCACTCCGACGACGGAGAGTCGCCCAAGACCGGTGGTCGTGCCGAGTTTCTGAGCACAGCCTGTCGGCTGTGAATTTCCTTGTTCAATGGCATAGGGAGAGCCATGTTCCACGCATCCAAGTACGTTCGTTGCTCACTTGCTTTGGCGGCATCGATCAGTGCCGCACACGCCTCTGAAGCAGAGCCCTCGTCGGTGAGCTTCTTCGCCGGCCAGAAGTTCTGGTTCGCAAACTTCGAGGCCAATGCGATTGACGTCCAAACCGTCATTCCGCCCGGAAGCGCAACACCGGTTCTTCGGACGAGCTTGGCGCGTTATCACACCTCGGACACCCACAGCATCACCACGCTGGGCGCCCGCATGGGGGCTTTCAGCGTCTTCGGCTCGGTGATGCCGACCGTGAAGTCAGTCGCAGGCAGCGGCTTGGTGGGCGGCACGCTGAGTCGCGCTGAACGGGATCTGGGTGTCAGCTACGCCATCGGCTCTGGCCTGTCGGTTTCCTTCATCTGGCGCACCGGCAAGGTGTCGCCGCTCGTGACCCCAGCGACCGGCGCCGCCTTGAACATTCGCGGCGAGCAGACGGTGACGGGATACCTGCTCGGGGTCAGTGGTTCCGCGCCACTCGATGATCGTTTGGCCCTCTACGGCAACCTCGGCTACGGACCGCTGCGCTCCAAGAGCACGGAAGTTCTGGGCCCGCTGACACGAAACAAGGGCAGCTACACGCTGGGCGAATTTGGCCTCGCCTACCGCTTGCTCGAACCCAGTGAGGCGCGTTGGCTTTCCAGCGTTTCGCTGCAGTTGGGCTACCGGATTCAGATCGTGGCCTACGACGACATCGAACTGCCCACGCTGCGTCTGGACGGAACCCCACTCTCGGTCGAACGAACCAATGCTCGCCCGTTGACGCAAGGCATGGCCTTGGGCTTGAGCGCCAGCTTCTAGCGTCCGCTCAGACGGCAGGCGTCGATCCTGTCCCGAGGGGGGGCTGGAGCGCTTCCTCGGGCAGCACCTTGAGCTTGGCTCGCGCCGCCGGGTCGCCTTGCGCAGCGGCCCGCTCGTACCAGCTGCGCGCCAGGCGCAAGTCCTGGGCCACGCCGTGTCCCTTCTCGTACATGGTGGCCAAGATGTACTGGGCGCCGACCTCGCCAGCGTTGCCGGCCCGGCGGAACCACTCGGCGGCCTGAGCCGGGTCTTCGGCGGTGCCGCGGCCCAGGTAGTGGGCGAGCCCCACGGCCTCCATGGCCGAGGGGGCGCCGGCCTCGGCCAGCTCGCGGTACCAGTGCAGGGCCTGCGCCAGGTCGCGCACCGGTGTGGGCAGCTCCAGCAGGCGCGCCAGCGCCCATTGCGCGACCGGATTGCCCTTCTTCGCCAACGGCAGCAGGCGGCGCTGGGCTTCGTCCCAGCGTTGCTGGTCGACGGCGCGCTGCGCCTGTGCCAGGGGCTTGGCGTCGGGGTGCTTCACCGCATGCACCGGCAACGCAAGGAACAGGCATAGCAGCAGGGCTCTCATCGGGCCGACGCTAGCATCCCGCCCATCATGATGGTGAGACAGCTGGGCCTGGTGCCCTACGGCCCGACCTTCGAGGCCATGCGCGCCTTCACCGAGGCGCGCACCGATGACAGCCCCGACGAACTCTGGCTCTGCGAGCACCCACCCGTTTTCACGCTGGGCCTGGCCGGCAAGGCCGAGCATCTGCTGAATCCAGGTGACATCCCGGTGGTGCAGAGCAACCGCGGCGGACAAGTCACGTACCACGGCCCCGGGCAGCTCGTGGCCTACCCCTTGATCGATCTGCGGCGACGTGGCTACTTCGTCAAGGAGTACGTGTTCCGGCTGGAAGCGGCCATCCTGCAAACGCTCGACGCCTTCGGCATCACCGGCCGTCGCGTGGCCGGGGCGCCTGGCATCTACGTGAACCCGGCCGATCCGCAGGGGCATGCGCCGCTGGCCGGGCCGAACCAGGATCCGTTTGCCAGCCTGGCCAAAGTGGCGGCGCTGGGCATCAAGGTGGCGCGGCACTGCACCTACCACGGCCTGTCGCTCAACGTGGCGATGGACCTGGAACCCTTCGAACGCATCAACCCTTGCGGCTATGCCGGGCTGCGCACGGTCGACCTTTCTACACTGGGCGTCTCCAGCCATCCCTTTGAAGTGGCCCCCCTGTTGGCCGAACGGCTGCAGGCGCAGCTCCAAGCATGAACCCAGATTCCCACGACCCGACGCAGAAACAGAAGGGCGATGCCAAGACCCGCCGCATCCCCATCAAGGTGGTGCAGGCGGCACCGGGCGAGGTGCTGAAGAAGCCCGACTGGATCCGCGTCAAGGCCGGTTCACCGACCACGCGCTTCTACGAGATCAAGCAGATCCTGCGCGAGCACAAGCTGCACACCGTCTGCGAGGAAGCCAGCTGCCCGAACATTGGCGAGTGCTTTGGCCACGGCACGGCGACCTTCATGATCATGGGCGACAAGTGCACGCGCCGCTGCCCGTTCTGCGACGTCGGCCACGGCCGGCCCGACCCGCTGGACGCCAGCGAGCCGAGCAATCTGGCCAAGACCATCGCTGCGCTCAAGCTGAAGTACGTCGTCATCACCAGCGTCGACCGCGACGATCTGCGCGACGGCGGCGCCCAGCACTTCGTGGACTGCATCCGCGAGACGCGCGCCGCCTCGCCGGCGACCAAGATCGAGGTGCTGGTGCCGGACTTCCGCGGCCGCGACGACCGCGCGCTGGAGATCCTCAAGGCCGCGCCGCCCGATGTCATGAACCACAACCTGGAAACCGTGCCGCGCCTCTACAAGGAAGCGCGCCCTGGCTCCGACTACGCCTTCAGCCTGAACCTGCTGAAGAAGTTCAAGGCCCAGGTGCCCGGCGTGCCCACCAAGAGCGGCCTGATGGTCGGGCTGGGCGAGACCGACGAGGAGATCCTCGAAGTGATGCGCGACCTGCGCGCGCACGGCGTGGACATGCTGACCATCGGCCAGTACCTGGCGCCCAGCAACCACCACCTGCCGGTGCGCCGCTACGTGCACCCCGACACCTTCCAGATGTTCGAGCGCGAGGCGCAGGCCATGGGCTTCAGCCACGCCGCGGTGGGCGCGCTGGTGCGCTCGAGCTACCACGCCGACCGCCAGGCGGCCGAGGCTGGCGCCGTCTGATGGGCGACGCGGGCACGTCCGCCGACGGCGACGTGCTGGTGCTGGTGGCACACCCCGACCTGCGCCGCTCGCGCGTCAGCCAGCGGCTGGCCGAGCGCTTGCGCATGGCAGAGGGCGTGCGCCTGCGCGACCTCTACGCGCTCTACCCGGATTACTGGATCGATGTCGCGCAGGAGCGCGCGGCGCTGGTGGGCGCCCGGCTCATCGTTTGGCTTCAGCCCTGGCACTGGTACGGCGCCACGCCGCTGCTGCGCCTCTGGATGGACGACGTGCTCGGCTTCGGCTGGGCCTTTGGGCCAGGCGGTCGGGCGCTCGCCGGCAAGGACCTGCTGCTCGTGACCAGCACAGGGGGCGGCCCCGAGGGCTACGCGGCCCTGGGCGGCTTCGAGCAGTTTCTGCCGCCTTACCGCCACTGTGCGAGCCTGTGCGGGCTGCGCTTCCTGGAGCCTGCGGTGCTGCACGACGCCCACCGCCTGTCAGCTGCCGACATCGAGGCTTTCGCCGACGGCCTGCTGGCACGCCTGCGCCGGCACCCCGAGGGTGAAGAAGGCCTGTGGCCGCTGCCGCCCCCGGTGGCCCGAGAGGAACGCCCCGAGAACGACCGCCATGCATGAGAACGACTGGCTGAGCGCCGCGCTGGTCTTCCTGGCCTCGGCGGTGCTCATCGTCCCGCTGGCCAAGAAGCTCGGCCTGGGCGCCATCCTCGGCTACCTCGCCGCCGGCATCGCCATCGGCCCCTTCGGCCTGCGGCTGGTGACGCATCCCGACACGGTGTTGCACGTGGCCGAGTTTGGCGTGGTGCTGATGCTCTTTCTGGTTGGCCTGGAGCTCGAGCCACGCCGGCTGCTTTCCATGCGCCGGCCCATCTTCGGCTGGGGCGGTGCCCAGCTCGGGCTGACGACCCTGCTGCTGGGCGCAGGCGGCTGGCTGGCCGGTCTGAGCGTGCCGGTGGCCTTGGTGGGCGCACTGGCGCTGACCATGTCGTCCACCGCGATCGGCCTGGGCGTGCTGGGCGAACGCAATCTGCTGCCCACGCCGGCTGGCCAGGGTGTGCTGGCGGTGAGCCTGTTCCAGGACATCGCGGCCATTCCCATCCTGGCGCTGATTCCTCTGCTCGCCATGCAACCCGGCGCGGGAGCGGGTGGTGGTGGCTGGTGGGGGGCGCTGCAGGCCGCTGGAGCGATTCTGCTGCTGGTGCTGGGCGGACGTTTGATCCTTCGGCCGGGTCTGCGCATCGTGGCGCGCAGCCGCACGCCGGAGCTGTTCACTGCGGCAGCCCTGCTGCTGGTGGTGGCCGCCGCCGCGTTGATGCGTGCGGTGGAGCTGTCGATGGCACTGGGTGCCTTCCTGGCCGGCGTGCTGCTGGCCGAGAGCGAGTACCGCCGGGAGTTGGAGACCGACATCGAACCCTTCAAGGGCTTGCTGCTCGGGCTGTTCTTCATCGCCGTGGGCATGAGCATCGACTTCGAGGTGCTGCGCAGCGAGCCCCTGCTCATCGCGCTGCTGGTGCTCGGCTTCGTCGGGCTCAAGGCCCTGGTGCTGCTCCTGATGGCCGCGCGCATCGGCTTCGCACAGCGTGAGCGGCCCTACTTCGTGCTGTTGTTGGCACAGGGCGGCGAGTTCGGCTTCGTGGTCGCGCAGGCCGGCCTGAGCGGCGGCGTGCTAAACGGCCGGCACAGCTCGGTGCTGCTCGGCGCCATCGCCTTGTCCATGCTGCTCACGCCTTTGCTGCTGGCGGCATTGGAGCGCTGGTGGCTGCCGCGCCTGGCGGCCTGCGACAGCGCCGGCAAACCGGTGCAGCACGCGCTGGCCGAGCCACAGCAGGCACCGGTGATCATTGCCGGCTTCGGCCGCTACGGGCAGATCGTCGGCCGCCTGCTCTCCGCCCAGGGCATGCAGGCCACGGTGCTCGACGTCGACGGCGAGCAGGTGGCCAGCGTGCGTCGCTTCGGCTGGGAGGCCTTCTACGGCGACGCCACCCGGCTCGACCTGCTGCGCACCGCCGGTGCCGCGCAGGCGCGCGTGCTGGTGGTGGCGCTGGACGATGTGGCGCAGAGCGAAGCGCTGGTGCAGCTGGCGCGCACGCACTTCCCGCAGCTGCAGATCGTCGCGCGGGCGCGCAACGTCAGCCACTACGCGGCGCTGCGCCGGCTCGGTGTCCAGCACATCCAGCGCGAGACCTTCGAGAGCGCGCTGGCCTCGGCGCGCGAGGTGCTTGGCCTGCTGGGCCTGGGCGCGCACGAAGCGCGTCAGCTCGCGCAGGCCTTTCGGGCACACAACCTGGAGCAGTTGGAGACCATGCTGCCGCACTTCGGCGACGAGCAGCAACTCATCGCCTTGTCCAAGCAAGGGCGGGAACAGCTGGAGGCCCTGTGGGCCGAACAGCGCAGCCAGCAGGCGCGCGGTCGCGGTGACTGGCGCGAGAGCGCGAACTCAGAGTAGCTTTTCGATCAGGCCGTGCAACTCGGCCTCGTCGATGTCACCGACCAGGCGCTTCACCATTTGCCCTTGGCGGTCGACGATCACCGTGGTCGGGGTCACCCGCACGTCGCCAAAGGCTTGTGAAATGGCCCCCGTGTGGTCGATGGCCACGCCGAAGGGCAACTGGCGCTCCTGCGCGAACGCCGCTACGAAGGCCGGTGGGTCGTACTGCATGGCCACGGCCAGCACATCAAACCCCTTCGACTCGTACTTGCGGTGCGTGGCCATCAGCATGGGCATCTTCTTCACGCAGGTGGCGCAACTGGTGGCCCAGAAATTCACCAGCATGACCCGGCCGCGCCACTGCGCGGAGTCGGCGCTTCGACCGTCGAGCAGCGTGTAGTTCACTGCAGGCGCCAGCGGCAGCGCGTTCAGTTGCCAGACCAAGCCGCCCGCGAGCGCCGCCGCGCCGCCGGCCAGCGCAAACCCCAGATGTCGTCGATTCAGCATGGCCGCGATTGTCGCGGTGGGGCCATTCAAAGCCGAAATGTGAGGCCTTCGCCGCGCGGAGCCAGGGCTTCGCGCAGCAGGCGCTGCAGGTCGGCATCCAAGCGCCCGCTGGCGCAAAACAGGCCGTCCTCGGCCCGGCGGGCGCCGGCCGGCGCCTGAGGGCCGACTTCGATGAAGCAGAAGCCCGGCGCTTCGGCCAGCACATGGGTGCGCCACTGCTGCAGGTCGGCGCCTGCAAGCGCGCCATCCACCACGATGGCTTGCGGCAAGGCGTCCAGGCAATGCTGGAAGGCCTCGTCGATGCTGTTCACGCGGTCCAGCGCCCAACCCTGCGGCTCCATCAGCGCAGTGACCTGACGGTGGAACTCGGGCCGCGCACTCACCAACATGGCCTGCCAGCCGGCAAAGGGTTGCGTGTCCTGGCCGAACACCGGTTCGGGCGATGCCGGGAGATCCAAGTGAAGGTCGCGCCGCAGCATGGGGAACTCCAGCTGGGTGACGCAGACCCCGGCCTCGTCTTCGCGGCGCAACTGCGCACCGACCGCCTGTGCGGTGTGCGCGACCAGCATCCAGCGCAGGCCGTTGAGGTTGGGCGGCTGCGCATTCGGCGCCTGATCCAGGTCGCGCAGCGCGAAGCGGCAGCGAAGGCGGGCCTGGGCTGGCCAGGCGCCTACGCTGAGCGAGATCTCAATCGAGCTGCGCGTGTGCCACAGCGCCCAATCAAGCAGCGCGTGCAGCAGACTGGGCAGCAACGCACGGTCGCTCAGCGCCTCGGCATCGACGGCGTCCAGACGAAGCTGCAGGCCGCGGCTGCCGGCCTCGCGCCGGCGCGACTCGACCACCTGCTGCAGCACCAGGCGCAGCGCACACACTTCCTGAGCCGCCACCACCCGGCCGCTGCTCAGACGGCCGATCTGAGCCGCCAGCAGCGTCGCGTCACGCGCACGCCGCAAGGGATCACGCAATGCCACCAGGGCCGAGCTGCGAGCTTCGTCATCCGGCGCCGCCTGAGCCAGCTGCTCGTGCAGGCGCTCCAAGGCCTGGGCCAAGGGCGCCGCCACCTCGCTGCCCAACTGCACGAGCAGACTGGCCAGGTCGGTGGCCGAGTCGCCCGCCGGCGCAACGGGCGCAACGGGAGGAGCTTGAGCAGGGGATGGGGCGTCGTCGGGCATGGCAAACGCCCGGGCATGGGGCCCGGGCGGCGCGGGAGTGTCGTCAGCCTCCCCCACCTTCGTCCATCCCGAGGCCAGGGGGTCGGCCGAGCACGCCAGAGGCCATCAGCCGCTGGATGCGGGCCTCGTTCACACCGAACTCGGCCAGCAGTTGCGGGCCCTGCGCCCCGAGCAAGGGCGGGGCGCTGCGCGTGCGCACCGGCGTGCGCGACAGCTTCAGCGGGCTGGCCACCGCCAGCCGCGTACCGGCGGCCTGCGCGTCCTGCCCAGGGTGCAGCGCCTCCAGCATGTCGCGGGCCCGTGCCTGCGGGTGCTCCAGGGCCTCGGCCACGCTTTGCACGGCCGTGGCCGGCACGCCGGCGGCGTCGCAAAGCACCTGCCAATGCGTGCGGGGCTGCGTGCGCAGGCGCTGCTCCAATGCCTCGCGAAGCTGCGCCCGGTGGGCCAGACGGTCGGCATTGCGGGCAAAACGCGCGTCGCCAGCCAGCTCCCGCGCGCCCAGCAGCGCCGCCAGGCGGGCGAATTGGCTGTCGTTGCCCACCGCCAGCACCAGCTCGCCGTCCTGGCAGGCCAGGGTTTCGTAGGGCGCGATGGCCGGGTGGGCATTGCCCATGCGGCGTGGCTCGGGTCCACCGCTCAGGTACTGGCTGGCCTGGTTGGCGAGCATGGCGAGCTGGCAGTCGAACAGGGCGAGGTCGATGTGCTGACCTTCGCCGGTGGCGTCGACATGGCGCAGCGCCGCCAGGATGGCGACCACCGCGTGCAGCCCCGTGAACAGGTCGGTGACGGCCACGCCGACCTTCTGCGGCTCGCCATCGGGTGCGCCGGTAATGCTCATCAAGCCGCCCAGCGCCTGCACCACGAAGTCGTAGCCGGCGCGCTCGCGCAGCGGTCCGCTGTGGCCGAAGCCGCTGATCGAGCAGACCACCAGACGCGGGTGCGCGGCCAGCAATTGCTCCGGCGCCAACCCGTAGCGCGCCAGGCTGCCGGGCTTGAAGTTCTCTACCACCACATCGCACTGGCCGGCCAGTTCGCGCAGCAAGGCCGCGCCCTCGGGCTGCGCAAAGTCCAGCGCCAGCGAGCGCTTGTTGCGGTTGGCACACTGAAAGTAGGCCGCATCGCCGCTGGTCGGGTCGAAGGGTGGGCCCCAGTGCCGGGTGTCGTCGCCACTGCCGGGCTTCTCCACCTTGATGATCTCGGCGCCAAGGTCGCCCAGCATCTGCGTGGCCCAGGGGCCGGCGAGCACGCGGCTGAGGTCGAGAACGCGGATGCCCTGCAAGGCCATGGGAGTTGCCATGCGGCATTGTGTCGCTCGGGATAATCGCCCAATGCGCCTGGCTCACGTCCCGCTCATCCTCCTGCCGCTGCTCGCCGCTTGCGCGCCGGCGCTGGACTGGCGCGAGCTGCGCGAGCCCGACACGCAACTCAGCGCGCAGTTCCCCTGCAAGCCCCAGCGCGTGGCCGAGGCGCAGATGGGCCTGCTTCAGTGCGAGGCCGGCGGCCAGCGCTTCGTGCTGGGCTGGCGGCGTTTCGCCGACCCTGCCGCCTTGCAGGCCGAACTGGCCGCCCAGGCCCCCAAGCTGGCCGAGCGCCTTGGCGCTCGGGCCGAGCCGCTGGACGGCGCCCTGCCCTCCGCCGCGCTGGCCTGGCCAGGCAGTGGCCGCTACCGGCTGCAAGGTGGTCAGCAAGCGGTCTGGGCCCAGGTCTGGGCCCAGGGCCTGACCTTGCACCAGGCCGTCGTCAGCGGTGCGGGCCAGGACACGGTGGCCCGGCAGTTCTTCGACGGCCTGCGCAGCAGCGCGCCATGAACGAAACCGTGCGCCTCGTCTTGCTGGCCCATGCGCCCATGGCCACGGCATGGCGCCAGTTGGCCGCGCACACCTTTGCCGACTGCGCGGCCCAGTTGGAAACGCTGGACATTGACCCCGGCGACAGCCTGGAGCAGGCACAAGAGCGGCTCCGCGGTCTGCTTGGCGATGGCAAGCGCCCGACGCTGGTCCTGGTGGACGTAGCCGGCGCCACGCCGGCCAACGCGTTGCAGGCACTCCTGCCCAAATACCCGCAGCTGCGCGCCGTGGCCGGACTCAACGGCCCCATGCTGTGGCGCACCTTGTGCTACCGGCAAGAAAGCCTGGACGCCCTGACTGAGCGGGCCGAAGCTGGCGGGCTGCGTGGCATCATCAAACTGACCTAGGGACTCCATGCAGAAACAGACGCTCGCCATCGTCAACAAGCTCGGCCTGCACGCCCGCGCCTCGGCCAAGCTGTCCAAGCTGGCCGGTAGCTTCGCGTGCGAGGTTCACCTCAGCCGCAATGGCCGGCGCGTCAATGCCAAGAGCATCATGGGCGTGATGATGCTGGCCGCCGGCATGGGCAGCGAGGTGGAACTGGAAACCGACGGCGCGGACGAAGCGCAGGCGCTTGCAGCCATTGCGGCCTTGGTGGCCGACAAGTTTGGCGAGGGCCAGTGAGCTTCCAGGTCTTCGGCATTCCCGTCACGCGCGGCGTGGCCATCGGCCGCGCGGTGCTGGTGGCAGCCAGCCGGATCGACGTCGCGCACTATTTCGTCGAGCCCGAGCAGGTGGCGAAGGAGACCGAGCGCTGCCTGCGCGGCTTCGAAGCCGTCGCTGCCGAGTTGGAACAACTGCGCGAGGCACTGCCTGGCGACGCACCGCCCGAGCTTGACGCCCTGCTCGAGGTGCACCTGATGCTGGTGCGCGACCCGCTCTTCGTCGGCGGCACCTGCCACTGGATCGAGGAGCGGCTCTACAACGCCGAATGGGCGCTGTCGGCGCAGCTGGAGGTGCTCAGCCGCCAGTTCGACGACATGGAGGACGACTACCTTCGTGAGCGCAAGAGCGACCTCGAGCAGGTCGTCTCACGCATCCTGGAGGCGCTGGTGCGCGGGCAGGCGGCGCAGTCCTTCACGCCGCCCCCGCCGCGCGACTTCGCCGGACAGGACCCGCTGCTACTGATCGCCGCCGATGTCTCGCCGGCCGATCTGATGAACTTCCGCCACGGCGTGTTCCAAGGCTTTGTCACCGACATCGGTGGGCGCACCTCGCACACCGCCATCGTCGCGCGCAGCATGGGCATCCCGGCCGTGGTGGGCACGCGCGAGGCCAGCCGGCTGATCCGCCAGGACGACTGGGTGATCATCGACGGCGACCAGGGCGTGGTCATCGTCGACCCCTCGCCCACGGTGCGTCAGGAGTACGAATTCCGTCAGCGCCAGGCCGAGGTCGAGCGTGAGCGCCTCTCGCGCCTTCGCGACAAGCCGGCGGTCAGCCTGGACGGCCAGCGCGTGGCCATGCTGGCCAACATCGAGCTGCCCAGCGACGCCGCCGCCGCGCTGGCCGCAGGCGCCGAAGGCGTGGGGCTCTTTCGCACCGAGTTCCTATTCATGAACCGGGGCGGCCAGCTGCCCACGGAAGAAGAGCAGTACCTCGCCTACCGGGAAGCCATCGAGGCGCTGCAAGGGCGGCCGCTGACCATTCGCAGCATCGACGTCGGTGCCGACAAGCCGCTCGAACGCGCGCACGCCGACGGGCGCCACGAAACCCAGCTCAATCCGGCGCTGGGCCTGCGTGCCATCCGCTGGAGCCTGAGCGAGCCGGGCATGTTCCGCCAGCAGCTGCGCGCCGTGGCCCGCGCCGCCGCACACGGCCCGGTGAAGCTGCTGCTGCCCATGGTCAGCCACTGGCAGCAGGTGGAGCAGACGCGCGAGCTGCTGCGCGCTGCGCTGCATCAGCTCGGCACGCCCGAGTTGCAGCTGCCCTTGGGGGTGATGATCGAAATCCCGGCGGCCGCCGTGAGCCTGCGCTGGCTGCTGCCGCAGGTCGACTTCGTGTCCATCGGCACCAACGACCTGATCCAGTACACCCTGGCCATCGATCGCGCCGACGAAGAGGTGGCGCATCTGTACGACCCTTGGCACCCGGCCGTGCTTGGCCTGGTGGCGCAGGTCATCGAGCAGGCGCGTGCGGCGGGCAAGGAGGTCAGCATCTGCGGCGAAATGGCCGGCGACCCCGCCTTCACCGCCGTGCTGCTGGGCATGGGCCTGCGCGCCTACTCCATGCACCCGGCGCAGATCGCCGAAGTCAAGCAGCAGATCCTGCGCCTGGACGCCTCGCGCGCCGCAGCGCAAGTGGCCACGCTGCTGCAATCGCCCGACCCGCGTCAGGCGGCGCGAGACACGCGACTGCTGCCGTGACGCTTCGCCAGGTCCGCGGGGGCCTGCTGGCGCAGTGCCGCAGCGCTGCGGGCGACACCCTGGCCCTGATGCAACCCAGCGTGCCGGCCGAGCAGTTGGCGCCGCACCGCCACGACGACGCCCATTGGGTGCTGGTGCTGCAAGGCCAGTACCGCCACGGCGCCGCAGGTCCGGCCCATGCGGGCCATGTCCCGCTGCTCATCACCAACCCGCCCCGCACCGAGCACGCCGACAGCTTCGCGCCCGGCCAGCCCCTGCACGAGGCGCGATTCCTCTGCCTGCAACTCGACGCCCGTACATGGTGGCGTTGGCAACAGGCGGCGGATCTGCCCCTGCATGCCCAGGCCCAGCCCGCGGCCGACACACTGGTCGCGCGCTGGCTGCAGGTCCTGCACGGCGACACCCCGCTGAGCCCGCTGGCGCTCGATGAACTGCTGGGCGAGGCGCTCCCTGCCGGGCCTGCCGAACCCGCGCCAGACTGGCCGCAGCGGGCACGGGCGCTACTTCGCGAGCGCGTGCTCGACACGCCTGAGCAGCCGCTGCCACTGACCGAGTTGGCGCAGCGCCTGCACCTGCATCCGGTCAGTCTGGCGCGCGGTTTTCGACGGCGCTGGGGCCTGAGCCCCTCGGCCTACGCACTGAGTCTGCGCCTCGACCTGGCCGCCGCCCGCTTGCGCGCGCGGCCCCAGGAGCCTGTGGCCGAAGTGGCGGCGGCCTGCGGCTTTCACGACCAGGCGCATCTGACACGGCAGTTCCGCGCCGCTTACGGCCAGCCCCCCCACCGCTGGCGCCGCAGGGCTTGATTCGTACAAGACGGGCACGCCGGCTCGCCCTAGGCTGCCGGCCATGAAATCTTTGCTCTTAGCCGCAGCCCTCGCGCTGCTCCCACCCTGGGCTCTGGCCCAGGCAGTCACGCCTTGGACCGCCGTCGATGAGCGCGTCCGCGCCGGTGAGTTCAAGGCCATCAGCAGCTTGCTCGTTTGGCAGGACGGGCGCCTGCTGCACGAGGCCTACTACGACGCTGGCGGTCGCGCGGCCTTGCGCAACACGCGATCGGCCACCAAGACCGTGGCCAGCCTGCTGGTGGGGCTGGCGCTGGCGGACGGCAAGCTGCGCAGCGTCCGGCAACCGGTGTTGGCCCTGATGCCCCCAGCCCAGCGCTCCCATGCGCAGGACGCGGTGAAGGCGGCCCTCCAGGTCGAGGACCTGCTGACCATGAGCGGCCCGCTCGAGTGCGACGACTGGAACAGTTGGTCGCGCGGCAACGAAGAGCGCATGTACCTCGTGGAGGACTGGCTGGACTTCTTCTGGTCGCTGCCGCGTCGCGGCTTCCCGGCCTGGGCGCCGACGCCCGCCGAATCGCCCTACGGCCGCGCCTTCAGCTACTGCACGGCCGGCGTGACCGCGCTGGGCGCCGCGCTTCAGCAGGCCGTGGGTCAGCCCCTCGAAGCCTACGCGCGGCAGCGCCTGTTCGAGCCCCTGGGCATCACCCGGGCACAGTGGCAGTACCTCCCGCTGCCCGCCAAGCCGCCGCGCCAGGTGCAGGCCGGCGGTGGGCTCTCGCTGCGCAGCCTCGACCTGCTCAAGCTGGGCCAGCTCGCGCTGCAGGGCGGGCAGTGGGAGGGCCGCACGCTGTTGCCGGCGGGTTGGATGGCGGCGTCCTGGACACCTTCGGCGCGCATGCAGGACGGCACCGACTACGGCTACCTCTGGTGGCTGCATCGCCTGCGCGTGGGGGAGCGCGAGCTGGCGAGCAAGGCCATGAACGGCGCTGGCGGCAATACCGTGCAGGTGATCCCGGAGCTGCGTGCGGTGGTGGTCATCACCAGCACCAACTTCAGCGTGCCGGGTGCGCCGCGCCTGACCTTCAAGCTGCTCGGCGACGCCGTGCTGCCGCTTCTGCTAGCGCCAACCGAACATCAGACCGCGCGCTAGCGCGGCGCGCAGCGGGGGCACGGCCTGCAGCGCACGCAAGCCCGCCTCGCGTGCCAGCGCCAGCGGCGCGCCCTGCCAGGTGAAGGCGCGCGCCAGCAGGTCGGTGGTGGCCAGCAACGCGAAGCGGTCCGGTATGCGGCGGCGCTGCCAGCGGCGCAGCGTGGCGTCGAGGTCTTCGCGGGCATCGCAGGCATCGCGCAGGTGCACGAGCAACTCATGCGCGTCGCGCGGGCCCAGGTTCAGGCCTTGGCCGGCCACCGGGTGCAAGGTCTGCGCGGCATTGCCCACGCGAAGGCAGCGTCCCAGCAGGGGCTGCGGGTCGGCGTTCAGGCCGAGCGGGAAGGGCTTGAGCGGGCCGTCGATACCGCTCACCGCCTGGGCGCACGGGGGCAGCAGGGCCTTCAGGCGCGCCAGCTGGCGTTCGGCGGGCAGCACATCGAGTGCGTCGTCCGGCGACAGGCACCAGACCAGCGCGGCCCGGCGCCCCACCTCGTCGTCGGGCAGGGGTAGGACGGCCAAAGGGCCGTCGCGGGTGAAGCGCTCCACCGCCAGCCCGCGCGGCCAGTTCGCGCCCAGCCGCAGCTGGCCGACCCAGGCCTGCTGCGCGTAGTCGCGCCGCCAGGGCTTGGCCGCCTGCTCGTTGAAGAGGCCACCTTCGGCGAGGATCACAAGATCGACTTCCTGCACCACACCGGCGTCCAGGGCCAGGCGACCGTCGGGGAGGGGTCGGCAGTCGGCGACGCGCGTGGCGCCTTGTGTGAACAGGCGCCGGGGTTCCTGCGCCGCCAGC
>JAFLDE010000059.1 GCA_017302655.1 Burkholderiales bacterium
GGGGGCTCATGGCGTGGGGCCCGCCGCCGGGCCGCCCCAAGGCGGGCGCGCCCCCTCGGGGGGTGGCGAAGGCCCAAAGGGCCGGAGACTGGGGGCACTGAACACCTTGCCCGGATTCATCACCCCCCGAGGGTCCAGCGCGGCCTTGATGGCGCGCATGGCGGCCACCGAGTCCTCGCCGGCCTCTTGCAGCAGGTAGGCCTGCTTGTGCAGGCCGATGCCGTGCTCGCCGGTGCAGGTGCCTTCCAGGCGCAAGGCGCGCTGCACCAGCTGGGCGCTCAGGCGCTCGGCGGTGGCCAGCTCGGCGTCGCTGCCCACCAGGTAGCCGAGGTGGAAATTGCCGTCGCCGACATGGCCGACGAGGAAGTGGTCGATGCCGGCGGCTTCGGCCTCGGCCAGGCTCTCGCCCACGCATTCGGCCAGGCGGCTGATGGGCACGCAGACGTCGGTGGTGAGCGCGCGGCAGCCGGGCTTCATCTGCTTGGCACTCCAGTAGGCGCGGTGGCGCGCGCGCCAGAGGCGGCTGCGGCTTTCCGGGCTTTCAGCCCAGTCGAAGCGGTGGCCGCCCTGCTCGGCGGCGAGCAGCTGCACGGTGTCCACCTGTTCGCGCAAGCTGCCGGGGCTGCCGTGGAATTCGAGCAGCAGCAGCGGCGCTTCGACAAGCCCCAGGCCGTCGGCGGCGTTCACGGCGCGCACGGTGTGCGCGTCCAGCAGCTCGCAGCGCGCAATGGGCACGCCGCTCTGGATGATGGCGATGCAGCAGTTCACCGCGGCATCGATGCTGGCGAACTGCACGCTGGCCGCGGCCACCTGCTCGGGCAGCGGGTGCAGCTTCAAGGTGAGTTCGGTGATGACGCCGAGCGTGCCTTCGCTACCCACCAGCAGGCGGGCGAGGTCGTAGCCGGCGCTGCTCTTCTTGGCCCGGCTGCCGCCCTGGATGACCCGCCCTGGCGGCAGCACGGCGCGCAGCATCAGCACGTTCTCGCGCAGGGTGCCGTAGCGCACGGCATTGGTGCCGCTGGCGCGCGTGGCGGCCATGCCGCCCAAGGTGGCGTTGGCGCCGGGGTCGATGGGAAAGAACAGTCCCTGGTCGCGCAGCGCGGTGTTGAGCTGCTCGCGCGTCACGCCCGGCTGCACGGTGGCCGTGAGGTCGCCGGCGTCGATGCGCAGGATGCTGTTCATGCGCGTCAGGTCCAGGCAGAGCCCGCCCTGCACCGCCAGCACATGGCCTTCCAGCGAGGTGCCGGCGCCGAAGGGGATGAGGGGCACGCGGGCCTCGTGGCACCAGGCCACGGCGGCGCACACATCGGCCTCGCTCTCGGCCATCAGCACGGCGTCGGGCGGGGCCGGGGGGTAGAAGGACTCGTCGCGCCCATGCGCCTCGCGCGCGGCGGCGCTCAGGCTCAGGCGCTCGCCGAAGCGCCGCTGCAGGTCCTCTAGTTGGACGGGAGTGAGCATGGCGGCATTCTTCTGCATCCGCACGGCGCTGCCGCTCACCAGGGCTCGAAGCGCACCCCACCGCGCGCCAGCGCCTGCTCCACCAAGGTCCGCCAGCGCCCGCGCGGCGTCCACACGCGGGTGACGGCCTCCCAGGCGGCCTCGGGGTTCTCGCGCCGCCGCAGCACCCGCCACAGGAAGGTGCAGCAGCTGGCGCGCATGTTCACTTCGCAATGCACCAGGCCCTTGGCTTGGGCGCCAGGCTGGCGCTGCCAGTCGTCGAGCACGGCGAACACGGCGTCGATGTGGCCCAGGGTCGGCCCATCCCAGGGGATGGGCACATGGTCGAAGCGCAAGCCCTGGGCGCGCACGCGGGCGGGCTCGTCGGGCAGCATGCCCGGCACGTCCAGCGGCACCAGGTGCAGCACGCGCCTGAAACCCAGGGCGGCCAGCGCGTCCAGGCTCGGCAGGCTGGGCATGCCGCTGGTCACCAGCCCGGCGTCGATGGGCACCACATTGGGCGCCTGCAGGGTCTGGGAGGGTGCACTGGCCAGAACCAGGGCGGGTGCGGTCAGCAGCGGCAGGGCGCCGAGCAGGGTGCGTCGTTGCATGTTCAGCGGGGCGCCAGGCCCATGTCGTCCAGGCGCAGCAGGATGGCGCTGCGTTCCTCGCGCTTGACCTCGCGCCAATCGCGGTCCTGCTGGGCGCCCAGCAGGGCGTAGAGCAGGTTCAGGCTCACCGGCACGCCCTGCGCCTTCAGGCGGGCGTACACCTGGAAGGCGTCGGCTCGGCGCAAGGCAGCCAGGTCCTCGATGCCGAGGCCGGCCAGCCAGGCCTGGCTTTTCGGGCCGAGGTTGCGCAAGCGCTCCGGCTTGGCGTCAGGGCTCAAGGCTTCTTCTTGCGCGTGGTGGAAGGCGCCGGGGCCGGCGCCTCGGCCTTGGGCTGGTCACCCAGCACCGACTTGAGCGGGCAGATCGAGAAGGCGGGGCACTTCTTGCACCCGGCCACCACTGCGATGGGACAGACCGTCATGGCGTTCTCCTGCCCGCTTGACGCCGCGCAAGCCGGGACGCTTGCGGCAGCGCCTGCCGGCATGCCAGTATGCGCGTGACGAAGGAGGCGAAACCATGGCGGAGATGAGCGCAGGTGGCTGGATGCTGACCCTGCTGGTGATCGTGGTGCTGGGCTGGGCCTTGTTCCTGGCCTACAGCAGCGGCGTGCTGGCGCGCTGGCTGGAAGCCTGGGGGGTGCGGGGCGCACGGGCGTTCGCGCAACCGTCCAAGCACGTGGCCTCGCCCGAAGCCCACCGCCAGCATCATGGCGGCCACGCGCCGCGGCATGTCGGCGGGCATGCGCCGAACGATGCGGCCACGGTCAAGCCGCATCGCAGCGGCAAGCGCAAGCACTAGGTCTTGTTGGCGTGTCGGCCGGTGAAGGGCTTGTAGAAGGCCTGGATCAGCGGCAGGTCCTGCTCGTAGTTGCCGCTGGGGTGGAACAGCGGCCCCAGGCCGGCGCGCTTGTGGGCGTAGTCCATGTAGGCGAGCTGGATGGGCACGCCGGCTTCCACGGCAATCCAGTAAAAGCCGCTCTTCCACTGCGTGACCTTGTCGCGCGTGCCTTCTGGCGGCACGATGAGCTGCACCTTGCCCTCGAACTCACGCAGCGCGCGCGCCGAGTCGGCCACCAGGTTGTTCTTCTGGTGTCGGTGCACGGCAATGCCGCCCAGCCAGCGCATCAGCCCGCCGAAAGGGAACTTGAAGATCGTGTGCTTGCCCAGCCAGTGCAGCCGCAGGTCGAGCAGGTAGGCGGTCATCAAGGTCAGCGGCAGGTCCCAGTTGCTGGTGTGCGGGGCGGCGATGAGCACGCACTTCTCCACCTCCAGCCGCCCCTCCACCTTCCAGCCCGCGAGGCGCATGGCCAAGCGTGAGAAGCCGCGCAACAGGGTGTTGACGACGGGGGTGGTGAACAGGGTTCTTTGAAGCTGGGCCATGCAGCATTGGACACGCTGAACGAAGATGTGGGCCATTCCTTTTGGAGCCAGACCCATGGGCAACCGCCTCACCCAGATCGCCACCCGCACGGGCGATGACGGCAGCACCGGCCTGACCGACGGCAGCCGCGTCCCCAAGACCCACGCCCGCGTGGCGGCCATGGGCGATGTGGACGAGCTCAACTCCCACCTCGGCGTGCTGCTGGCCGAGCCGCTGCCCGAGGCCGTGCGCGAGCTGCTGGTGGTGATTCAGCACGAGTTGTTCAACCTGGGCGGCGAGCTGTCCTGGCCGGGGGGCAGTCTGCTGAAGGACGAGGCCGTGCTGAGGCTCGACCAGGCGCTCGAGCAATTCAACGCCGAGTTGCCGCGGCTGCAGGAATTCATCCTGCCAGCCGGCACGCGCAGCAGTTCGCTGGCCCATGTGGCACGCACCGTGGCTCGCCGTGCCGAGCGCAGCGTGCTGGTGTTGGCGGCGCTGGAACCGGTGAACCAGGCGCCGCGCCTGTTCCTGAACCGCCTGTCCGACCTGCTCTTCGTGCTGGCCCGCGTGCTCAACCGCGCCAACCTCGACGGGCTGGGCGGCGACGACGTCTACTGGCGCAGTGAACGCCTGGCGCGCAGAGCGGCGGCCGATTGATGGGCTTCGCTGCGCTCGGCCTTTCGGGCCCCTTGAGCAACGCCGTGCACACGGCCGGGCTGAGCACGCCCACGCCGGTGCAGGCTGCGCTGGTGCCGGCGCTGCTGGCCGGCCGCGATGCGCTGGCACTGGCCGAGACCGGCTCGGGCAAGACCCTGGCCTACGCGCTGCCACTGCTGCAGCGCCTGCAACGCCCGCTGCAGCCCGGCCCACGCCTGCTGGTGCTGCTGCCCAGCCGCGAGCTGGCGGTGCAGGTGGCTGAGGTGCTGCGCGGTTTGGCCTCCGGCCTGAAGCTGCGTGTGGCCCTGGCCTTCGGGGGCGTTTCCATCAACCCGCAGCTGATGGCCCTGCGCGGCGGTGTGGACGTGATGGTGGCCACGCCCGGCCGACTGCTCGACTTGCTGGATCACAACGGCCTGCGGCTTGACGCGGTGCAGACCCTGGTGCTCGACGAGGCCGACAAGCTGCTGGCTGCGGGCTTCCAACTGGAGTGGCAACGCATCGAAGCCCTGCTGGCGCGCAAGCGGCAGACCGTGCTGGTCAGCGCCACCTGCCCGCCCGCCGTGCAGGGGCTGGCCGATGCACTGCTCAAGCCGGATGCCGCGCGCATCGAAGTGCGCAGCCAGCCGCCGCGCATCCAGCAGCGCGCGCTGCAGTGCGACGCCGCCCAGCGCACGCCGCTGCTTCGTCACCTGCTCGTACAGGAGGCCTGGCGGCGCGTGCTGGTGTTCGTGGCCACGCGCTACGCGGCCGATCACGTGGCGGACAAGCTCTGGGCGGCCGGCATCCAGGCCGCCTCGCTGCACGGTGAGCTCAGCCAAGGCGCACGAACCGACGTGCTGGCGGCCCTCAAGAGCGGCAAGGCGCGCGTGCTGGTGGCCACCGACGTGGCGGCGCGCGGCCTGCACATACCGGAGCTGGACGCTGTCGTGAACTACGAGCTGCCGCGCTCGGCGGCCGACTATGTGCATCGCATCGGCCGCACCGGGCGCATGGGAGCGGAGGGCCATGCCGTCAGCTTCATCTGCGCCGACAGCGTCACCAATGCCGAGTCGCACTTCCGGCTGATCGAGAAGCGCCAAGGTCAACGCGTGGCACGCGAGCAGCTGGCCGGCTTCGAGCCCAAGGCGGTGGCCAGTGAGCAGCAGGCGACCGGCGGGATCAAGGGCAAACGACCGAGCAAGAAAGACAAGCTGCGTGCCGCGCAAGCCTGAGCCCTCGCTGGAGCCGGTTTACATCGAGTCGGCAGCCGCGTTTCGCGCCTGGCTGGCGCGCCATGGCTCCCGGCAGGACGCCCTGCTGGTGGGCTTCCACAAGGTCGGCAGCGGCGTGCCGAGCATGAGCTGGTCGGAGTCCGTGGATGAGGCGCTGTGCTTCGGTTGGATCGATGGCGTGCGCCGCCGTGTCGACGATGCCCGCTACTGCATCCGCTTCACCCCGCGGCGCGCCGGTTCGCACTGGCGCCGGGTGAACCTGGCGAAGGTGGATGCGCTGATTGCCCAGGGACGCATGCAAGCTGCCGGGCTGGCTGCCTGGCTGGCGCGCGACCCGAAGCGCATCGCGCGGGCCGCCTACGAGCAAGACGAAGCGGCGAGCCTGCAGCCCGCCGAGTGGGAGCGACTGCAAGACCATGCCTCCGCATGGGCTTTCTTCCAGCAGCTGGCGCCAGGCTACCGCCGCACCCACCTGCATTGGGTGTGCAGCGCCAAGCGCGAGGCCACGCGCGCCGATCGACTGCGACGCTGCATCGAGGCATGGTCGCAAGGCATCAATCTTTGGAAGTGAGCCCCGCCACGGCCGCTTGAAGCCGGGCGGCGTAGGCGGTCCTCAGACTCGATGGCGCCAACACCCGCACATGGCCAGCATGGCGCAGCAGGTCCATCAGCAGCTCGGTCGCGTCCACATAGGGCAGGCGCAGGCGCAGGCTGCCGTCAGGCTCACGTTGCGCCTGCTGGCTCGGGTGCCACTCCTCCTGCGCCACCCAGGCCGCAGCCTCCGCGTCGAAGTGCAGCTCGGCCCATTGCTCGCGGCCGCCAGCAAAGATGCCGTAGCCGCGGTCGAGCTCCACCTCCAACTCCTTGAGCGGCAGGCGACGGGCCTGGAGCTCGGTCAGCTCGGCGCGCTGCATCGCATCCAGCGCGAAGCGTCGCAGGCCTTCGCTGCGGTGGCACCAGGCGTCCAGATACCAGGCATGCCGGTAGTGCACGAGACGTTGGGGTGAAAGGTCGCGGGCCTCTTGCCGGCCACTGGCACGCTTCAGGTAATCGACCTGCAGGCGCCGGCCCTGAAGCACGGCGCTACACACGGTTTCGAAGTGCGAGCTGCTGGCGCGACGCATGGAGGTGGTGATGAGCTTGACGCGGCGCGGCAGTTCGCGCGCTTCCTTCTCATCCAGCCCGAGCATGGCCTGGATGCGATCGAACATGGGCGCCAGATGGCGGCCGAGCAGTTCGCTGTCGCCCAGGGTGGCGAGCATCTGGTGCAGGGTGAGCAGGGCGTGCAGCTCCTGTTCGTTCAGCCACAGACCGGGCAATTCGTGCTTGGGCGCGCCGCGCCATGCCTCCTGCGCAAAGCGGTAGCCCCGGCTGTACCGGTCCCACTCGATGGGCGCCCCGAGCCGATCGCGCAAGTAGGCCAGGTCGCGTTTCAGCGTGGCTGGCGAAACCTCCAGCTCCTCCAGCAAGGTGTCGAAGCGCACGCAGGTGCGCGAACGGATCAGCATCTCGATCCGATAGAAGCGTTCGGTCCGGTCCATGGCGGCATTTTCCAGTAGCTCACGCTGTGAGCGACTGAGCCCGCAAACTGGCTTCACCAACCACCCGGAGCCCTGCCATGCCGACGACCGCCCCGCTTCCCTCTTCCTCGGTTTTCCCGCTCGCCCAGCCCATCCAGCTCAGCCTGGTGGCACCCGAGCCCTTGGGCACGCAAGCCCTGGCCGAAGGCGGCAGCGACGCCGTGGCTTGGCGCCTGGGCCAGGACCATGCCCGCCACGGGCTGCCTTTGCCGGCCGCACACCTGCACCCAAGCTCGCCCCTCTACGCCGGCTGGCACGCGGCAGTGGTGCGTCGCGCCAGCCACCACCGCGACCCCAGCCCGGCCCAGCGTCAATGGCTGCAGCTGCGCCTGCAAGCCTGGACGGAGGGATTGCGCTTCGACGAACGCCTGATCTGCCCGCATTACCTGCAACAGCTGGCGCAGAAGCATTGCCCCGTGACCCGCGCCGAACTGCACGACGAGCAGGGCCATCCGCAGCAACGCTGCTGGGCGCGGCTGCGCCAGCATGAGGGCTATGCCGCCGGCTCGCTGATCCAGCTGGGCGCCACGGCGGCTGCGGCGCTGCAAGGCCGAAGCCTGGCGCAGCTGCAGGCGCTGGCTGTGCAGTCACGCCGCCAGGCCGAACCCGTGCTCGGCCTTGACGCCGCGGCGTGGACGCGGCTGGCTTCTCTGGTGGCCATGGTGTCTCCGGAGGCCGACCCGCTGGGCGTGCAGGCGCTGCTGCCGCCCAACCGTCTGCACCTCCGCCACGCCACCCATGCGCTGCAAGCCTGGCTGACCCGCCAACTGGATCATGCGGGTTGGAGCCAACGTCTGCAGGCCATGCACGAGCGCCTGGGCGGCGTGCCACAGCGTCAGGCAGCCACGGGGCTCTTCGCCGCCCTGGCACCGCATGCGCTGTGCCTGCCCCATGGCGAACCCGAGCGCCGTTGGGCCCTGGAAGACCTGTGGCAGGACGCCCGCGTGCAACGCCGCTGGCTTGCGCTGGTCGAGCTGCTTTCGCCTTTGACCGTGGAACGCCTGCTGCGCGAGCTGCCCGCGCCGGCTGGCTGGGTGATGGAGCGCCACGGCGAGCAGCTCGCGGCCTGAGAGCTTGAGAGTCTTTCACCCATGCCGAAAAACTCTCAAGCCCTGACTCACACGGGCAAAGCCGCCTGCAAGGACTTGGCCAGCTGGCTGCTGCTGGCTCGCGCAGCGGTTGGCCAGCGCTGGGCGGGCAGGTTCTGCAGCCGGTCCAGCAATCCGGCATGGAGCGGCGCGCCACCCAGCGGCTCGCGAAGCTGCTCGCGCAGGCTCAGGCCCATGTGCTGCAGCAAGTGGGCGGTGGTCAATGCGTCCGCCAGGGCTCGGTGCGCTCGGCCTTGGTCAGGCAGGTTCAGCCAGCCGGCCAAGCCGCCCAGCTTGTGATTGAGCGCATCGGGATAAAGCCGGCGGGCCAGCTTGACCGTGCAGATGAAGGGCGTCTGGCTGGCATCGACGCCGGCGCGCTGCATCTCCGCCACCCAGAAGCCGCGGTCAAAACCCGCGTTGTGCGCCACCATCGGGCACCCCTGGGTGCGTTCGTGCACCGCTTCCATCACCTCGCGCGCTCCGGGGGCATCCTCCAGCATGGCGTTGCTGATGCCCGTCAGGCGTTCGATGAAGGGTGGCACCGGCACTCCGGTGAACATCAGGCTTGCGAAGCGGTCAACGATTTCGCCGCCTTCCAGCACCACCACCCCGACCTCGGTGGCACGAGCGCCGCTGTTGGGGCCCATGCCGGTGGTTTCAAAGTCGACCACGGCGATGCGCTCGCCGCCCAACCAACCTGCGTGCCGCTTCATCGCGCCGGGTACTTCAAGGCTGTCTTGGCCAGCTTGGCTTCCAGCGCCGCCTCCAGCTCGATGCCCGTGACCCGCGACAGCTGAAGCAGATAGGTCAACAGGTCAGCCATCTCGTCGGCCACGGCTTCACGCTGCGTGGGCTGGAGCGAAGCCGCTTGTTCGGGCGTCAACCACTGGAAGCACTCGACCAGTTCCGCCGCTTCAACACTCAGCGCCATCACCAGGTTCTTTGGGTTGTGGAAAGGCTCCCAACCGCGATCGGCCGAGAAGCGTTGCAGGCGGGCTTGCCAGGCGGGGAGATCCATGTAGCGAGTGTCGCGGCTGTTCACATCCATGGTCCTTATTTCAAACTGGTCGTCGTAGTAGGGGCCTGCCGAATCTGTGGATAAGTCAAAAAGCTGTGATCTGACAAGACCTTGCCCGCCAATTTGGCTTGTGCGCAAGGCCACGGACGGCTGCGGGGCGCAGCGATAACAACTCCGCTGGAAGCGCCGGGCCTGTGGACAAGCCATCGGTTGTTCGGTCCGCCGTCCACAGACTTGTCCGCATTGCTCCCAATGCCGTCGCGCCATGCCAGGGTTAGCATCGCCGGCCCTGCCGACCGACCGGTTGGTCGGTAGAGTTTTGGGCCAAGCTTGGACTTGTCCAGAGCTTTTGCCCCATCGTCCCCCGTCCACCCAGGGCTTATCCACAGTCTTGTCCCCAGAAAGCGTGTCCATGGCCGACCCTTTGATCCTTGTTGAGCGCCACGAGGCGGTGGCCGTGCTGCGCCTGAACCGGCCCGCCCAGCTCAATGCACTGACTGCCGATCTGGTGGTGCAACTGCGCGAGGCCGTGGAAGGACTGGGGGCCGACCCCAGCGTGCGTGCCCTGCTCATCACCGGCGAGGGGCGTGGCTTCTGCGCGGGGCAGGACCTGTCGGACGCCTTGGTGAGCCCCGAGACCGGCAAGGCCAAGGACCTCGGCCACATCATTGACCACTACCACATCCCCCTGTGTCTGGCGCTGCGCAACTGCCCCGTGCCCACGGTCTGCGCGGTGAATGGTGTGGCGGCCGGCGCTGGCGTGAGCCTGGCCCTGGGCTGTGACGTGGTGCTGGCCAGCGATGCTGCGGTCTTCGTGCTCGGCTTCAACAAGATCGGCCTGGTGCCCGACGGTGGCGCCACCTGGCTGCTGCCCCGCCTGCTCGGCCGTGCCAAGGCGCTCGAGCTGGCACTGCTGGGCGACAAGCTCTCGGCCACGGATGCCGAGCTCTGTGGGCTGATCTCCCGCTGCCTGCCGCCCGAGCAGCTGATGCAAGCCGCGCTGCAGGCCGCCGGCCGCTTGGCATCCCTGCCCACGCGAGCCCTGGTGAGCACGCGCAAGCTGTTCGACGACGCCATGCAGATGGGTTTCGAACCCGCGCTGCGCGCCGAGAGCCGCCAACAGTCCTTGCTGGGCTTCAGCCACGACTACACGGAGGGTGTGGCGGCCTTCCAGCAGAAGCGCCCGCCGCAGTTCCGGGATCGCTGATGACGCCAGACGCCAAAGCTGCCGCCGTGGCCACCACCATGTGGGCGCGTGACCAGGCCTCCCAGCAACTCGGCTTCGAGCTGCTGGAGGTGACGGCCGGTCGCGCGCGTCTGGCGCTGACCATTGAGCAGCGGCACTGCAACGGCTTTGGCGTGCTGCACGGTGGCCTGTTGGCGACCCTTGCCGACTCCGCTTTCGCCTTCGCCTGCAACAGCGCCAATGCGCTCACCCTCGCCAGCGGTTTCGACATCGACATCCTGAAGTCCTGCGAGGCGGGAGAGCGCATCGAGGCCGAGGCGCGCTGCACACACCAGGGCGGACGCAGCGGGTTGTACGACGTGCAGGTTAGGCGCGGTGAGGAACTCATCGCCGTGTTTCGGGGCCGCTCGCAGCGGCTCAAGGGGCGCTTTGTGGCGCCCGAACTGGAGGATTGAAGCGATGTACACCCAATCCATGAGCCTGGAGCAGCAGGCCCAGGTGCAGGCGGCGAATGCCGACGAGCAAGGCCGGCTGGACGCCTTCCAGGCGCGCATCGACGCTGGAGAGTTCATCGAGGCCAAGGACTGGATGCCTGCCGCCTACCGCAAGACCCTGGTGCGGCAGATCAGCCAGCACGCGCACTCGGAAATCGTCGGCATGCTGCCCGAGGGCAACTGGATCTCCCGCGCGCCCACGCTCAAGCGCAAGGCCATCCTGCTGGCGAAGGTGCAGGACGAGGGCGGTCACGGTCTCTATCTCTACGCCGCTGCCGAGACCCTGGGCGTCAGCCGCGACGAGATGACCGAGGCCCTGCTCACCGGCAAAGCCAAGTACAGCAGCATCTTCAACTACCCCACGCTGACCTGGGCGGATGTGGGCGTGATCGGCTGGCTGGTGGATGGTGCGGCCATCATGAACCAGGTGCCGCTGTGCCGCTGCTCCTTCGGACCCTACGCGCGGGCAATGATCCGCGTCTGCCGCGAGGAGAGCTTCCACCAGCGCCAGGGCTACGAGTCGCTGTTGGTCATCATGCAGGAGGGCACTGCCGCGCAGAAGGCCATGGTGCAGGACGCGGTGAACCGCTGGTGGTGGCCGAGCCTGATGATGTTTGGCCCGCCGGACAGCGAGAGCCAGCACAGCGACCAGAGCATGCGCTGGGGCATCAAGCGCAACTCGAACGACGAGTTGCGGCAGAAGTTCGTCGATGCTTGCGTGGACCAGGCGAAGGTGCTGGGCGTTTCCTTGCCTGACCCCGACCTCGTTTGGAACGAGGCGCGTGGGCATTGGGACTTCGGGGCCATCGATTGGGATGAGTTCTGGCGCGTGGTGGGGGGCGAAGGGCCTTGCAACCGGGAGCGATTGGCGACGCGTGTTAGGGCTTGGGAGGAAGGGGCCTGGGTTCGAGACGCGGCGTTGGCGTTTGCTTCCAAGAAGCATGCGCTGAAGGACGCGGCTTGAGCGCTTTGGTGGCAGCCCGAATCTGGGGTCTTCAACCCCAGACCCCGACCCCCTTTTCTTTGGTCGCGCCCAAAGAAAAGGGGGGAAAAGAAATGCGCCCGAATGCGGCCCTCGCCCTCGGGGCATCGGGCCAGGCGGTACAGCGCTCAGACTGCAAGCAGCCCAACGAGCCAGCCAACGACCGAGGCGCTAACCGCCGGGCCGGAATACGGCCCGGACTCAACAAGGTGGCAGGCCACGGCCCAGCGGTGATGGACGAAGCGGAGAGACGGGGCATCACGCGGCGGGCTCGTGGCACCGAGTTCTTCGCGCCCCCAGTGGCGCCCGCAGTCCTCGCTGCCGCCGAGGACCTGGCTCGGCCCGTACCCGGGCCGACCGGCGGGCAGGTCTTCGCAGGGGCACTCAAGCGACGGTCGAAGGCAGACCAAGTTCCGCTTGGGTATTCCAAGCGCATTTCTTTTCCCCCCTTTTCTTTGGGCGCGACCAAAGAAAAGGGGGTCGGGGTCTGGGGTTGAAGACCCCAGATTCGGGCTCTTTGCAAGGAAGCACATCATGACCACGACCAACGAATGGCCCCTCTGGGAAGTCTTCACCCGCCCCAAGTCCGGCCTGGACCACAAGCACTGCGGCAGCCTGCACGCTCCTGACGCCGCGATGGCCCTCAAGATGGCCCGTGAGGTCTACACCCGCCGGCAGGAGGGCGTGAGCATCTGGGTGGTGCCGTCTTCGGCCATCACGGCCAGCGATCCGGCCGACAAGGACACCCTGTTCGATCCTGCCGACGACAAGATCTACCGCCACCCGACCTTCTACAAGCTGCCGGCCAGCGTGGATCACATGTGATGCAGATCGCCCTCACCGCGAACACGCAAAGGCTGCTGCGCCTGGCCGACAGCGCCCTGGTGCTGGCGCAGCGCAATGGGGAGTGGTGCGGCCACGCCCCGGTGCTCGAAGAAGACCTGGCACTGGCCAACGGCGCGCTGGACCTGCTCGGGCAGGCGCGCGCCCTGCTCAGCCTGGCCGGCCGACCCGATGGCCTGGACGAAGACCAGCTCGCCATGCTCCGCCTGGAGCACCAGTTCCTGAACCCGGTGCTGTTCGAGCTGCCGCACGCCGCTGACGGCCGCACGCCCGGCGACTTCGCCTTCACCACCCTGCGCAACCTCTGCGCCGCTGCCTGGTTCACCCTGCACTGGCAGCGCCTGAGCGAGGACGCCGACCCGGAACTGGCCGCCATCGCCGCCAAGGCCCTGAAGGAAAGCCGCTACCACTTCGAGCACGCCAGCGACTGGACCGAACGCCTGGGCGACGGCACGCCCGAATCGCACGCGCGCATGCAGGCCGCGCTGGAGCGCCTCTGGCCCTATGTGGGGGAGCTGTTCGCCATGGACGAGTGGGCCCCCCTCGAAGCGCCGTGGCGCGAGCAGGTGCTGCCGGTGCTGGCGGCCGCCACCCTGGCGCTGCCCAAGGACCGGCCCAACGCCCACTTCGGCCACCAGGGCCGGCACAGCGAGCACCTCGGGCATCTGTTGGCCGAGATGCAGTACCTGCAGCGTGCCTACCCCGGGGGCCGGTGGTGAGCCCAACGGCCACCGCCACCCCGACACGGCTGGAGGCGGCCTGGGCCTTGCTGCGCGGCGTGCCGGACCCCGAGGTGCCGGTGCTCTCGGTGGTCGAGTTCGGCATGGTGCGCGAAGTTCAGGAGGAGGAGGACGGCACCCTGGTCGTCACCCTCACGCCGACCTACAGCGGCTGCCCGGCCACCGAGGCCATTGCGGCCGATGTGCGCGCCGCGCTCACGCCGCTCGGCCCGTTACGCCTGCAGCAACGCCTGGACCCAGCCTGGACCACCGACTGGCTGAGCCCTGAAGCGCGCGAAAAGCTGCGTGCCTACGGCATTGCCCCGCCCTGCGCGGGCGGTGAACAGCGCATCAGCCTGCAGCATCCCGTGCCCTGCCCATGCTGCGGCCATGCGCGCAGCGAGCGCCTTTCGCAGTTCGGCTCCACCGCCTGCAAGGCCCTGTACCGCTGTCTGAGCTGCCGCGAACCTTTCGAATACTTCAAGCCGCTATGAGCCTCCATTTCCACGCGCTGCAGGTGCTGTCCGTCGAGCCCGAAAGCGACAGCGCCAAGCTCATCACCTTCGAGGTCCCACCGCCGCTCCGCGAGGCCTTTGCCTTTCAGGCCGGTCAGTACCTGACCTTGCGCGCCGAGGTGGGTGGCGAGGACCTGCGCCGCAGCTATTCCCTGTGCGCTGCGCCACATGAAGGCCGCTGGCAGGTGGGCGTGCGCAGCGTCCGGGGTGGGCGCTTCTCTTCGTGGGTGAACGCGGCCTTGAAGCCCGGCGACCGCCTGGAGGTGTTTCCACCGCAGGGCCGCTTCGTGCTGCCGCCTGCCCCAAGCGGACAGGCGCGCCATGTGCTGGCCGTGGCTGCCGGCTCCGGCATCACGCCCATCCTGGCCATCGTGCAGTCGGTGCTGGCGCTGGAACCGGACAGCCGCGTGACCCTGGTCTACGGCAACCGCCGCCTGGCCAGCACCATGTTCAAGGAGGCGCTGGAGGACCTGAAGAACCGCCACATGCAGCGCCTGACCCTGCACATGGTGTTCAGCGACGAAGCCGTGGAGGCCGATCTCTTCGCCGGCCGCCTCGACTACGCCAAGCTCAGCCGCTTCTTCCAGACCGGCCTGCTGCGCGCCGACGGCGTGGACGAGGCCTTCGTGTGCGGCCCGCAAGGCATGAACGACCAGGCCGAGGCGGCGCTGCGCGACGCGGGCATCAAGCCCGAGCGCATCCACGTCGAGCGCTTCGGCACGCCCGAGATGCAGCAGGGCCAGGCCGCCCCGCACGAGCACCATGCCGAGGACGCCGACGAGGCCCATGTCACCATCTACCGCGATGGCATGAAGCGCACCTTCGACCTCGACGAGAGCGACGCCAGCATCCTCGACGCCGCGCACCGTCACGGCCTGGACCTGCCCTACTCCTGCCGCAGCGGCGTCTGCGCCACCTGCCGCTGCAAGGTGCTGGTGGGCGAAGTGCGCATGGACCGCAACTTCTCGCTCAGCCCGGCCGAGGTGGCCGCCGGTTTCGTGCTGGCCTGCCAGTCGCACGCCCTGACCGATGAAGTGACCCTGAGCTTCGACGAGCGATGAACCCCCCGAGCCCGCGCGAGCAGGACATCCTGGCCGCCGCCGCTTCGCTCTTCGCCCAGCAGGGCTACCCCGGCACCAGCATGAGCCAGCTCGCCGCCGCCTGCGGCCTGTCCAAGCCGGCGCTCTACCACTACGTGCCCGACAAGGCCGAGCTGCTCGCGCGCATCTGCGAGGCGCATGTGGAAAAGCTCGCCGCGCTGGTTCGCGAGGAGCGCGCGCTGAAGCTCGCGCCTGAGGCCCAGCTGCGCGAGCTGGTGCGGCGCTTCCTGCAGGTCTACGGCGAGGCCCGGCACGAGCACCGCGTGCTCACCGAAGACCTGAAGTTCCTGCCCGAGCCGCGCCAGCAGCGCATCCGCGAGCTGGAGCGCGAGGTGGTGAGCGGCTTTGCCGACGCCCTGGCCGCGCTGCAGCCGGCGCTGGCGCAGCAGCAGCTCGCCAAGCCGGTCACCATGCTGCTCTTCGGCATGATCAACTGGACCTACACCTGGCACCGGCCAGACGGCCCGCTGAGCGACGCCCAATTGGCCGAACTGGTGAACGGCCTGCTGCTGGGCGGCCTGCCGGCCTTGGGTCAGGCGGGGCGAGCGTCATGAGGGCGCCAGCGCGCATCGAGCGCCTGGGCCCCGCCGACGCACCGGCCTACCGTGAGCTGATGCTGCGCGCATACGCCGAGTCGCCCGAGGCCTTCACGGCCACCGTGGAAGAGCGCGCCGCCCTGCCCATGGACTGGTGGCTGCAGCGTCTGGACGACCGACCGCACGCCGACGAGTTCAGCCTGGGCGCCTGGCAGGGCGAGCGCCTCGTGGGTGCGGTGACGCTGGAGCGGCAGACGCGACCCAAGCACCGCCACAAGGCGCTGCTGCTCGGCATGTACGTCGCGCCCGAAGCGCGCCGTGCAGGCCTCGGGCGGCAGCTGGTGGACGCGCTGATGCACAGGGCGCGTGCGAGCGACGGCCTGAAGCTGGTCACCCTCACGCTCACCGAAGGCAACGCCCCTGCCGAAGCGCTGTACAGCGCGTTCGGCTTCGCCCGCTTCGGTGTCGAACCCTTGGCCATTCACCAAGAAGGCCGCTACCTCTCCAAAGTCCATATGGCGCTGGTTCTATGACCCCCACCTTGCTTCAGAGTTATGCCGCCGGCCGCTGGGTCGGCCAGACGCAGGCCAAGGCGCTGCGCTCCGCCCTCAACGGCCAAGTGGTGCACCACCTGCCGGAGGAATCGCCGGACTTCGCCGAGATGGTGGCGCACGCGCGCGGCCCGGGCCTGTCGAACCTGCTGCGCACCCACTTCCAGGACCGCGCGCGAACGCTCAAGGCGCTGGCCACCTACCTGCTGGAGCGCAAGGAGCAGCTTTACGCCGTCTCTGCGCCCACGGGCGCCACGCGCAGCGATTCGTGGATCGACGTCGAGGGCGGCATTGGCACCTTGTTCGCCTACGCCAGCATCGGCGGCAAGGAACTGCCCAGCAGCAACGTCATGCACGAGGGCCCGGCCATCCGGCTGGGCGCCGAGAACCACTTCATCGGCAGCCATGTGCTGGTGCCGCGCCGCGGCCTGGCGCTGCACATCAACGCCTTCAACTTCCCCATCTGGGGCATGCTGGAAAAGTTCGCGCCGAGCTACCTCGCGGGCATGCCCTGCATCGTCAAGCCGGCTTCGGCCACCGCCTTCGTGGCCGAAGCCACCGTGCGCCTGATGATGGACTCGGGCCTGCTGCCCGAAGGCTGTTTGCAACTCGTCATCGGCCCCACGGGCGATCTGTTCGACCGGCTCGAAGAGCCCGACGTGGTCACCTTCACCGGCAGCGCCGACACGGCCCTGATGCTGAAGCAGCACCCCAACCTGCTGCGCCGCGCCATCCCCTTCAACGCCGAGGCCGACAGCCTGAACTGCGCGCTGCTGGTGCCCGACGTGACGCCCGAGGACCCGGAGTTCGAGCTCTTCGTCAAGGAAGTGGCGCGCGAGATGTCGGCCAAGGCCGGGCAGAAGTGCACCGCCATCCGCCGCGTCATCGTGCCGCGCGCGTTGTGCGACGCGGTGGGCGAGGCGCTGGCCGCGCGCTTGTCGCGCATCGTGGTCGGCGACCCTTCCGTTCAAGGCGTGCGCATGGGCGCGCTGGCCAGCCACGCGCAGCAGAGCGACGTGATGGACAAGGTGGCGCTGCTGGCCGAGGGCAACGAGCTGCTGCTGAGCGGCGCGGAGGGCTTCCGCCCGCTGGGCGAGGGCGCCGAGCAAGGCGCGTTCTTCGCCCCCACGCTCTTGCGCTGCAACGCCCCGCTGGTGAACACCCGTGTGCACCAGGTCGAGGCCTTCGGCCCCGTCAGCACGCTGATGCCCTACGAGGACTTCGACGAAGCCCTGCACCTCGCCACGCTCGGCCGCGGAAGCCTGGTCGGCACGCTGGTCACCAAGACCCCGGCGCTTGCCGCACACGCCGTGCCCAGCTTCGCCGCCTGGCACGGTCGCCTGCTGGTGCTGGACCGCGAGGCCGCGCTGGAGAGTACCGGGCATGGCTCGCCGCTGCCCAAGCTCAAGCACGGTGGCCCGGGCCGAGCCGGCGGCGGCGAGGAACTCGGCGGCCTGCGCGCCGTCAAGCACTACCTGCAGCGCTGCGCGGTGCAGGGCTCGCCCACCATGCTGAGCGCCGTCACCGGCGAGTACCAACGCGGCGGCGCCGTGGTGGAGAGCGAGGTCCACCCCTTCCGCCGTTACTTCGAGGACGTGGTGGTGGGCCAGAGTCTGCTCACCCACCGTCGCACCGTCAGCGAAGCCGACATCGTGGCCTTTGGCGGCCTCTCGGGCGACTACTTCTACATGCACTTCGACGACGTCGCCGCCAAGCAGAGCCAGTTCGGCCAGCGCATCGCCCACGGCTACTTCGTGCTCTCGGCGGCGGCCGGCCTGTTCGTAAGCCCGGCACCCGGCCCGGTGCTCGCCAACTACGGCTTGGAGTCCTTGCGCTTCATCACCCCGGTCGCCATCGGCGACACCATCCAGAGCCGCCTCACCGCCAAGCGCAAGATCGACCGCCAGCCACGCGAAGGCCAACCGGACGCCGGCGTCGTGGCCTGGGACGTGGCGGTGACGAACCAGCGCGGCGAGCTCTGCGCGAGCTACGAGATCCTGACCCTGGTGCAGAGGCGCGAAGCCGCATGACGACCCACCATCTCGCCCAACTCAACATCGCGCGCCTCACGGCGCCGCTCGACTCGCCGCCGTTGGCCGACTTCGTCGCCAATCTGGATCGCATCAACGCCCTGGCGGAAAGTTCGCCAGGTTTCGTGTGGCGTCTGAAGGACGAGGCCGGCGACGCCACCGCGATCCGGCCGCTGGGCGACGACACGCTCATCAACGTCTCGGTCTGGCAGGACCTCGCCTCGCTGCAGGCCTTCGTGTACCGCAGCGCGCACGTGGAGATCATGAAGCGTCGCAAGGAATGGTTCGAGGCGATGGCCGAGGCCTTCGTGGTGCTCTGGTGGGTGCCTGCCGGCCACCAGCCCACGGCGCAGGAGGCGGTGGACCGCCTCGCCTTGCTGCGCCGCGATGGGCCCACGCCGCAGGCGTTTGGGTTCAAGAGCGCCTTCGGCTCACCGGCCTAGCCCAGCCGCCGCATGCTCTCGAAGCAGCGCATGCGGCCATCGATCGGATCGATGAATTCAAGGCGACGCGCGAGCAGCTGCAGCGGGCGCGTGAAGTCGTCGGGCTCGAGCGGCTCCAGGCGCGGGTAGATGCGATCGTTGATCAGGGGCAGGCCTATCGCCGCCATCTGCGCGCGCAGCTGGTGTTTGCGGCCGGTGTGTGGGGTGAGGCGGTAGAGCGCCAAGCCTGAACCCACAGCGCCCAGGCACTCGACGAGGGTTTCCGCGTTGGGTTCGCCGGTCACGACCTGCATCTGCAGGAAGTGCTCGCCCCGCGGCTCGACCAAGCGGTGGCGCGCGCTCAAGGGGAAGGTCAGGTCCTCGCGCAAGGGCGCAAGAGCCTCGTAGACCTTGTGCACCTGTCGATGGCGCCACAGGGCTTGGTAGCGGCCGCGCGTGGCGGGGTCGGCCGACAAGGCCAGCACGCCGGCCGTGTCGCGGTCCAAACGATGCAGGGGGCTCAAGTCCCGCAGGTCGAGTTGCTGCTGCAGGCGCACCAGCACCGTCTCGTGCAAATGCCGGCCACCAGGCGTGACGCTCAAGAAGGGCGGCTTGTCGACAACGACGAGTCGCTCGCAGCGGTGCAGCAGGGTCAGCTCGAACGGCACCCGCCGCTCGGGCGGCGTGCGCCGCCAGTACCAGAGCAGGCTGCCAGCCGGGCAGGGGCTCTCGGCCGTCAGCGGCCGGCCCTCCGCGTCCAGCACCTCGCCGGCGCGAAGGCGCTCCGCCCAGTCGCCGGCGTGCGGGAAGCGGGCCTGCAGGAAGGCCAATAGCGTGGCCGGCTCACCCGGCCGCACGCGCACGCGGCTGGAGGGCACGCCGTCGCGAGCCCCGGGCCGGAACTCAGCTTTCATCGAGCCGGCGCGCCCGCTCCAGGCGCCAGGCCTCGTCGGGCAGCGAGGGGTCGAACACCGCGCCGGCTTCGGTCGCGGTCTCCTGCAGCCGGGCGTCGAGCGCGATGCGCTTGTCGAAGACGTAGCACTCGCCTTCCCAGTCGCGCTCGGCGTCGGGCATCGACTGCAGGTGGTTCAGGATGCCGCCATCCAATTGAAGCACCGTGAGCCCGAGGCTGCGCATCCAGGGCGCGGTCTTGTCGCAGCGCACGCCACCGGTGCAGTACATGGCCACCGTCTTGTGCTCGGCCCGCCATTGCGGGGCCTGGGTTTCGACGAAGGCGACGAAGTCGCGGAAGTGCTGCACGCCGGGGTCGATGGCGCCCCGGAAGCGCCCCAGCCGCCACTCGAAGTGGTTGCGGTTGTCCAGCAGCACCACATCCTCGCGATCCAGCAGCGCGCGCCAGGCGGCGGGCGAGAGATGGCTGTCGTCGTGCTCGTCGGGCGGGGGCAGGTCGGCAGCGTGCGGAAAGTCCAGCGCCACGATCTCCGGCTTCACGCTGACCTTCAACCGGCCAAAGGGTGGGGTGCGGCCGGCGCTGTGCTTGAAGACCAGAGGGGCATCCCCGAAGTGCCCGGAGCGCTGCAGCGCCAGCTCGAACGCGGCAAGCTCGTCGGGCGATGCGGCCAGGGCGGCGCTGATGCCCTCCGGGGCCAGCACGATGCTGCCGAGCAAGCCCGGCGCCAGGGCCCTCGCGAGCTCCCGCAGATGCGCCGCCACGGCCACGGGGTCGGCCAGGGGGCTGAAGCGGTAGAAGCTGCTGTGCAGCCAGGGGGCGCGGTCTTGCATCGAGCGCCATTGTCCAAGGCGGCACACTGCCGCCTTGGTTTCCCGGAGTCCTGCGTGAGCACACCCACCTTCGCCCTGCGCGGCGAGCACATCACCCTGGAAGGTCTGATCAAGGCCGCCGATCTGGCCGGCATGGGCAGCGTGGCTCGCGCCCTCATTGCCGACGGCGCCGTGGCCGTGGACGGCACGGTCGAGACCCGCCGCGGCCGCAAGCTGCGGGGGGGTGAGCTGGTGGCCTTGGCGGGCGAGCAGATCCGCATCCAGGCGGCTGGCGACGACACGCAGTAAGCCAGCCGCTCGGAAAGACCCGCAAAGCACAACGCCCGGCGGGGCCGGGCGTTGTGGCGTGGGGTATGGCGCGGGGGAAGGTCCTGGGCGCAGGTCGCTCGACCCACTCCAGACGCCTGGCGACCGCTGCGGACCGGTTTCTTCGCCGGCCCTGCGGTGGCACGCCCCGCATGGCCTGCATTAAAGGCCCAGACCCGTGGCCATGCAGCCCCGCGAACGCGGGGCGCTCCCGCAAATGTGTGGATTAGTGCTGCACGCCAAGCTGTTTGTTGATCATCCATTGCTGGGCGATCGACAGCAGGTTGTTCGTCAACCAGTACAGCACCAGGCCGGCCGGGAAGAAGAAGAACAGCACGCTGAACATCAGCGGCATCATCCACATCAGCTTGGCCTGCATGGGGTCCGGCGGCGCCGGTTGCAGCCAGACCTGCAGCAGGCTGGACAGGGTCAGCAGCACCGGCAGCACGTACCAGGGGTCCATGGCGCTTAGGTCGGTGATCCAGCCCACCCAGGGCGCGTGGCGCATTTCCACGCTGGACAGCAGCACCCAGTACAGCGCGATGAAGAAGGGAATCTGCAGCAACATCGGCAGGCAGGAACCCAGCGGGTTGACCTTCTCCTCCTTGTAGATGCGCATCATTTCCTGCTGCATCTGCTGCGGCTTGTCCTTCAGGCGTTCCCGCATCTCCATGATGCGCGGGTTGATCTTCTTCATCTGCGCCATCGAGCGATAGGCGCTGGCGTTCAGGCCATAGAAGGCGATCTTCAGCAGCAGCACCAGGATGACGATGGACCAGCCCCAGTTCTTCACCAGGTCGTGGATCTTGTCGAGCAGCCAGAACAGCGGCTTGGCGATGACGTGGAAGATGCCGTAGTCCTTCACCAGGTCGAAGCCCGGCGCCAGCTCGGCCAGCACGCGCTCTTCCTGCGGGCCGACGAACAGCAGGTCATCGGCCACCGCACTGCCGCCGGCCGCTACCGGCAGGGGCAGCAGCATGCCCACCGTGTAGAAGGGCGTGCCACCGAGCTTCTGGGCAAAGAACTCGCGATCGCCCGCCGCCGTGCGCAGCCAGCCCGCCACGAAGTAGTGCTGCACCATGGCCACCCAGCCGTCCTGTGCGCGGCGCTCGCCGTCGAAGGCCTTCTTGTCCAGGTCCTTGAACTCGATCTTGGTGTACTTGATCTGGTCGTGATAGATCGTGGGCCCGGTGAAGGTGTGGGTGCCCATCATCTGCGAGCCCTGCGACATCAGCGAGCCGTCGCGCTGCAACTGCAGGTAGAGCTGCGGCGCCACGGCGGCATCGCTCAGGTTCTGCACCTCGTGCCGCACCTTGATGGCGTAGCTGCCGCGCTCGAAGGTGTAGGTCTTCACGAGCTTGAGGCCACCCGCCGGCTCGGACTCGAAGCGCAGGTTCAGCTGCGGCGCGCCGTCCTTCAGTTCGCGCTCGCTGCTCACCAGGGTCATGGGCGTCAGGTGCGTGGGCACGCCGGACACGCCCACCAGACCGCTCTGCGCCGCGTAGCCGCGGCCGGTCTCCAGCACCTTCATCGGTGCAGCGGCCGGGCTGTCGTCCTTGTGGCGCAGCAGCTCCACCTGGATCAGGCTGCCGCCCTGGCTGCTGAACGTCGCCTTCACGAGGTCGGTGGTGACGACGAACTGCTCACCCGCCGGGGCCTGTACCGGCGCCGGCACCGCGCCAGCAGCTGGCGTTGCCGCCGCTTGGGTGGAGGCTGCCGGCACGCCGGTGTTGAGGGCCGCAGTGGCGGCGGGCACGCCGCTGGCCGGTGGCGCGGCCACCGTGGCGGCGGGCTTCGCGGGCGCCGGGCTGAACAGGGAGGGGTGGCCTTGGTGCTTCTGCCAGGCGTCCCACAGCAGCAGCAGGGACATGGAGAACACCACCCACAGCACGGAACGGCGGATGTCGGTCATGGAGACGAGGGAGGTTGGGGGGAGCGGGAAGCGCCAGCTGCCTTGGTTGGGGACAGCAAGCCGGAGAACAAGCCAGGGATTTCCTCAGGCACGGGGTCGTGACCACCCAGGCAGAAGGGATTGCAGCGCAGGATACGACGCGACGCCAGATAGCTGCCGCCCGCCGCCCCATGCCGATCCAGCGCCTGCAGCGCGTAATGGGAGCAGCTAGGGGTGTAGCGGCAGCCCGCGTTCACCCAGTGGCTGAAGAACAGTTGGTAGAAGCGCACCAGCGCGCGCAGCACGGCCTTCATGCGGCGGCTGCCTTGGGCGGCGCCTTGTCACGCGGCGGGCGGCCGGGCGGCAAGGGGTTCAGCGCGCGACGCCACAGCAGGTCCAGGTCCTCGCGCAGGCGCTTGCGCAGCACGGCGCTGTCGGCACTCTGGAATTCGGCCTTGGCGATGGGTGTGCGCAGGCGCAGGGCCCAGAGCCCGGGCGGCAGCGGCGAGGCGCCGCTCAGTTGGGACTGCAAGCTGGCGCGACCGAGGCGGCGGATCAGGTTGCGCGTCACCGAGCGGCGTGCCAGGCGCTTGGGAACGACAAAACCCAGCCAGTGACCCGTCACGCCGGCGGGCGCGTCGGGGCGGGTGGCTGGGGAGTCGTCCACAACTCTGTGGGTAAGCTGGTCGCTGCCTGTGGATAACCTGCTCGGCCGCGGTGCGACGGAGGGGCGATCTTCGACGTGGTGCACGGCGAACAGCGGCGACCGAGCGCGGCTGGGCGTCTTGAGCAGTCGCTCAAAGTCGGCCGCTCGCAGGATGCGACCGAGCGGGCTCGGCATGCAGCGAGGCCTGCGGAGCCGAATCGGCCCTGACCTTAGACGGCGAGGCGCTTGCGGCCCTTGGCGCGGCGGGCGTTCAGCACAGCGCGGCCACCACGGGTCTTCATGCGGACCAGGAAGCCATGCGTGCGGGCGCGGCGAACCTTGGAACCTTGATACGTGCGTTTCATTTTCTGAACCTTTCAGCGTCGTGGTCTGCACCGCCCCACTATCAAAGGGCATGGCACGGACGACGGGGTTGGGCGGTCGGTCCGGACAGACCTTCCTAGGACGAGTCGCCTCAGGCGCCTCCGTGGGTTGCGGTGCAACGAACGGGCGGCCGGCCGGCGAAAAGCCCGCGATTACACCAAAGCTTTCCCACCGCGGTCAAGGCAAGGCAGCGTCGGTGTGGGGATGGTGTGGCATCTGCACAGGGAAAATTCCTGTGGATAAGCCGCCCTCCGGTGGGTCTGAATGGCTAAACTCGCGGCCCGTCGAACGCCAGTTGTCCACACCATCGACCCCGCGTGGATGGTGGGCGAAGCCGGAACACCAAGGCGCGCCACAAGGTGCGCACCCACGCCGCGACCGACCTCAGCCAAGAAGAACGAGCCAAGAAAACAATGGGAGAGACCCAACCCGCCGTGGAGGCCATGCCGGACCTGTCGGAGATGCCCGAACCGTCTGCTGCCGCGCCTGCCAGCCCGGCCCCCGAACTGCTCTGGAGCCGCACCTGCGAGCGCTTGGCGGCTGAGATGCCGGAGCCCCAGTTCAACCAATGGATCCGCCCGCACACAGCGGCCGTGGAAGACGAGGCGGGCCAGCTGGCCGTGCGCCTGACCGTGCCCAACCGCTTCTTCGTGGACTGGATCCGCGCTCAATACGCCGCGCGCATCGAGGGCTTGGCCAGCGAGTTGGCGGGGCGCAGCGTCCGTTTGGAGCTGCAGGTGGCGCCTCGGGCGCCGCAACAGGGCGCGGTCGGCGCCTATGGCCAGGTGGCTCGCCAGCCCGCGGCGCCGGGGGCCTCCCCAGCGGCCAGTGAACGCACCCAAGAGCCGCGCAG
>JAFLDE010000006.1 GCA_017302655.1 Burkholderiales bacterium
GAGCCGCCGCTGCCGGAGGCTGGCCTGCATGGCGGCGCTGTGCGCGCTGGCCTCGCTGCCCGTGGCGGCAGCGCCAAGCTGCCCGCCGGCCGATGACGCGGCGCCGGGGCTGAGCGCGTGGCGCCAGCCCGACTTCATGAGCCAGTCGTCCGATGCGCTGTTGGCCTGGGCGACGGGCATGGTCGGCTGCCTTTCGCATCCCAACCCTGCCTGGCGCGACGGGCAGGCCTACGAGGGTTTGAGCACCTTGTTGCGCAAGGCGGTGCTGACGCCGGCGGCGCAAGCCGCCTTGGCCGAGTCCCTGCTGCAGGTGCTGCAAGCCCCCGACCCCGCTTACTTCGGCCCACCCTTTGCCGCCTTGGTACTGGCCGAACTGGTGGCGGCCGACGCCCGCCGGCCGGCTCTGCCGCTGCCGCTGCTGCAACGCATCGGTCGGGAAGGCGCTGCTTTCCTGGCCAGCGTTCAGGACCGGCGTGGATTCGACGCGCAGCAAGGGTGGCGGCATGCTGTCGCCCATGGGGCCGACTGGGTGGCTGCCATAGCCGGGCATCCGGGCCTGCGTGCCTCGGGCCTGCACGCGGCGCTGCGAGACGCGGTGGCGGCGCAGCTGGCACCTAGCGGGCACCGCTACACCGAAGGGGAGTCCGAGCGCTTGATGGTCGCCGTGGTGCACCTGGCGCGCAGCGGGTGCTTCAGCGCCGCGGATTGGAAAGCATGGTTCTTGCGGCAGCTTGATCCGTCGCCCATGGGAAGCTGGGCAGAAGCCTTCGGATCGGCGCTGGGTTTGACACGACGCCATAACCTGCGCGGTTTCCTGTTCGCGGTGTTGGTGGAGGTGCGGCTGAACCAGGATGCCACGGACGACCTGTTGCTGCCGGCCGCCGAGGCGGCGTTGCGCGCCATGCGCTAGGGTGGACGGGCTCAGCGCGGCGGCGGCAAGGGCTCGCCGCGAACGCGGCGTTGCAGCCATGCCATGGCTGCTCGGAAGTCACCGCGCGAGCCCACGGCCTCGGGCGCCGGTAGGCTGGCGCGCTCCGTGGCCGTCTGGTGCACGCGGAACGCGAAGACGTGGTTCGGACTGATACCCATGCGCAGGTCGGTGATGACGAAGACGCCTTCGGCCTCGCGCTCCAGCTTCCAGAAGCCGCGCGAGAACCAGGCGATGCGCTGCACGTGCCAGTGTTGGGCCAGCTCCGGCATCCATTCGCTGCCGCGCGCGAAGCGTTGAAAGTGCATCGGCCCGGAGGCGTCGAGCAGCCCCCGCTGCCCTTGCAGATAGTGGCCGTTCTCGGTCAGCGCGATGACGTTCCACAACAGGGTGTTGAAGGGTGTGGGGGTGACGAGCAACCGGGGCGCTTGATGCCCTTGGGCTCGCAGACTGTCCTCGGCCTGGCCACGCACCCAGGCCTGGGCGCCGACGCTCCACACGATGTACATGCAGGACAGGGCCAGCCCCACCTGATTCCAGCGCAGCCCGCCACCCAGGCCGGCTGCAACGCCCATCAGCAGCGGCAGGGTGTAGAGCGGATCGATGATGAACAGGCTGCCGACGCCGTAGGGCTCGCCGCTGAACGGCCGCAGCAGTTGCGTGCCGTAGATGGTCATCAGGTCGAGCAGCGGGTGGGTGACGAGGGCCAGCCACAGGGCGAGCCACCACCGCCGCCCGTTCGCTGCCTCACCGGGCAGGCGCGACACCACCCAAGCCAGCGGCGGAGCGATCAGGGTGAGCCAGAGCAGCGAGTGGCTGTCGCCGCGGTGGAAGGTCATGTTCGATACCGGATCGCCGAAGTCGATCAGGGCGTCGAGGTCGGGCAAGGTGCCGGCGGCAGCGCCGATCAGTACCGCCTTCCAGGCCGCCGTGCGGCGGCCCATCGTGGCCAGGGAGAGGGCTGCGCCCAGCGCGGCCTGCGAGAGGGAATCCATGGGGCACGAGCATGCCCCAGGGGGCTACTCAGCGAGCAGGATGCGTCCGAACAGCCCCGGCACGGCGAGGGCAAGGCGGTCGCCCTGCGCTTCAAAGCGCTCGCCGCTGAGGGCATCGCGCCAGCGCCCGCTGACGGCCAGCTCGGCCGGCAGGGTCTCGCGCTGGTTGTTCAGGAGCACCAGCGCGCGGCGTCTTTCGTAGACACGCTCGAAACCGATCAGCGCGTCGCTCAGCAGCAGTGGGGCGCTGAGCGAGCCGCGGCGCAGGACCTCATGCTGGTTGCGCAGTGCGAGCAGTTGGCGGAAGCGCTCGCGCAGCTGCAGATCAGGCTTGCCGCCTTGGTCGGCCCAGGGGTAGGTGGCGCGGTTGAAGGGGTCGTCGCCCCCGCCCACACCCACTTCGTCGCCGTAGTAGACGGTGGGCGCGCCAGGGAAGCCAACCTGGAAGAGCAGGGCCAGCAGCAGGCGCTGCTTGGCTTCCTGCAGCTGCTTGGCATCCACGCCTGGATGGGTGTGAGGGTTGTGCTCGATGCCGAAGCGGTGCAGCGCGCGCGGGGCGTCGTGGGTGGAGAGCAGGTTCATGCTGGCCAGCAGGGCGGGCAGCGGGTAGGCCTCGCGCAGCAGTTCCAGGTTGGGGTAAATCTGCCGCGCGCTGCCGCCGGCGGCGTAGTCCAGCACGGCGTTGCGGAAGATGTAGTTCATGGTGCCGTCGAACTGGTCGCCGAGCAGGAACTTGCTCGCGTCGAACCAGGTCTCCGCCAGAGTCAGGGCGTCGGGCTTCTCTTCCTTCACGGCGGCGCGCCACTCGCGCCAGAAGTCGTCGGGCACCCAGGGCGCCACGTCCATGCGCCAGCCGCTGCTTCCGGCGCGCAGCCAGCGGCGCGTCACCGAGTCACGGTCGCGGTAGGCAAAGGTGCGCCAGCTCGGACTGTTCTTGTTCAGCTCCGGCAGGTCCTTGACGCCCACCCAGCCCTGGTACTGGTCGTCGGGTTTGGCTTGGCGGGTGTCGAACAGGAACCAGTCGAAGTAGGGGCTCGCCGGGTTGGGCTTGCCGCCGGCGAAGGCGCCCGGCTTGCTGGCCTTCAGCCCGCCGAAGTTGCCGAAGCGGTCGAAGTAGGGCGAATCGGAGCCGACGTGGTTCAGCGAGGTGTCGGGAATCACGCGCAGGCCGCGCTTGGCCGCCTCGCGGGTGAGGCGCTCGTAGTCGGCGTTTCGACCGAAGGCGGGGTCGATGCGGTGGAAGTCGCCGGCGTCGTACTTGTGGTTGCTGGCGGCCTGGAAGATGGGCGTCAGGTAGAGGGTGTTGGCGCCCAGGGCCTTGATCTCGTCGAGCTTCTCGATGATGCCGGCGAGGTCGCCGCCGAAGAAGTCGTTGTTGTAGAGCCCGTCACCGCTGAGGCCGGGCTTGTGCGGGTCGGCGATCCAGCGCGTGTGGCGTTCGATGCCCTGGTCCTGGTAGCGCTGGCGGCGCGGGTCGGGGTCGTTGCGGCGGTCGCCGTTGCGGAAGCGCTCGGGGAAGATGTAGTAGTAGACAACGTCGGCCGACCACTCGGGCACCTGCAGTTGCGGCAGATGGATGGTCTGGCGGAAGCGTCGCACGCGGCTGGCGTCCCTCGGCAAGGGCTCGACGACGGCCGCGCCCATGCTGCCTTTCTCGCGCGTCCAGTACACGCTGTCGCGGTTGTTCTGCAGCGCGTACACACCTTGCTCGGTGTGCACCTCGAACCAGTAGCCGTAGATGCCGGCGTCCTTGAAGTGGTGGCGGCCGGTCCACATCCCCGGTGCGGTGGGTGCCATGGCTTGACGCTCCAAGGGGTGGTAGCGCAAGACTTCCTGGTTGCCGAGCAGATGGCGCCGTTCCAGCACCAGGAACACCGCCTTCACACCGGGAGCACTCGCTCCCACGCTGAACTGAATGCTGCTGCCTGCCGGTCGCGCGCCGAAAGGCTGCTTGTGCTGAAGCCGGCGGGAGTCGAAGCGCAGGCCCAGTGCGGCAGGATCCGTCACGGCGCTGCGCTGCAGGCCGGCGAAGCGCCTCGGCCCCAGCTCAAGCAGCGGCTTGCCGGAGGCGTCAAAGCGCAAGGCAAGCGTCTGCTCGCCCTCGAAGAGGAGTTCGAAGTTGCCGCCCTGCGGGTTGCCGAAGGTGCGCTGTGGCGACCACTCCGGGTCGGCGATCTTGAAGGCGAGGCGGCCTTGCAACTCGGTGTTGAGCAGGTAGGCGTTGCACTGCCAGGCGAACTCGAAGTCGTCGTCCGCCGCCCAGTTGTTCATGCCACCACGCAGGTACAGCGGGGCCTCGCCGTGCGGGGCCTCGGTGCAGCCGGGTGCAGGGGGGGCAGCGGAGACGGCGCTCGCCAGCAGCGCCGTCGCCATCCAGGTCAGCAGCTTGGCTTTCATTGCACGCGCTTGTAGTGGGTGTAGCCCAGGCGTGGCGCGGTCAGCGGCACCAGCCAGCGCACGCCATGGGCCGGCACGCTGATCGGCAGCAAGGCCGACTGGATCTGGTGTTCGCTTCCATCCAACAGATCGCGCAGCCACGCGCCGTCCATGAGCTTGCTGTTGGCCACGAGCACGGTCTCGGTGACCGTCTGGCTGCTGGGGTTGGCGAGCACCAGCACGGTGTCGGCCACGCGGTCGGTGTGGCGCTCGAAGGCGATCAGTTGCTGCGCCTCGGCCTTGCGGTAGTCCCCCACGCGCAGCGCGCGGTGCTGCTTGCGCAGGCGGATGAACTGGCGGGTTTGCTCAAGCGCCGGATGGCCGGCGGCAACGCGTTCCCAGTCCATCGGGCCGCGCATCTCGGGGTCTTCGCCGCCCTCCATGTCGACCTCGCTGCCGTAGTAGAGGTTCGGGCTGCCGGGCAGCGAGAACATCAGCGCCAGCGCCAGGCGGCGCGCGGCCGGGTCCTTCACCGTGGTGGCCAGACGCGGGGTGTCGTGGTTGTCCAGGTAGATCCAGCTCTTGAGGATGTGCTCGTAGGGCGCGTCCAGCAGCAGACGCTCAATGACCGCCTGCGCAGCAGGTGCGGGGAACTGACCGTTGGCCGTCGCAATCAGCAGGCGGCGCAAACCGAAGTGCATCACGCCGTCCACCGGGCCCAGCCATTCCTTGGGGAAGTTGGGAATCTCGCCCACCACCAGGCTGCCCGGCTTCTGCTGGTGCGCGGCCCGGGTGAGCTCGCTGAGGTAGTTGAAGCCGATGTCGTAGGCCACGTCCAGGCGCCAGCCGTCCACGCCATCGCGCAGCCAGGAGCGCACCGGTGAGTTGGGTTCGCCCCATAGTTGAGCGCGCACGCGCGGGCTCTCCAGATTCAGTTCGGGCAGGTTCTCGGCGCCCCACCAGACACGCGCGCCGCCAGGGTATGCGTCGCCCCAGACGAACCATTCGCGGAACGGGCTCTTCGGGTTTTTCTCCGCTTCGCGGAAGGCAGGGCTGTTGCGGCCCATGTGGTTGAAGACGCCGTCCAGCACCAGCTTCATCCCCTTGGCATGGAGGGATTTGGCGAGCTGTTTCACCTCCTCGCGCGTGCCGAACTCAGGGCTGACCTGGTTGTAGTCCAGCGCGTCGTATTTGTGGTTGGTGTAGGCCAGCGGGATGGGGTTCAGGTAGAGCACGTCGGCGCCGAGCTGCTGCACGTGGTCGAGCTTGCCGGTCAGGCTGGCCAGGTCACCGCCCCAAAAGTCGATCTCGTGACTCCAGAGCTTCTCGCGCTCCAGGTAGGTGCCGCGCTGGGGCTGTGCGCTCCAGGGGTGCAGGCGCTTGGGGGCGGGGTAGAGGTGTCGCTTGGCTTCCAGGTTGGCCGAGGGGGCGAAGCGGTCCACCAGCACCTGGTAGACAACAGGGCCGTTGCGCCAGTCGGCCTCGCGGGCTTCGTAGCGGCCGGCCAATTGGCGGTCTTGCGCGTTGGCGTTTGGGTTGGCGTTCGCGTAGGGGTTGGCGTTGCTCATGGAGGTGGCCAGCAGGAGGAGGGGGATGAGCTTCTTCATGATTCAGTCGATTGATCGTGAGACCGCTTGAGGCTGTCAGCCCCAAACCCTGACCCCCTTTTCTTTGCTCCGCCAAAGAAAAGGGGGGAAAAGAAAGGCGGCCCCAACTGCGCTCGCCCCTCGCCTGTGGCGAGGGGTTCCCTGCGCTGCTCGAAAACCGGCCCCGCGCAGAACTCGCGGCGTTCGCTTCGCTCACTCTGCTCAAACAAGCTGCGCGAGCCAGAGGGGATGCGTGCCTTGCGGCACGCGGGCCGGTCTTCTGCGCTGCTCGGCGGCGCAGAGGGGGTGGACCCCAAACAGCCAGCTATCAGCTCGCTGCCTGCAGTCAACGAGCCGAGGTTCGGCTGTTGGCTGTTGGCCGCTTCTCGCCGTCTGCGCCGCCGAGGAGCACAGCAAGCCGGCCCGCGTGCCGCAGGCACGCGACCCTTCTGGCTCGGCCAGTCTGTTTGAGCGGAGTGAGCGCAGCGAACGGAAGCGAGTTCTGGCCGGGGCCGGCTTGCGAGCACCGCAGGGCACCCCTCGCCAACGGCGAGGGGCGAGCGCAGTAGGCCCGCCTTTCTTTTCCCCCCTTTTCTTTGGCGGAGCAAAGAAAAGGGGGTCGGGTGCAGGGGCGAAGCTCCTGCAGGGGGTTCCGGGGGCAAGGCCCCCGACTGCGACATCACGCTCAACCCTTGACGCCACCCGCCGTCAAACCCGACACGATCCAACGCTGCGCCGCCAGGAACACCAGAGTGATCGGCAGTCCGCTCAACACGGCCGCCGCGGCGAAGTCGCCCCAAAGAAAGCGCTGATCGTTCAGGTAGTACTTCGTGCCGACCGCCAGCGTGAGGTTGGACTCCTCCCGCAACAGCACCGAGGCCACCGGGTAGTCAATGATGGTGCCGATGAAGGCAAGGACGAAGACCACGACAAGGATGGGCACCGCCATGGGCAGCAGCACATGGCGGAAGGCCTGCCAATGCGTTGCGCCGTCCACCTTGGCGTTCTCTTCGATCTCCACCGGGATGGTCTCGAAGTAGCCCTTGATGGTCCAGATGTGGGTGGCCACGCCGCCCAGGTAGGCCACGATAAGGCCGGCGTGTGTTTCCACGCCCAGCCAGGGGATGTAGGCGCCGATGGTTTCGAAGATGGCGAAGATGGCCACCAGCGCCAGCACCACCGGGAACATCTGCAGCAGCAGCATGCTGGAAAGCAGGCCCTGCTTGAACGGGAAGCGCAGGCGGGCGAAGGCGTAGGCCGCGGTGGTGGAGATGGCGACGATCATGAAGGCGCTGATGGTGGCCACCTTGATCGAGTTCCACAGCCAGAGCAGCACCGGGAAGGGCGGCTCCACCAGGGCGCCATCCGGTCCCTGGTAGCTGATGCCCAGTGCCAGCTTCCAGTGCTCCAGCGAGATCTCGGTCGGGATCAGGCTGCCGGTGGCGAAGTTGCCCGGCCGCAGGCTGATGCTGACGACGGCGAGCAGCGGGAAGATGGTGAGGGCGATCAGCGCCCACAGGAAGGCGTGGGCGGCGAACACACGCCACTTCTGGTTCTTGCCTTGGACGATCATTTGCCTTGCCCCCGGGTCAGACGCAGGTTGGCGATGGACAGCAACGCGACCAGGATAAAGATCAGCGTGCTGATGGCGGCGGCCAGGCCGAAGTCCTGACCGGAGTCGCGGAACGCGATGCGGTAGGTGTAGGAGACCAGGATGTCGGTCTGACCTGCGGGGATCTTGGTGTTGAGGAAGTCCGGCCGCCCATCGGTGAGCAGCGCGATCAGCACGAAGTTGTTGAAGTTGAAGGCGAAGGCCGAGATCAGCAGCGGGGTCAGCGGCTTGATGATCTGCGGGATGGTGATCTTGAAGAAGTTCGTCAACGGTCCGGCGCCGGCCAGTGCGCTGGCCTCGTACAGATCAGCCGGGATGGCCTTCAGCAGCCCGGCGCACAGGATCATGATGTACGGGTAGCCCAGCCAGGTATTGACCATCAGGATCATGGTCTTGGCCAGGAAGGGGTCGGCGAACCAGGCCGGCTTGATGCCGAACAGCGCATCGAGGATGGCGTTGATCTCGCCGAAGTTCTGGTTGAACAGACCTTTGAAGACCAGGATGCTGATGAAGCCCGGCACCGCATAGGGCAGGAAGAGCAGGGTGCGGTAGGTGGTGCGCCAGCGCAGGCCTTCCCAGTTCAGCAGCACGGCCAGGCTCATGCCCACGGCCAGCGAGAAGACCACGGTGAGCGCGGCGAACACCACCGTCCAGATGAAGATGCTGACGAAGGGGCCGCGGAAGTCCTCGTCGCCGAACAGGCGGCCGTAGTTCTTCCAGCCCACGAAGACCTTGAAGCCGGGTTGCAGGGTGGCGCCATCGGCCGCCGTGAAGAAGCCCGTGTCGCGATTGGGCGCATACACGGTGCCGCTCGCCACCTCGGTCACGGAGCCATCCGGGTTGGCTTTCCAAAGCGGCTTGATGGGGGCGAACTCACGCAGGCCGGCATAGCGCAGCTCCGAACCCCCGGGCACCTGCAGCACCAGTTGCTGAAGGACCTGACGGTGCTCCAGGCGTTCGCGAAGGCTCAAGGGCTCCTGCACTGCGAAACTGGCCTGGGCCGGTGACTGCATGGCGACCACCGGCGGCGTCTTGCCGCTGCGCAGTGCCAGAGGCCCGGAGACCCACTGTGGCGTGTTGTCCGCGTCGCGAAGCACAAGGCGGAACTCGCGCCCGTCTGCGTGCAGGCTGTAGGCGTGGGCATCGGCCTCGTCGAACTCGCTCAGGCCGAGCAGATAGGCGCGCGAGCGATCTTCGGTGAGCAAATTGCTCGACGAGTAATTGGTGAAGCCGAGCTGAAAGGTGTAGGCGAGCGGAAAGGCCACGAACAGCAACATGCCCGCGATCCCAGGCCACAGGTAGCGGTACGCGAAGCCGACGTTGCTCAGGTAGATGAAGAAGGCGCTGGCGGCCAGCACCAGGGTGCCCAGGCCCCAGAGGTACTGTCCGGTGGCCATGATGCTGAACACCAGCCAAAGCACGGCCAGGGCGAGCAGGCTGACCAGCGGCCACTTGAGCCAGGCCAGCGGCGAGGATGTCACGGGCAGGGTCGGTCGGGAGCTGAGGGCCGAGCTCATCGGGTCACCTTCATGCGGGCGGCTGCACCATCCAGCGCTTCCTGGGGCGACTGCAGGCCGTTGGTGATGGCCTCCAGCGCGGCGTCCATGGCGGTCCAGAAGCGGCCCACCTCGGGAATATTGGGCACGGGCCGGCCGGTGCGGGCGTTTTCCATGGTGGCGCGGATCGCCGGGTCGCTGCTCAGTTCGGCGTAGAAGGCCTTGTTGGCTGGCACACCCAGCGGCACGTCGGCATTCACCACCTTGAGCTGCTCAGGGCGCAGCAGGTGGTGCTCCAGGAACTCGAGGGCGACGTCCTTGAGCTTGCTGGGAGCCGAGATCATGCAACCGAGCACGCCCACGAAGCTCTGGCTGGGCTGTCCGGGCACCACGGAGGGGATGGGGGCCACGCCGAAATCGATGCGGGCGCGCCGGGCGTTGTCCCAGGCCCAGGGGCCCGAAATCATCATCGCCACGTTGCCGCGAGCGAACCCGGCTTCCATCTCGGCATAGCGAGCCCCCTTGGGCATGACGCCGCCCTTCACCAGTCGTTCCAACATTTCGGCGCCACGCACGGCCCCTGGCGAGTTCACGCCCACCTGGGACGGGTCGTAATCCCCGCGCTTGTCCTTGCCGAACACATGGCCACCGGCGCCGGCGAGCATCGGCCAGGTGAAGAAGCTCTTGTTGAAGTCCCACAGCACCGCCTTCTTGCCGCGCTTGGACAACTCGGCGTCCAAGGCGATCAGCTCGTCGAAGGTGGAGGGCGGGTTGGGTACCAGCGCCCGGTTGTAGATGAGGCCATTGGCCTCGATGCCGATCGGATAGCCCCAGAGCTTGCCTCGGTAGCGGAAGGCTTCCCAGGCGGATGACTCGATCTCTTCGCGGATGGCCTTGCCAGGGCGCACCGGCACGATGAGGCCCGCCTTGGCCCACTCGCCCACGCGGTCGTGTGGCCAGCAAAAAATATCCGGGCCCTTGCCGGCACCCACGGCCTGCTGGAACTTCTCGGGCGCGCCTTCGGGGTGCTGCACCTCCACCTTCACGCCGCTCAGGCGTTCGAAGGCGTCGCCCACGCGCTGCAGGCCGTTGTAGCCCTTGTCGCCGTTGATCCAGACCAGCAGCTTCAGCGGCTCGGCCGCAGCCATGCCGGCGCAGCACAGCGCCGCCGCAAGGAATGCGAGCTTCATGCCGCCACGCCGCGCACGCTGGCCGGCATCGGTGCCAGCCGGCGGAAGGCCTTGCCGGCGGCGTCAAACAGGTAGGCGGCCTCGGGCGGCACGCGCAGTTGCAAGTCGTCGCCCGCGCGCACGCTGGCACGGCCGTCAAACTCGCAGGTCAGCGCGTCCTCGACGCCAGGGAAGGCGCAGTAGGCGAAGGTGGCGCCGCCCAGGCATTCCACGAAGGTGACGGTGGCGCGCAGCAGGTTGTCGTTGCCGCCCAGCTGGAAGTGCTCCGGCCGCACGCCCAGGGTGACCTTGTCGCCTGCCTTGGCTGAACTGGCGTCCACCTGTGCTTCCAGCAAGGCCCCTCCGGCCAGCCGAACCAGGGCCACCCGTTCACTGCCGGACACCACTTCCGCCTCGATGAAGTTCATTTTCGGACTGCCAATGAACCCGGCCACGAAAAGGTTGTCAGGATGCTCGTACAGCTCCAGGGGCGTGCCCACCTGCTCGATGCGGCCGGCGGACAGCACGACGATGCGATCCGCCAGAGTCATGGCCTCGACCTGATCGTGCGTGACATAGACCATGGTGGTCTTCAGGTCCTCGTGCAGCTTGGCGAACTCGTAGCGCATGCGCACGCGCAAGGCGGCGTCCAGGTTTGACAGCGGCTCGTCGAACAGGAACACCTCGGGCTTTCGCACGATGGCGCGGCCGATGGCGACGCGCTGGCGTTGCCCGCCGGAGAGGTCCTTGGGCTTGCGCTCCAGCAAGTGGTCGATGTGCAGGATCTTGGCCGCGTGCGTCACCGCCCGATCGATCTCGTCCTTGGGTACCTTGGCCAGCTTGAGCCCGAACGCCATGTTGTCGTACAGGTTCATGTGCGGGTAGAGCGCGTAGCTCTGGAACACCATGGCAATGCCGCGTTCGGCGGGTGGCACGTCGTTGACCAGGCGGCCGCCGATGTAGAGCTGGCCGCCGGTGATGTCCTCCAGGCCGGCAATGGTGCGCAGCAAGGTACTTTTGCCGCAACCCGAGGGACCGACGAAGACCATGAACTCGCCGTCGCGGATTTCCAGGTCGATGCCATGCAGGATGCGCACGTCGCCGTACGCCTTTTGCACGCCCTTGAATTGCACGTTTGCCATTGCTTCGCTCCGGGAGAGGAGCGCGGCGTGCGCTCCGTCGATGAGGGGGATAGTAGCCAGAGACATGTAGTTTCACAACAGAATCAACCCCAGGAGACGAGGGCTGGTTGGCGTGAAAAATCAACCACTTGCCATCGATATAGGGTTGTCCCTATGTAGTCAAACTACACTGGTCGGGGCGGCTGCGCCATACTGGATGGCACGTCGCCCGGTTGGGTCCCGGCGCCTGGCATGGCCCATCGGCCGAGTGCTCGGCAAGCCCTGGACACACCGCGGCATTCTTGCGAGCCGATCGATGCCGGTGGGCTCGCGCGATTCAGGTGTTTCCCGATGAGTGCTTCTTCCGCCTCCGCCAAGCTCAGCCCCAAGGTCAGCAGCAGGACTTCCACCATGTCGCCTACCGAACGCACCCGCACCCGCTCCAGCCTGCAATCCGCTTTCAAGGCAGCCTTGGTGCGCGAGTTGTCCCAAAGTCCCAGCAAGGCCACCAAAGATGCCTTGCTGCGCGCGGCCGCCCATGCCTGCCGCGACCTGCTGGCCGAGCGCTGGGCCAATACGCAAAAAGAGGACAACCAGCGTGGCGCGGATGCGCCGGTGCGCCGCGTGCACTACCTGAGCATGGAGTTCCTGATGGGCCGCGCGCTGGGCAATGCGCTGGCTGCGCTGGGCCTGGACAAGGTGCTGCAGGAACAACTCGATGCCCAAGGTGACGGCCTGCGCCTTTCGGACCTGCTGGAGCGCGAGCCCGATGCCGCGCTGGGTAACGGTGGACTGGGCCGCCTGGCGGCCTGTTTTCTCGATAGCTTCGCCGAACTCGGCCTGCCCAGCTTTGGCTATGGGCTGCGCTATCAGTACGGCATGTTTGCCCAGGGCATCGAGGGCGGCAAGCAGGTGGAGAGCCCCGATGATTGGATGAAGCAGGGCGCCCCTTGGGAAGTCATTCGCCCCGAGCGACGCTACCCCGTGCGCTTTGGCGGCCGGGTGGTGAGCGACAACAGCACCGGTGGCAACGAAGGGGGCCGACGCTGGGTGGGCGGCGAGGTCATCTCGGCGCAGGCCTACGACTTCATCGTGCCGGCGCACCACAGCGAGCGTGTGAGCACCTTGCGTCAGTGGAAGGCCGAGGCCAGCCGTCCAATCGACTTCGCCGCCTTTTGCCGTGGCGACTACCAGGAGGCCAGCCGCCACATGGTGTCGGCCGACGCGCTGAACTGGGTGCTGTACCCGGACGACAGCTCTGAAGCCGGCCGCGAACTGCGCCTGAAGCAGGAGGCATTCCTGGTCAGCGCCTCCTTGCAGGACCTGCTGGCGCGGCACTTGCGCGAGTTCAAGACGCTGGGCAATCTGGGGCAGCTCAACGCCATCCACCTGAACGACACGCACCCCGCGCTGGCCCCGGCCGAACTGATGCGCCTGCTGGTGGACGAGCACGCGATGAGTTGGTCGTCGGCGTGGAAGATCACCCGTCAGGCCATCAGCTACACCAATCACACGCTGATGCCCGAGGCGCTGGAGACTTGGCCAGTGCGCATGTTCGAGACCCTGCTGCCGCGCCACCTCGAAATCATTTACGAGATCAACCACCACTTCCTGGAAGAGGTGAAGGCTCGCTTCCCTGGCGACCACGAGCTGCTGCGCCGCGTGTCCATCATCGACGAGGGTTCGCCGCATGGCGGGCAGGAGCGTCGTGTGCGCATGGCGGCGCTGTCCATCGTGGCGTCGCACCGGGTCAACGGTGTGGCCAAGCTGCACTCCGACCTGTGCGTGCAAACCATCTTTGCCGACTACGCGCGCCTGTACCCGGAACGCTTCCACAACGTCACCAACGGCGTGACGCCGCGGCGCTGGCTGCAACAGGCTAACCCCGAGCTCTCCAGCCTGCTGGACGCCGAGATCGGCCGAGGCTGGCGCAAGAACCTTGCCGAGCTCTCCAAGCTCGGCAAGCTGGCGGGTGATGTGGAGTTGCAAAGCGCCTTTCTGGCCGTCAAGCGAGCCAACAAAGAGAAGCTGGCCGCCCTGATCCGCAAGCAGCTTGGCCCGGTCGTGAATCCGGACAGCCTGTTCGATGTGCAGATCAAGCGCATCCACGAATACAAGCGCCAGCTGCTGAACATCCTGCATGTGGTGGCGCGCTACCAAGCCATCCTGGCCAGCCCTGACAAGGCACCGGACGGATTGGACTGGGTGCCGCGCACCGTCATCATTGCCGGCAAGGCGGCCTCGGCCTACCACATGGCCAAGCTGGTCATCCAGCTGGCGCACGACGTGGCCCGTGTCGTGAACAGCGACCCGCGATGCAACGGCAAGCTCAAGCTCGTGTACCTGCCCAACTATGGTGTGAGCCTGGCCGAGACCATCATCCCGGCCGCCGACCTGTCCGAACAGATCAGCACCGCCGGCACCGAGGCCAGCGGCACCGGAAACATGAAGTTCGCGATGAACGGCGCCATCACCATCGGCACCTGGGACGGCGCAAACATCGAGATGGCCGAGGCCATGGGCGTGATGAACATGTTCGTCTTCGGCCTGCGTGCCGAGGCCGTGCAGAAGATGAAGCAGCTGGGCTACGACCCGCGCCTCTACGTCGAAGAGAACCGCCAGCTCAAGCGCGTGATGGACGCGCTGGCCGACGGCAGCTTCGCGGGCGGCGACACCGAGCGCTACCGCCCCATCGTGGAAAACCTGCTGCACCGTGACGGCTACATGCTGATGGCCGACTTTGCCGACTACGTGGCGGCACAAAGCCGGGTCGACGCCCTGTTCCGCCAGCGCTCGGCCTGGGCCGAACGCGCGCTTCGAAACGTCGCCGGCATGGGCTGGTTCAGCAGCGACCGCACCATTCAGGAGTACGTCGAGCGGGTCTGGGCGTCCCGTACGCTCTGAGCATGTTCTCCGACCTTGAGCTGCAGCGCCTGCGCGATCCCAACGAGGTGCGCGCGCAGGAGCTGCTGGGTGCGCACCCCATGCAGCAGGATGGCGTGGACGGCGTGCGCTTTGCCGTGTGGGCGCCCAATGCCCTTCGTGTTTCGGTCGTTGGAAGTTTCAACGACTGGGATGGGCGCCGCCACCCGCTGAGCAACCAGCAGGGCTTCTGGTCGGCTTTCGTGCCCGGCGTGGGGCGTGGCGCGCTCTACAAGTTTGAGCTGGAGGACCGTGAGGGCCACTTGCTGCCGCTGCGCGCGGATCCTTACGCTTTCGCGGCGGAGCTGCGGCCGCAGACTGCCTCGGTCGTGAGCGGCCTGCCGACGAAGCGCGCATTGCCTGCCGAGCGGGCTGCCGCCAACCGCCGCGACGCGCCGATCAGCGTCTATGAGGTGCACGCGCAAAGCTGGAGGAAGGGCCGTGACGGCGGCTTCCCCACCTGGGAGGAACTGGCCAACAGCCTGCCCGCCTACGCCGCAGGTCTGGGGTTCACGCACATCGAGCTGTTGCCGATCAGCGAGCACCCCTTCGACGGCTCCTGGGGCTACCAGACCTTGGGGCTGTTCGCACCCAGCCGCCGCTTCGGCGACCCCGAGCAGTTCGGGCTCTTCGTGCAAGCCTGCCACGACCATGGCTTGGGCCTGCTGCTGGACTGGGTGCCCGCGCATTTCCCCACCGACGCCCATGGCCTGGCCCGTTTCGACGGCACCGCGCTCTACGAGTACGCGGACCCGCGCGAAGGCTTCCACCGCGACTGGAACACCGCCATTCCGAACTTCGGGCGTGACGAGGTGCGCAGTTTCTTGTCCAGCAGCGCGCTGTACTGGGTGGAGCGCTGGGGGGTGGATGGCCTGCGCGTGGATGCCGTGGCCTCCATGCTGTACCGCGACTACTCGCGCCCGGCGGGCGAGTGGGTTCCGAACCATCAGGGCGGACGCGAGAACCTGGAGGCCATCGCCCTGCTCAAGCACGTCAATGAGGCTGTCGGCCGCGAGGCGCCGGGCAGCATGACGGTGGCCGAGGAGAGCACCTCCTTTGCTGGGGTCAGCCAGCCCACTTACGCGGGCGGCCTGGGTTTCCACTTCAAGTGGAACATGGGCTGGATGAACGACACCCTGCGGTACATCCACGAAGACCCCGTGCACCGGCGCTTCCACCATCACCTGATGAGCTTCGGGCTGGTCTACGCGTTCAGCGAGAACTTCATGCTGCCCATCAGCCACGATGAAGTGGTGCACGGCAAGGGTTCGCTGCTCGACAAGATGCCCGGCGACGAGTGGCAGCAGTTCGCCAATCTGCGCGCCTACCTCGGCTTCATGTGGGGCCACCCGGGCAAGAAGCTTCTCTTCATGGGGCAGGAATGGGGCCAGCGCGGAGAGTGGAATCACGAGGCTGGTCTGCCTTGGCACCAGCTCGACCACACGCCGCATGCCGGCGTGCGCAAGCTGGTGGCTGACCTCAATCACCTCTACCGCAGCGAAAGCGCCTTGCACCGCCTCGATTGCGAGGCCACCGGCTTCGAGTGGCGTGTGCTTCACGACGAGCAGCAATCGGTCTTCGCCTGGCTGCGGCGCGACGGGCAAGGCGGCGAGATGCTGGTGGTGTGCAACTTCACGCCGGTGCCGCGGCATGGCTACCGCATCCAGGTGGAGGGCAGCTGGCGCGAGCGGCTGAATACCGACAGCGAGCACTACGGCGGATCCAACATTGGCAACGGACCGCAGGCACTGCACGCCGATCACGGTCAACTCAGCCTCACCCTGCCTCCGCTGGCCACACTCTTCCTTTCGCGATGAAGCTTCCCGACACCCTGCAGGCCGGACGCGGCCACCCGATGGGCAGCACGCTGCGTGACGGCGGTGTGAACTTTGCCGTGATGGCCGAGCACGCGAGCAAGGTGGAGCTCTGCCTGTTCGACCAGGACGGCCAGCGAGAGTTGCGTCGCTATGCATTGCACGGGCCGGAGGACGGCGTTTGGCATGGCTTCCTGCCTGGCCTGGGCGCGGGCCTGGTGTACGGCCTGCGCGCGCACGGCCCCTATCAACCCGAGCAGGGTCACCGCTACAACGCGAACAAGCTGCTGCTCGATCCGATGGCCCGTGAGATCGTCGGCCACTTTGGCTGGCGCGCCGAGCACCATGGCTACACCTTGGGTCATCCGGAAGGCCCGCGCGGCGTGGACGGCTTCGACCCCCGTGACAACGCCCCGTACGCCCTCAAATCGCGTGTGGCCGCACCGCTCACCGGGCCTGATCCGCGGTCCAATGCGCCGCACCATCCAGTCGACCGCCTGCTCATTTACGAGGCCCACGTGAAGGGCCTGACCATGCAGCACCCGGCCGTGCCGCCCGAGTTGCGTGGTCGCTATGCCGCGCTGGCGCATCCGGCCGTGGTGGCGCATCTGAAGCAACTCGGCGTCAACGCCATCGAGCTGCTGCCGCTGCAGTTCTGGATCGACGAAGTGCACCTGGCCGACAAGGGCATGCGCAATTACTGGGGTTACAACACCCTGGGTTTTTGCTGCCCCGATCCCCGGCTGGCGCAGGCGCAGGACCCGGCAGCCATCCGCGCCGAGTTCCGCGCCGCCGTGCATGCCCTGCACGAGGCCGGCATCGAGGTGTTGCTCGACGTGGTCTTCAACCACACGCCCGAGGGTAACGAGTTCGGCCCCACGCTGAGCTTCCGGGGCCTGGACAACGCCATCTGGTACCGCCTTCAGCACGATGACCGCAGCCGTCACGAGAACCTGACCGGCTGCGGCAACACGCTGAATTGCGCGCACCCGCGTGTCACGCAGTTCGTGCTCGACGCGCTCCGCGTCTGGGTGGCCGAGATGGGCGTGGACGGATTCCGCTTCGACCTGGCTCCGGTGTTGGGGCGCGGCGAGCGTGGCTTCGGTGCCCATGCGGCCCTGTTCACTGCCATGCGACAGGATCCGCTGCTGGCCAGCGTGAAATTGATCGCCGAGCCTTGGGACGCGGCCTATGACGGCTACCAGCTGGGTCATTTCCCCGGCCCCTTCCTGGAGTGGAATGACCGTTTTCGCGATGCCGCGCGCTCCTATTGGCTCGGTACCGGCGTGAGCCGTGGTGAGTTCGCGCGCCGCCTCACGGCGAGCAGCGACGTCTTCCATCATGGCCAGCGCCTTCCCACGGCGAGCGTCAACTTCATCGCCTGCCATGACGGCTTCACCCTGGCCGACCTGACCAGCTACGGCAAGAAGCACAACCACGGCAATGGCGAAGACAACCGCGACGGCCGCGACAACGAGCTGTGCGCGAATTTCGGCCACGAAGGCCCGACCGATGACGCCGCCGTGAACGAGCGCCGCCGCCGCGTGCGGCGCGCGCTGCTCGCCACCTTGGCCTTTGCGCAGGGCACCCCCATGCTCAATGCAGGTGACGAGTTTGCCAACAGCCAGCAAGGCAACAACAACGCCTACTGCCAGGACAACCCCACCGGCTGGTTGGACTGGGCGGCGGCCGATGCGGACTTGCTGGCCTTCACCGCCCGTTGCTTCCAGCTGCGCGCGCAAGAGGTGTTGCTGCGCCACCCGCGTTGGTTGGTGGCCGAGACCCGCCACACCCGCGACGCGCAGGTCGAATGGCTCACGCCCGCCGGGCATGGGCTGCAGTCGGCCGACTGGCACAGCAGCGCCCAGCGGGCTTTCGCCGCCGTCCTTCAGGGCGATGGCCGCCGCTTGGGTCTGCTCTTCAACCCGGAGGCCGAGGCCATGCCCTTCACGCTGGTGCAAGGGCCTTGGCGCCTGATGCTCGACTCGAGCGGCGTGCTGCATGAGACCAACCCCATGCGGCCCGACGGCGAGTTGCTGCCGGGTCAGCCCCTCATCGTTCCAGCCCACAGCCTGGTGCTGCTGGCCACCTTGGAGACTTGCACATGGATTTGACTCAACGCAGCAGCGGCGTGCTGCTCCACCCCAGCTCGCTGCCTGGGCCGCATGGCATCGGAGACCTCGGCCCAGCCGCCTTCCATTTCGTGGATTGGCTGGAGGCTGCGGGCCAGTCGATCTGGCAGTGGTTGCCCACCACGCCCATCGGCCCGGGCGACTCGCCCTATCAATCGGTCTCAGCCTTCGCTGGCTCACCGCTCATGGTGGCGCTGGAGCCCTTGGTGGAACGCGGCTGGCTGGCCGCGCCTGAACGTCCAGAGTTCGACGCACACGCGGTGGACTTTGCCCGTGTGGTGCCCTGGCGCGAAGCGCAGCTGCGCAGCGCCTACGCCGGCTTCATTCAGGCGGCCACCCCTGAGGATCGCGCGGCACTGGCCGCGTGGGCGCAGGCGCAGGCTGACTGGGCCGACGACTACACGCTTTTCATGGCCCTGCAGGCGGCGCACCAAGGCGCCTGCTGGTGGGACTGGGCGCCGGAGCTGCGCAGCCGCAAGAAAAAGGCGCTGGAGGCCGCACGTGCCGAGCACGCCGCCGAAATTGGCTTCTGGCAGTTCGTGCAATGGCAGTTCGACACCCAGCTGGCCGCCGTGAAGGCCTACGCCAACGGCAAGGGCGTGAAGCTGATGGGCGACCTGCCCATCTTCATCGCCCACCACAGCGCCGACTGCTGGGCGCGACCCGACCTCTACTTCCTCGACAAGGAATTTCAGCCCACCGTGGTGGCCGGCGTGCCGCCCGATGACCTGGGGCCGCAAGGCCAGCGCTGGGGCAATCCGCTGTACCGCTGGAAAAAGATGGCGGGCGAGGGCTACGCCTGGTGGATTGAACGGGTGCGCCGTGCGCTCACGCAGGCCGATGTGTTCCGCATCGACCACTTCCGCGGCTTCGCCGGCTACTACGAGATCCCCGCCTCCTGCCCGACCGCCATGGAGGGCCGCTGGGTGAAGGGTCCTGGTAAGGCGCTGTTCGATGCCATCGCCGAGGCGCTGGGCCCACTACCCATCGTGGCCGAGGATCTGGGCCTGATCACGCCGGACGTGATCGAATTGCGCGACGGCTGCGGCTTCCCCGGCATGAAGATCCTCCAGTTCGCCTTCGGGGGGGATGGCAACCACGAATTCCTGCCGCACAACTACGGGCGTGACTTCGTCGTCTACACCGGTACGCACGACAACGACACCGCGCGCGGATGGTGGCAGGCCGCCAAGCCGGCCGAGCGGGCGTTCGCCGGCACCTACCTGGCTGCGGGCGAGCACGACGTGCATTGGGCCATGATCCGCGCCGCAGCCAACTCGGTGGCGAACATGGCGGTGTTCCCGCTGCAGGATGTGCTGGGCATGGGCAGCGATCAACGCATGAACACGCCGGGCACGCTGGGCGGACGCAACTGGACCTGGCGCTTCAGCTGGGACCAGGTCGGCCCGGAGCCTGGTCGCGTGCTGGGCCTGATCACCGCCGCCAGCGGGCGCGGCCCGATCACGTTGATGCACCCCTGATCTGCATCCGAAGCGCTGAGCCGTCGCCATCCCCCCAAGCTTGGGGGATGCTGCACTGCAAACTGTCACAACCGTGAAGGCGGGAGAACCCTAGAGTTCGTGCGTTCGATCACGCATTTGCAGGAGCAGTCATGCAGTACAAGCACGGCCTCGTGGCCCTCGCCGCGGCCCTCTCGCTGGGTTCGGCCCAGGCCTTGGACGTCGTCAACGTCGGCGCCTTCACGCTGACCTACGACGAGACCTCGGATCTCGGTTGGCTCTCCGGCTGGTACACCAGCGCTGGCTGGCAAGGATTCAACTGGAGCATTCCGCAGTCGGTGCAGGTGGCATCCTTGAATGGTGCGCCGGCAACGGCGACCTTCGATCTGCCTTCGTTCCAGCTCACCGCCAATCCTGGCTGGACGCTGACAGGCAACGTGGCAGGCTTCCTGGGCAACCTGGTCTACAACTTGGTGGGGGCTACGGCGGCGGCCAGCGCATCGGTGAGCGGCAGCCTGTCGGTGAACGGCGGGCCAGCGCTTCCGGTGGGCGGCACGCTGACCCAGACCGCCACGGCCGGCGCGCCTGGTGTGTTCGAAGTGGGCTTCTTTTCTGGCAGTCAGTCGGGCGACATCGGCCCCTTCAGCAGCCTGGTCTTCTCGGGGGGCACGCTTACCCTGAATGCCGCCGGAGGCAGCTTTGCAGCGGTCACTGCGCAGCCGCAGAACCAGATGAAGATCGACATCGCAGTGGCCGAGGTGCCCGAGCCGGCTGCGCTGGGCCTGATGCTGGGTGGCCTGGCCGTGTTGGCCCTGCGCAAGCGCCAAAGCGTCTGAGGCGACGGTCGCTGACCCTGGAAGGCCCGCCTCTGGCGGGCCTCTTTCTTTCAGGCCTCGGCCTCGGCCAGGATGCTGAAGCGGAAGCAGGCACCCAGGCCCGGTTGGCTCTCCACTTCGATGTCCTGGCCACCGAGCAGGCGTACCAGGCGCTGCGCGATGACCAGTCCGAGGCCGCTGCCGCCATGGCGCTGGGCCACCGTGGCGTCTGCCTGCGCAAAGGGCCGGAAGAGTCGCTGCAAGGCTTCCGGCGATAAACCGACCCCTGTGTCACTGACCTCAAAGTGCAGGCGAAGCCCGTGCGCGACGTCGAGGCTTCTGCGCACGTCCAGGCGCACCTGACCGCGCTCGGTGAACTTCACCGCGTTGCCCACCAGATTGGCCAGGACCTGGCGCAGGCGCAGGTCGTCGGCGCGCAATCGCCCGGGCAGGCCAGGCTGCACGCGTGCTTGCAACTGGATACCCTTGGCATGCGCTTGTGCGAGCAGCGGTGCCATGGCGTCGCGCAGGCAGTCGTGCAGCGCAAAGGCGCGCGGAGCCACTTGCAGCGCACCGGCATCCAGCCGGGCGAGATCCAGGGTGTGATTGATCAGTTCCAACAACTGGCGGCCGGATTGCAGAGAAAGTTCCAGCAACTTGCGCTGGCGGTCCGCGAGCTCGCTGGACAGCACCAGTTCGGTCAGGCTGATCACTCCGGCCAGTGGTGTGCGCAATTCATGGCCGAGTTGCGCTGCGGTGCTTTGCGCGTCGCGGGAGGCTTCGCGCAGCGGCCAGACGCTCAGCAACAGCTCTGAGCCGGGTGCCGGTTGGTGCACATGCCAGTCGCACAGCCGGCCGCCAAGCGGAAGGCGAGCGGTCCAGGCCTGGCCGGCGCGAACCTGCGCCAGCACGGCAGCCTCTTCGCTGGCCAGCAGGGCGCTGAGTGGGGGCAACGGGTCGACGACGCCCAGCAGGCGAAGGCTGGCATTGGCCTGTAGCAACTGGCCGTCCTGCGCGCGCAGCCATGCCATGCCGAGTGGCGCGTGGCGCCAGGCTTCGAGGGCGGCGGATGCGGTGGCGTCTGGCGCTGGCAAGTCGGCGTTCATGCGCGGCGAGGGGTGGCGCCGCTTTGTAGCATCAGCGCGAGGCGCGCCAGCGCCGCCATTCATCGAGGATCAGCAGCGCCGCGCCGAGGGTGATGGCGCTGTCGGCGACGTTGAAGCTGGGGAATGCCCAGCCGCCTGCATGGAACTGCAGGAAGTCGATCACATGACCGTGCCAGACCCGGTCGATGCCATTGCCCACCGCACCACCAAGGATGAGGGCCAAGGCACAGGCGAACAGGCGCTGCTGCCCATGCTGACGCAGCAGCCAGGTGATGAAGACCGATGCGGCCACTGCCAGCGCGGTGAAGAACCAGCGCTGCCAGCCGCCGGCGCCCGCCAGAAAGCTGAAGGCGGCGCCCGGGTTGTGCGCGCGCACGAGGTTGAAGAAGCTCGTGACTTGCCGACCTTCGTGCAACTCGAAGTGACTGACGACGAGTGCCTTCGTGACGTGATCGAGCACGACGACCAGCAGCGCCAGCAGCAGCCAGCGCCACCAGTTCGGGTTGACTGCGGTCTGCATCAGGCGAAGGCTCGATCTTCGCCAGCGCCGTGCAGGTTGTCGTCGCAGCGGCCGCAGATCTGCGGGTGGGCCGCGTTGCGGCCGACGTCGTCGCGGTAGTGCCAGCAGCGCTCGCACTTGGCGGCGCTGCTGGGTGTCACTTCGATGCGCAAGGCCTCGCCCCGCAGCAGCTCCACCTTGGAGACGATGAGCACGAAGCGCAGGTCGTCGCCCAGCGAGGCCAGTGCTTGATAGGCGTCCTCACCGGCCACCGTCAGGCGCAGCTCGGCCTGCAGCGAGGCGCCGATGCGGCCCTCGCCACGCACCGTCTCCAGCGCCTTGTTGACTTCGGCCCGCACCGCCTTGATGCGATCCCATTTGTCCAGCAACGCGGCGTCGTTGGAGGTCTCGAAGGTCCAGAAGGTCTGCGCGAACACGCTGCCCTTGCCGCCGAGCAGCGGCCAGGCCTCCTCGGCGGTGAAGCTGAGGAAGGGCGCCATCCAACGCAGCATGGCCTGCAGGATCTGCCACAGCGCGGTCTGCGCCGAGCGGCGCGCCAGGGACTTGGGCGCGGTGGTGTACAGGCGGTCCTTGAGGACGTCCAGATAGAAAGCGCCCAGGTCTTCGGAACAGAAGTTCTGCAGCTTGGCCACCACCGGGTGGAACTCGTAGCGCTCGTAGTGTTCCTTGAACTGGTCCTGGAGGTTCGACGCGCGCTGCAACGCGTAGCGGTCGATCTCGAACAGCTGTTCCATGGGCACCGCATCGGTCGCCGCGTCGAAGTCGCTGACGTTGGCGAGCAGGAAGCGCAGCGTGTTGCGGATGCGCCGGTAGCTGTCCACCACGCGGGCGAGGATCTTGTCGTCGATGGCCAGGTCGCCCGAGTAGTCGGTGGCGGCCACCCAGAGGCGGATGATCTCCGCGCCCATTTTGTCGGCCACCAGTTGTGGGGCCAGCGTGTTGCCGACCGACTTGCTCATCTTGCGGCCCTGGCCGTCCACGGTGAAGCCATGCGTGAGCAGCGCCTTGTAGGGCGCGCGGCCATGCAGCGCGCAACCCAGCAGCAGCGCCGAGTGGAACCAGCCGCGGTGCTGGTCGTGGCCTTCGAGGTAGAGGTCGGCCTCCGGGCCGCTCTCGTGGGCCAAACCCGCGTGGCTGCCCTTCATCACATGCTCGAAGGTCGAGCCGGAGTCGAACCAGACTTCAAGGATGTCGCTGCTCTTGACGTAGTCGGCACCTTCGGTACCGAGCAGGTCCTCGGGACTCAGGCGGCTCCAGGCTTCCACGCCGCCGCCCTCCACGATGTCGGCCGCCCGGTCCAGCAAGGCCATGGTGTCGGGGTGCAGCTCGCCGCTTTCCTTGTGCATCAGGAAGGGCAGGGGCACGCCCCAGGCGCGCTGGCGGCTGATGCACCAGTCGGGCCGGTTGGCGATCATGTCGCGCAGGCGGGCTCGGCCGTTTTCGGGGTAGAAGGCGGTGGCGTCGATGGCTGCCAACGCCAACTCGCGCAGGGTCTGCTTCGGCGACTCGGTGGCGAACACCCCCTCGCTGCCAGGGTGCGGTGCGTCCATGCGGATGAACCATTGCGAGGCGGCGCGGTAGATCACCGGCGTCTTGTGCCGCCAGCAATGCGGGTAGCTGTGCGTGATGGTGCTGGTGGCCAGCAGGCGGTCGGCCTCGCGCAGGGTGTCGATGATGACTGGGCAGGCCTTCCAGATGTTCTGACCACCGAACAGCGGCAGGTCGGCTGCGTAGCTGCCATCGCCCTGAACGGGGTTCAGGATCTGGTCGTGCCGCATGCCGTGCGACACGCAGGAGAAGAAGTCGTCCAGGCCATACGCGGGCGCCGAGTGCACGATGCCGGTGCCGTCCTCGTCGGTGGCGTAGTCGGCCAGGTAGACGGGCGCGGTGCGGGCATAGCCAGCGTGATGCTTGGCCAGCGGGTGGTGGAAGCGCAGGCCGCCCAGGGCCTCGCCCAGGCAGGTGGCCTCCATTTGGCCTTCCAACTCCCAGCGCTTCAGACAGTCCTCGACCCGCGCTTGGGCGACGATGAACCGGCCGCGCGGTGTGGCCACCAGCGCGTAGCGAAGGCGCGGGTTCAGGTTCAGTGCCTGGTTGGCCGGCAGGGTCCAGGCGGTCGTGGTCCAGATGACGACACTGGCTTGCAAGGCGCCATCAAGGCCGAAGGCTTGCGCCAGCTTGTCCGGCTCGGCGCTGGGGAAGGCGACGTCCAGGGTCTGACTCTTCTTGTCGGCGTACTCGATCTCGAACTCGGCCAGTGAGGAGCGGCAGTCGAAGCACCAGTACACGGGCTTCAAACCGCGGTAGACGAAGCCGCGTTCGATGACTTTCTTGAACGCGCGGATCTGGCCGGCCTCGTTCTTGGGGTCCATCGTGGCGTAGCGGTTCGCCCAGTCGCCCATCACGCCCAGACGCTCGAAGCCTTCGCGCTGCACAGCGATCTGTTCGGTGGCGTAGGCGCGGCTCTTGGCCTGCATGTCGTCGCGGCTGAGGTGCCGGCCATGCGCCTTCTCGATGGCGTTCTCGATCGGCAGGCCGTGGCAATCCCAACCAGGCACATAGGCGGCGTCAAAGCCCATCAGTTGGCGGCTCTTCACCACCATGTCCTTCAGCACCTTGTTGACCGCGTGGCCGATGTGGATGGCGCCGTTGGCATAGGGCGGGCCGTCGTGCAGCACGAACTTGGGTGCGCCCTGGCGGGCAGCGCGCAACTGCTGGTAGCGGCCCTCCTGCTGCCACTGGGCGATCCAGCCCGGCTCGCGCTTGGGCAGGTCGCCGCGCATCGGGAAGGGCGTGTCGGGCAGGTTCAAGGTGGCGCGGTAGTCCGGTGTCGAGCTCATGGCGGGGCGCTGCGTCGGTGCGCAGTCAATAGATGCGGGGGAGGGCGTCGGCGGGGCCGCTGGCGCGGCAGGCCCTCAAATTCGGTCGCGGGTGGTCTGGCGGCGTTCAGCCGCGTGGCTGGCAGCGAACCAAGCATGCGCTGCCTGCACGTCGGCCGCAATGGCGGCCGTCAGCGCATCCAGCCCGTCATACCGGGCTTCGTCGCGCAGTTTGTGCAGGAATTCCACGCGCACGAGTCTACCGTAGCCCCCCTCGGTCCCCAGAGTTGCAGGCCAGTCCAGGCAGTGCACCTCGAGCAGCATGCGGCCCGAGTCGTCGACCGTGGGCCGACTGCCCAGGCTGGCCACGCCGTGAAGGGGCTGATCCGTCAGGCCATGCGTCTGCACGACGAAGATGCCCTGCGCGGCGGGTCGCGCGTGGCGAAAGCGCAGATTCAAGGTGGGATAGCCTGGCCCGAGCTGGCGGCCCAGCTTCTGGCCGTGCAGCACATGGCCACTCACGCAGTACGGGCGACCGAGCAAGGCCCGAGCCAGCGTCATGTCACCGGCGGCCAAGGCCTCTCGCACGCTGCTTGAGCTCACGCGTTGGCCATGCACCTCGTAGCTCATCATGCGGGCGACGTCGAATCCGAATTCGCTGCCGAGTGCGTCTAGCGTGGCGTAGTCGCCCTGTCGTTTTGCTCCGAAGCGAAAGTCGTCCCCGACCAACACATACCTGGCGCCCAGGCCATTTACAAGGATGTTCTCGACGAAGGCGCGGGGCGAAAGCTGCGCCAAGGCGGCATCGAACCGAAGCAGCGCGAGCCGGTCGATGCCGCAGCGCTGCAATTCCATCACCTTGTCGCGCAAAGTGGAGATTCGCCTGGGCGCATCGCTTGCACGTCCGGCCACATGGGCGAAGTAATCGCGAGGGTGAGGCTGAAAACTCAGCACCGTGCTACTCAGCCGGCGATGCTGTGCCTCCGAGCGGAGCAGCGCCAACATGGCCTGGTGGCCGCGGTGCACACCGTCGAAATTGCCGATCGTCAGTGCGGTGGGGTGAACATTTGCACAGGAAAACGTGCGGCGAACCACTTGCATGGCGGACATTATCTTGAGTCGTGGCTCCGGCCCTGCGTCGCAGCCACAATCCGGCCCGCCCCGATACAGCCCAGCCCCAGACAGCTTGGCGGTAACTGCTTCCCCAACACGACTGACTGCTGCTCATGATCGACATCCCCTCGAGTGCTCTGCGCACTTCGAACTTGCGTGCCTTCATGTTGGCGATGGCTCTGTTTGCGTCAGAAGGGCATGCCAATTCAGTGGCCACGAAGGCTTACGACGAAGCCCGCAAGGCCTTGGAGCGTGATGAACTGAGCGCCGCCGCCATTCACCTGAAGAACGCACTGCAGGCCGACAAGTCCATGCTTGCTGCGCACCTCCTGTTGGGGAGAGTGCTGGCGTCAATGGGCGAATACAAGGCGGCAGAGGCCGCTCTCGAAGAGGCATTGAGATTGGGTGTGAGTCGTACCGAGGTGGCCCCCCTGCTTGGGCCGGTGTACCTGCAGTTGGGCGAGGCAAACAAGGTCCTGGAGTTGGTCACGGCGAATTCACCTGTTCCTTCGGTGAAGGCGCAAGCGCTGACTCTTCGTGGGTCCGCACTGGCCATGTCAGGCAGCCTGACGCAGGCTTTGGCCGCGTTTGCCGAAGCGCGCAGCGTGGATCCCAGCCTAGCGGACCCCTACATCGCTGAGGCCCCTGTATTCCTGCGCATGGATGCGCGTGACAAAGCCATCGCTTCGGCGCGCAAGGGGACAGAGCTTGCTCCGAAGCGGGGCTCGACTTGGTACCAGTTGGGCACCATCCTTCACGGCACGGGGGACCTCAGCGGCGCACTCGTTGCTTTCGACAAGTCCTTGGTGCTGGAGCCCAAGCATGTCGACGCCCATGTGTCCCGGGCGATGGTCCTGCTGGGACTGGGGCGTCGGGAAGAGGCGGAAAAGACGCTCAACTTCTTGAAGACCGAGAAAGTGCGCGAACCCAGGGCCTCTTGGTTGCGCGGCATGTTGGCCGGCGCCAACGGCAGGTCAGATCTGGCCAAGGCAGAGTTTTCTGACGCCGTGGGCATGATCGATCCGATGGCGCCCGCGGTGCGCAACAACAGCGAGCCCTTGCTGCTGGCGGGTGCCCTTTCGCACTACCACTTGCGCAATCCTGAGAAGGCTCGCGAGTACCTCACGACCTTGTTGGGCCGCAACAGTCGGCATGTGGCTGGACAGCTGCTGCTGGCCACGATCCTTGTTGAGGCTAGAGACCTCAATCGCGCGCAACCTATGCTGGAAGGGCTGCTTAGGAGCATGCCGGACCATCCGGAAGTACTTCATTTGCTGGGGCGAGTACATGCTGCCCGCGGACAGTTGGGGCTGGCCGCTGAGTTTCTCGAGCGAGCATCTCGTGCACCAGGCGGACAGGATGCGCTGCGCGACTTGTCCGTCGTTCAGCTCGCGGGGGGCGCCAAGCAGCAAGGCGAGAAGAACTTGGAGAAGGTCTTCGCCAAGAACCCAGCCGACGTGACGGCGGGTATGGAACTGGCCGTCCACTATGCAAGAACGGGGCAAGGCGCGAAGGCGGTGCAGGTCGCCGAGTCCTTGCTCAAGCTGTCACCCTCGGAGCCGGCCTTATTGAATTTCCTGGGCAACATTCACGGACGCCTCAGCGACAGGAAACGTCAGCGTCAGGCCTATCAGGCCGCCTTGGAAAAGGCACCGAACTTCAGGCCTGTGGTTGTCAATATGGCTTGGCTCGAATCCGATGAAGGCTTGCATGACGCGGCCCGAGCCCGGCTGGAAGCACTTCTAAAACAGTCGCCCCGCGACTACGAGGTGTTGACCCAGCTTGGTGTGATTGAGCAACGAGCGCGTCGATCCGAGAAGGCGCTCGAGCACTTCCAGAAGGCTGATTCCCTGCAAACAAAGGATCCGCGACCGGGCTTGGCTGCTCTCGAAACACTGCTGCAGCTGCGGCGGGTAGAGCCAGCGCTTGCGGCGGCTAGAAGCATGGCGGGACGCTTCCCGGGAGATTTCACCGTGCTGTTGGCTGCTGCCAGGGCGTATACGGTGGGTGGCAACCAAGCGTTGGCCCGGACGAGCTTGCAGGAGGCCACGAAAGTGGCGGGATACCGCGTGCCCATGCTGCTTGAGGTGGCCCGACTGCAAATGCGCTTAGGCCTGATGGAGGGCGCAATGCACGCTCTGGCCAAAGCGCAGCAGGTGTCGCCAGACGACGTAGGAGTCATGCTCTTGAATGTCGAGATGGCGGGGGTGCGGCGTGCTCCGGCGGCTGAACTCGACAAGGCGCTGGCCTCCGCGATGGCCAAGCACCCCAAACACCCTGGCGTTCAGGTCACCGCAGGTCACGTCGCGATGTCACGAGGGCAGTTCGCCAAAGCCGCGGCGAGCTATCGGACCTCCTTCGAGCAAGCTCCCAGCACCGAACTCGCTGCGCTACTTGCGCGAGCGCTGCTTGCAAACAATGAGACCGAAAAGGCGCTCGCGACGCTCGAGTCTTGGTCGAAGCGCAACCCCTCGGACGTCGTTGCCAAGCGTGCGTTGGCCGATGCTCAAGTCTTGGCGGGCAAGCCGCATCTGGCTAGAACGACTTATGAAGCACTCATCGCCGCTCAGCCCAACAATGAAGAACTGCTGGCTGCCTTTGCTCAGATCCTGCGTCGTTTGGGTGACCCGTTGGCTGTTTCAATGGCGGAAAAGGCTTACAAGCTTGCGCCTCACAACTTGAACCTGGCCGACGGCTACGGCTGGGCTTTGACGGCCGCAGGGAACGTAGAAGCCGGAGTGCGTGTGCTGCGTGAAGCGCGCTTGCGAGACCCTGCCCATGCGGCCGTTCGCTGGCACCTGGCCGCAGCGCTCATGAAAGCGGGCCGGAAGGTGGAAGCCAGAGAGGAAGTGCAAGCGGCGATGTCAGCGGGCCTGGCGCCGCCATCGGATGTCGACCCAGCCCGTTTGCGCGTGGATCTTGGCTTGTAAGAAACTGTCGGGCTTCTTTCCACCTATATCAGCTTCGCAGCACTCGAACTTTGTGAATCAATGACTTAAGATGCTGGCTCGATTGTTGCTTGACAAGGACTGAGGCTGAGCACCGACTGTTTTGACTGGTGTCTAGCTGCTAAAGATCACGGAGTTCGTCGCTGCCACCTGGATCGGGGATTGCCCACTAGGTTCGGACCGCTAGAATTTTTGTAACAAGCTTCGGGAAGGCTCGTGCCGACATGAAAAACGTATTGGTTTCGTTCGCTGGTGGAGTGGCGATGGTGCTGTGCAGCAATGCCAGTGCAGATGTCAACCTTGCTTATTCGGGGTCCAACCTCGGGAGCACTACCTCCACGATGCGGAACGACACGTCCAGCTACCAGAATGTTTGGACGGGAGCGAGCAGCCTTTCTGAAAATGGCGGCGCCGCGTTCATGGCTTACTGCATTGATCCTCGGACCAGCGCAGGCTTCCCGAACAGTTATTCCACCACCAACCTGGATTCGTTCTTCGGGGTGAATGCCTCGAGCCACGCGGAGTACTTGACGTCCGGTTACGGCCAGCAGTTGCAGCGATCGGGTTACTCGACGGACATGGCTGGCAAGAACACGCAAGCGAATGCGCTGGTGGTTCGCAACAACCTGGATGAATTGTTCAGCTACGCCTACGCCGACAGCCTGTTGAGCGCCACGAATGCTGCCGCTTTCGGCTTGGCCGTTTGGGAAATCATCATGCAGGACGGTGCAGCGTTCAGCCGTACCACCGGCGAGATTCGCACGCGGACGACTGACACGCCTGCTGGTGTGATCACCAAGTTGACCAGCTACCTGGGCGCCTTGTCCGCATCGAGCCTGCAAGAGCAGGCTACTTGGGCGTCCGCTGCATCTGGCCCGCGCAAGAGCTACACCTACACCGTGTATTTCGACACGACGGATCCATTTAAGCAGAACTTCATCCGCGCAACGGAGAATCACGTGCCGGTGCCGGGTTCTCTGGCGTTGGCTGGGCTGGCCCTGGCAGGGGTGGTGGTGGTGCGTCGCCGCAAGGCCTGAGTGCCCTTCGCCGCTTGCAAAGGCGGTCAAGCAAAGAGCCGGCTGTGTGCCGGCTTTTTTGTGGCCGATTGACAGCGCTCCGAGGGGGCTCCAGCGCGCCGAGTCGGCACGAAATTTCTGGCTAGAACCGGCGTTCCAGAACCAAGGTCTCGTTCTCCCGCTTCATCTGAAAACGCGACAGGAAGGAATTGCCGAGCAGAACGACTGGCATGTCGCGTTCGGCCACAGTGGCTTCGACGCCGCCAATTTCGACATCGCCGATGCGCACGCGATCCAGGGTCATCAAGTAGCCTGAGATGACGCCGTTGGCGGTTTGCATGCGCACCGGGCGCCCGTTGCGGTAGTTCAGGCCCAGCCGATCGGCCTGCGCGCGGCTCATGGACACGGTGGTGGCGCCGGTGTCCACCAGGAACTGCACGCTACCGCCGTTGATGCTGCCGCTGGTCACGAAGTGGCCGCCGCTGCCGGCGCTCAGCACGATGCGCTGACCCGCGCCTTGACCGCGTCCGCTGCTGCTGCGCTGGGCCACCGGCGCGGCACCGAGCAGAAGTTGCCGGCGCTGGCCGTCCACCTCCACCGCCACGCTGCCATCGCCCACTTCGACGAGGCGCACCCCGTCTTGCTGCTGTCCCACACGCACGGTGCGCACCTGGCCGTTGATGACCAGGATGGCCGCGTTACGTCCCAGCAGCCCGTTCAGGCTGACGGAGGGCTGCGCGGTGGCCAGCAGCGGCATCAGGTAAAGGGCCATGGCCCCCCAACTGCGCATGCGCACGGTGGCTCCTCAATCGCGGAAATTGTTGAAGCTCAGCGGTGTGTCGCTGATGGCTTTCTTCAAGTGCGCGATGCAGGCTTGGAGCGCATCCCGGTCCTTGCCGGTCACACGCACTGCATCGCCCTGGATGCCGGCCTGCACCTTGATCTTGCTGTCCTTGACCTGCGCGACGATCTTCTTGGCCAGGTCGGCGGGAATGCCGTTCCGCACCTTCCAGACCTTCTTCAGCTTGTCGCCGCCAAGCTTCTCGGGTTTGGCGTCGCGGTCGAAGTAAGTCAGCTCAACTTTGCGCTTGGTCATCTTGTCGATGAGCACGTTCTCGAGCTGTTCCAGTTGGAAGTCGGAATCGGCCGTGAGCTCGATGGTCGCGTCCTTCTCCTTGCCCTTCTGCTCCACCTTGGCGCCGGTGCCTTTGAAGTCGAAGCGGGTGGCCACTTCCTTGGCGCAGTTGTCCACGCCATTGCGGATTTCCACGAGATTGGGTTCGAGTACGGCGTCAAAGGAGGGCATGGCAGCGGAGGATCGTCATGTGAGAGCGGGGACAATTCTCGGCGATGGAAACCACCAGCAGCCAGTCGGCCCCCACGATCGAGCAGGATGTCGACCTGCGCCACTGCAACAGCTTCGGCCTGCCAGCGCGGGCGCGCCGGCTGGTGCGCATCCGCTCGGAAGCCGACCTGCGCTGGGTCGTCAACCACCCCGACTGGGGGCGGGCCAGCAAGTTCATCCTGGGCGGCGGCTCCAATCTGGTTTTTACCCGAGACCTTCAACCCTTGGTGCTGAAGGTGGAGGTGCCGGGACTGCGCTTGATCGATGCCGGGGACGCCTGGATCGTCGAGGCCGGTGCCGGGGAGCGCTGGCACGAGCTCGTGATGTGGACGCTGGAGCAGGGCGCGCCGGGCCTGGAGAACATGGCCTTGATTCCCGGCACCGTGGGCGCGGCGCCGGTGCAGAACATCGGTGCCTACGGAGTCGAGTTGAAGGATCGCTTCGACAGCCTGGACACCCTGGACCTGATGAGCGGCCGTGTGGTCCGCTTGGATCGCGAGGCCTGCCACTTCGGCTACCGCGACTCGGTGTTCAAGCAGCATCTGGCGGGGCGCAGCGTCATCCTGCGCGTGCGCCTGCGCTTGCCCAAAGCCTGGCAGCCCGAGCTTGGGTACCTGGATCTTCAGAAGGCGCAGGAGGCTGCGGGCGTGAAAGAGCCCGATGCACGGCAGATTGCCGACTGGGTCATCGCCATCCGCCGCGCCAAGCTGCCCGACCCAGCGCAATTCGGCAATGCCGGCAGCTTCTTCAAGAACCCCATCGTCAGCGAGGCGCAGTGCCGCGAAGTGATTGCGCGTGAGCCGGGCATCGTCCACTACCCGTTGCCGGATGGCCGCTGCAAACTGGCCGCCGGCTGGCTCATCGACGCCTGCGGCTGGAAGGGCAAGAGCGTCGGCGGTGCCGGCGTCTATGAAAAGCAGGCCCTCGTGCTGGTGAACCGCGGCGACGCGCGCGGCGCCGAGGTGATCACCTTGGCCCAGGCCATCCAAGCCTCGGTGCTGGCGCGTTTCGGCGTGGTGCTGGAAGCGGAGCCGGTGGTGGTGTGATGGCGGAGTTTCAACGCGAAGACATCGGCCTGCTCTGGGCGTACCAACTCTTCGCAGGTGAGCCTGCTCAGGCCTTGGATGCGCTGGCGACTCGGTCCTGGTTGGCCAATCCGCAGGCGGAGGGCTTCCTGTGGTTGCATCTGAACCTGGCCAACAACGCCGCGCTGCCCTGGCTCAAGGGCATCATCGACCTCCCCGATGCGTTTGAAGAGGCGCTGAGCAGCGGTACCCGCTCGACGCGTATCGAGCGTGACGAGGACGCCTTGGTCGGGGTGGTCAACGATGTCAGCTTCGACTTCGCGTTCGAGCCGAGCGATACCTCGACGCTGTGGCTGCTGGCAGCGCCGCGCCTGCTCCTGACCTGCCGGCGCCAGCCGCTGCGCTCGGTGGATCGCCTGCGAGGTGCTGTCAAGCAGGGGCACACCTTCCGCAGTTCGGTGGACTTGCTGGCCCACCTGATGCGCGATCAAGCCGATGTGCTCATCGATGTGGTGCGCCAAGCCACCAGCCGCGTGGACGACGTCGAGGACGAACTGCTGGCGAATCGGCTTCAGACCAAGCGCGTACGTCTGGGCAAGTTGCGCCGCTTGCTGGTTCGGCTTCAACGCCTTCTCGCACCGGAACCCGGGGCCTTGTTTCGCCTCCTTCAGCACCCACCAGAATGGATCGCCGAAGCCGATGTTCAGGAGTTGCGCCAGAGCAGCGAGGAGTTCTCCGTGGCGCTTCGCGACATCAGCAGCTTGCAGGAGCGCATCAAGCTGCTGCAGGAAGAGATCGCCGCCCAGGTGGCCGAGGGCAACAACCGCAGCCTGTTCGTGCTGACGGCGGTCACCGTGCTGGCCTTGCCCATCAACCTCACGGCGGGCTTGTTCGGCATGAATGTGGGCGGCGTGCCCTTTGCAGAATCTGCGCGGGGCTTCTACTTGGTGGTCGCACTGGTGTCCGTGCTTACCTTGCTGGTGGCCTGGTGGGTGTTCCGCGACCGCGACTGAGCCCTCGGTCGATCACATGCCGACGTAGTTCGGCCCGCCGCCGCCCTCGGGCGTGATCCAGACGATGTTCTGCGTCGGGTCCTTGATGTCGCAGGTCTTGCAGTGCACGCAGTTCTGCGCGTTGATGACCAGCTGGCCTTCCACGAACTCGTACACCCCTGCCGGGCAGTAGCGGCTCTCCGGACCACCGTAGGTCGCCAGATTGATCGTCTGCGGCACATCCGCGTTCTTAAGGGTCAGGTGAGCCGGCTGGTTTTCCTCGTGGTTGGTGTTCGAGATGAACACCGAGGAAAGCCGGTCGAAGCTGAGCTTGCCGTCCGGCTTGGGGTAGGCAATGGGGGCACAGCGGCTGGCGGCCTTCAAGGACTCGTGGTCGGCCTTGTGGTTGTGCAGGGTCCAGGGCGGCGACTGCACGCCGAGCTTGGGCAGCAGCCATTGCTCGATGCCGGTCATCAGCTGACCGACGGTCTTGCCCTTCTTGAACCAGAGCTTGAAGTTGCGCGTCTGCTGCAATTCCTTGTGCAGCCAACTGCTCTCGAATGCCTCCGGATAGGCCGTCAGTTCGTCCTGCGCGCGGCCAGCGGCCAGCGCTGGCGCGAGCGCCTCGGCGCAGAGCATGCCGCTCTTGATCGCCGCATGGCTGCCCTTGATGCGCGCGGCGTTGAGGAAGCCGGCGTCGCAGCCCACCAGCGCGCCGCCCGGGAAGACCAGCTTCGGCAGGGCCTGCGGCGTGCCATTGTTGATGGCACGTGCCCCGTAGCCGATGCGCTTGCCGCCTTCGATGTGCGCGCGGATGGTGGGGTGCGTCTTCCAGCGCTGCATCTCCTCGAACGGGCTCATGTGCGGGTTCTGGTAGTCCAGCCCGATGACAAAGCCCAGCGTGACCTGGTTGTTCTCGAGGTGGTAGAGGAAGCCGCCGCCGAAGGTGTCGTCCTGCATGGGCCAGCCGGCCGTGTGCACCACCTTGCCAGGCTGCGCCTTGTCGGCCGGAATCTCCCAGAGTTCCTTGATGCCGATGGCGAAGGTCTGTGTGTCCTTGCCATCGGTCAGCTTGAATTTCGACAGCAACTGCTTGCCCAAGTGGCCGCGGGCGCCCTCGGCGAACACCGTGTACTTGCCGTGCAACTCCATGCCGATCTGGAAGCCGTCGTGGGGCTCGCCGTCCTTGCCCACGCCCAAGTTGCCGGTGGCCACACCCTTGACGCGGCCTTGGTCGTCATAGAGCACTTCGGCAGCCGCGAAGCCGGCAAACACCTCCACGCCCAGGCCTTCCGCCTGCTGAGCCAGCCACTTCACCACATTCGACAGGCTGATGACATAGCACCCCTCGTTGTGGAAGTTGCGAGGCACCAGGAAGTCCGGCGTGCGGGTCTGCCCGGTCTCAGACAGGAAGAGCACGTCGTCGCCACTCACGGGTTGAGTCAAGGGCGCGCCGCGCTCCTTCCAGTCCGGGAACAACTCGGTGAGGGCGCGCGGATCCATCACCGCGCCGGACAGGATGTGGGCGCCGGCCTCCGAGCCTTTCTCCAGCACCACCACGCTGAGATCGGCGTTCAGCTGCTTGAGCCGGATGGCCGTGGTCAGGCCAGCCGGCCCGCCGCCGACGATGACCACGTCGTACTCCATCGATTCACGGGGACCGTACTGGGCGAGGATTTCTTCGTGGGTCATGACAGCGCCTGGGCTGATGCGATGGCGGCGGATTCTAGGGAGTCGAGCGAAAAAACGAACGATCGTGCTTTTTTGTAGAGAGCCGCGCCCAAAGCGCCTGCGGGGGAACCCTCTGCTAACGTGACCGGCATCGCGTTTGCAAGGCATCCTTCATGAGCTATTCCATCGATTTGTCGGGTCGTGTGGCCCTGGTGACCGGCGCCAGCAGCGGGCTGGGTGCGCAGTTCGCGCGCACGCTGGCCGGAGCCGGCGCGGCCGTGGTGCTGGCCGGGCGTCGTGTCGAGCGGCTGAAGGACCTGTGTACGGAGATTGAGGCCGAGGGCGGGGACGCCCATGTGGTCAAGATGGACGTCACCGACCTCGCATCCATCCGCGCCGCCGTTGCGCACGCCGAGACCGAGGTCGGCACCCTCGACATCCTCATCAACAACAGCGGCGTCTCCACCTCGCAGCGCCTCGTCGACGTGACGCCGCAGGACTGGGACTTCGTCATCAACACCAACCAGCGCGGTGCGTTCTTTGTCGCGCAGGAAGTGGGCAAGCGCATGCTGGCGCGAGCCCGCGGGGCGGCGCCGGGTACGTTCACAGGCGGGCGCATCGTGAACATCGCCTCGATGGCCGGGCTGCGCGTGCTCTCGCAGATCGGCATCTACGCCATGAGCAAGGCCGCCGTGGTGCACATGACCCGCGCCATGGCGCTGGAGTGGGGCAAGTACGGCATCAATGTGAATGCGATCTGCCCCGGCTACATCGACACCGAGATCAACCACCACCACTGGACCACGCCGCATGGCAAGCAGCTGATCGACATGCTGCCCAGGAAGCGTGTCGGCAAGCCCGAGGACCTGGACACAGCGCTGCTGATGCTCTGCGCGAAGGAAAGTCACTTCATCAACGGTGCCATCATCCAGGCCGACGATGGATTCGGTGTTTGATCGGCCCCCAGTCTCCTTGCAGTCGCCACCCCCCGAGGGGGCGCGCGACGCCTTGGGGCGGCCCGGCGGCGTCGCCGCCCTCGTGCCCGAAGAGGGCCGCGTGCTCGCGGTGCTGGTGGAAAAGCAGCACACCGTGCCCGACAGCTACCCACTGAGCCTGAACGCCCTGACCGCCGGCTGCAACCAGAAGACCGCCCGCGAGCCGGTGATGGAACTGACCGAGGCGGAAGTGCTCGTCGCACTCAACGGCCTCAAGGAGCGCAGCGTGGTCTTCGAGGTCAGCGGCAGCCGCGTCACCCGTTTCGAGCACAACCTGCGCCGCGTCTACGGCGTGCCCGGCGCGGCCGAGGCCCTGCTCACCGTGCTGCTGTTGCGCGGGCCGCAAACCACGGCGGAGTTGCGTCTTAACTGCGAGCGCCTTCACCGCTTTGCCGACCTGTCCTCGGCCGAAGGCTTCCTCGAAGAGCTGGTCGACAAGGGCCTGGTGCAGCGCCTGCCGCGTGCGCCAGGGGCGCGTGAGGCGCGCTGGGCCCAGTTGCTGACAGGCCCGGTCACGGTGGCGCAGGAAGCGGGCACCGCAGCGCAGCCTGCCGCGGAACTGGTGCAGCAATTGCGGGACGAAATCGAAGCCTTGAAGCTGCGCGTGGCGGCGCTGGAGGCCCGTTCATGAGCCGAGGCTGGGAGATGGAATGCGTGCGGCGCATCGAAGCCGACGTGCAGCGCAGTGCCGATACCCATCTCGTGCCCATGCCCTGGCCGGGCTTCCCCGGCATCACGCTCTACTTGAAGGACGAGTCCAGCCACCCCAGCGGCAGCCTCAAGCACCGCCTGGCGCGCTCGCTTTTTCTCTATGCACTGTGCAACGGCTGGCTGCGCGAAGGCCGCCCGGTGGTGGAAGCGAGCAGCGGCAGCACGGCGGTCAGCGAGGCCTACTTCGCGCGCCTGCTCGGCCTGCCCTTCATCGCCGTGATGCCGGCCACCGTCAGCGTGCAGAAGCAGCGCGCCATCGAGTTCCAAGGTGGGCGCTGCCACCTGGTCGCCGACCCCACCCAGGTCTATGCCGAGGCCACTCGACTGGCGCGCGAGGGTGGCGGCCACTACATGGATCAGTTCACCTACGCCGAGCGGGCCACCGACTGGCGCGGCAACAACAACATCGCCGAGAGCATCTTCAGCCAGATGGCCCGCGAGCCCCACCCTGTGCCTGCCTGGTTGGTGTGCAGCGCAGGCACTGGCGGCACCTTGGCTACGTTGGGCCGCTTCGTGCGCTACGGTCGCCACGCCACGCGCGTGTGCGGCGGCGATGCCGAGCACTCGGTGTTCTTCGACCACTACCTGACACGCGACCCGGCACTCACCTTGGAGCGTGGCTCGCGCATCGAGGGCATCGGCCGACCGCGCGTCGAGGCGAGCTTCCTGCCCGACGTCATCGACGCGATGGTCAAGCCAGTGGATGCCGCCAGCTTCGCCGCCATGCGCTGGCTGAGCAGCCGTCTGGGCCGCGCGGTGGGCCCGAGCACCGGCACCAATCTGCTGGCGGCGCTGGCCTGCGCGCGCGAGATGCGCGAGCGAGGCGTGCAGGGCGCCATCGTCACCCTGCTGTGCGACAGCGGCGAGCGCTACCGCGACACCTGCCACGACCTCGCTTGGTGCCAGGCGCAGGGCATGCATGACGCGGCGCTGGAGCGCGCCGTGCATGCATCGCTGAATGGTGGGGCCGAGAGCCCGCCCTGGCGACTGGCCGGTGTCCTCAGCGCAGCGCGAAGTTCAAGCTGAGAGAGAACGCGCGGCCGCGTGGGTCGGTATAGCTCGGGTCGTAACCGCTCAGGAAGAAGAAGGCCTGGTTGGAGTAGGGGGGCGGCGTGTCCAGCAGGTTGCGCACGCCGGCGCGAAGCGCCACCTGCGGCGTGGCCTGCCAGCGCGCACTCAGGTCCCACAGCGAGTAGGCCTTGACCCGGTTGGGGGCCACCACCGTGCCGCTGTCGGTGTCGATGGCGGAGTTCTGGTCGAGGTGTCCCGTCCGGTAGGTGTTGGACAGCGCCACGTTCCACGCACCGGCGCTCCAGTCCAGCGTGAGCCGATGGCGCCAACGCTGAACCACGCCATCGGTGACGAAGCGGCCCAGGTTGCTGATGTAGGGGTCGCCGTTGCCGGTCTGCTTCTTGGACTCCAGTGCGTAGGTGCCGCTGAGCTTGATGCCGAAGCGGCCGAGGGCGGTGGCCGGCCCTTGCCACTCGGCTTGCAGGTCGATGCCGCTGAGCTTTTGCTGGCCGCGGTTCTCCTTCTGCAGTTCGATGAAGCAGATGGTGCTGTCGTCGGGGTCGTAGTCGCAGCCGGCCAGGCCTTCGTCCTCGTTGTAGCGGTGCACCAAGGGCTCGTACTTGGCCAGATTGGCCAGGATCACGTCGTCGCCGATGGTGCTGATGAGGTTGCGCTTGGTGATCGCCCACCAATCCACTGAGAGGCTGGCGCGCTTGCTGGGCTGGAACACGAAACCGATCGACTGCTGGTTCGACTTCTCCGGCTTCAGGTTTGGGTTGGCGTAGGTGCGCGTCTCCCAGAAGTCGGCGCAGAAGCTCAGGTCGTTGTCGTTTTCGGCCATGCACACCGGGTCGGGCAGCACGGCGGTCTGGCTGGTCTTGACCGGACGGTAGAGGTCGTTGACGGAGGGTGCACGGAACCCCGTACCGGCCGAGGCCCGCACCAGCAGCGTGGGGCTGGCCACCCAGCGCAGGCCCAGCTTGGGCGTGGTCGAGCCGCCCACGGTCTGGTAGCGGTCGTGGCGCAGCGCGGCGTTCAACTCCAGGGCCTTGGTGAGAGGGGCCACCATTTCGCCGTACACCGCCCACATGCGGCGCCCGCGATCGGTGGTCTGGGCGTCGCCAGGCGAGGGGTCGCCAACGATCTGATCGGAGATCAGCAGGTCCGAGGCGCGCGACTTCGTGCTCTCCCTGCGCAATTCAGCGCCCATCGACACCATCAGCTCGCCGCCTTCCAACTGCGCCAAGCCACGGCTCATGCTGCTTTGCAGGGAGCGCGTGGTGCCACGGGCACTTCGCACTTCCTCGTTGATCTGTGCATCGCGCAGGATCTGCAGCCCCGCCTGGCTGCTCGGGCCGAAGGGGTTGATGGCGCCGCTGTAGAAGCCGGCCAGCACCGGGGCTTCGCGCAGATAGCCGCGCACGTCGCGCTCGGACACCTTGTTGCTGGCGCCCAGCACCGACAGCTCGTACTCCCAGCCGGCAGCCTGTCCACTGAAGCCCAGCACCGCGCGCGTGCCGGTGCTGGTCAACTCGCTGCCGCGCTTGCCGGCCTCGAGCATGCGCGTGCGCACCACCACATCGGGTTCGTCCAGGTCGGGGTCCGTGGGCATGCCGGTCGCGGCCAACAACGGAATCAGCGAGGACGGCACATCGGCATCGATGCGGTTGCTGGTGCCCGTGTACAGCGTCTTGGCGCGGCCCATCGACAGCTCGGCAAACATCTGCGCACCACCACCCAGGTCCATCACGCCGCGGCTCAGCAGGCCCATGCGGTCCGACTTCGGGTAGAGCTCGACGTCGCGCATGAAGTCGTAGGTGCAGCCGTCCACGCCGCCGATGCCGGCCGGCAGGTACAGGGTGTGCGGCGGCAGGCAATTGGGCACGCTGAGGTTGATCGTGCGGTTCTCGATCTCCTTGCCGTTGATGCGGAAGCCCTGATCCTGCAGAAAGTTGCGCTGCGCGCGGCTCAGCCGGATGTTGGCTGGGAAGCCCGCCGAGGACAGCAGGTGGGGCAGGCGCTCAGGGATCTTCAGGTCGCTGATGAACTGACGCTGCGAGGTGTCCAGCGCGTCGGCAGACTGCCAATCCAGGACCGCGAGCAGGTTGAAGCGATCGCGCACCACGTCGCCCGCGCCCCAGGTCAGGGACGCCGTGCGCTTGCCGGCGCCGCCCTCCTGAGTGCGGTAGCCATACACCTCGCCCTGTATGCCCTGGAAGTTGCGCTTGGTGATGAAGTTCATCACCCCGCCGATGGCGTCGGAGCCATAGGTGGCGGAGGCGCCGTCGAGCAGGATCTCGATGCGTTCGATGGCTGCCGCCGGAATGTTGTTGAGGTCCACGCCCACGTCGTCGCCGGGCGAGGCGAAGTTGGCCATGCGTCGGCCGTTCAGCAGCACCAGGGTCGAGGACACACCCAGGCCGCGCAGGTTGACGGCGTTGAAGCCCATCTGGTCACGGAAGCCCCCGTTGGCCATGCTGATGCCGTCGCCCAGGTTGTTGGCCGTGGCGGCGAGCATGGACACGAGTTCGGCGGCCGTGGTGGCGCCGCTTTTCTGGATGTCTTCTTTGCGCAGCACCTGCACGGGCAGCGCTGTTTCGGCGTCCAGGCGCTTGATGGTCGATCCGGTCACTTCCACCCGCTCCAGGCGCGGCGCCTCCTGGGCCTGGGTGGCAGTGCTGGCCACCAGGAGCAGAGCGGCGAGACGGGTTAGGCGATGTGGCAACAGGCGCGGCATGGCGGTGGCGACGGAGTGGGCGACGCCAGCAGTCTCCGCCAGGCCGGATGGGCTTCAGCGTTCGACGCGTGCCGGTGTTGGGGTCACGCAACCGCTGCGCAAGCCGGACGTAAGAAAGCCCGCCGAAGCGGGCTTTCCATGGGTGCGCCGGTTGCTTACTTCAGCGCGTAGTTCAGGCTCACGTAGTAGCTGCGGCCGCGCGGGTCGCCATAGGTCGGATCCCAGGTCACTTGGAAGTAGCGCGACTGGTTGGTGAAAGGTGGCGCGGTGTCCAACAGGTTCAGCACGCCGGCGCGCAGGCGCAGCTCGCTGTTCACGCGGTAGCTGGCGGTCAGGTCCCACAGCGAGTAGGCCTTCACGTCGCGGTTGTTGAACGCCGGGGCGGCCAGGCCTTCGACGTTCTGGTCACGGTAGCTCGACTTGTAGCTGTGCGCCACGGTCACACCCACCGGGCCGTAGTCCCAGTCCACCTTGGCCTTGTGGCGCCAGCGCTGAACGGCCTTGTCATCCTTGAACTTGCCCAGGCCGTCGACCAGCGGCGAGCGCGGATCGGTGGCGAACTTGTACTCGGTGACCAAGGTGCCGTCGATGCTGGCGCCGAAGCGGCCAAACGCCGTGGTCTCGCCACGCCAGCTCAGGCTCAGGTCCACGCCCGCCGTGTTCAGCTTGCCGCGGTTCTCCTTCTTGACGTTGATGTAATCAACGAAGCCATCGTCGAAACGCACCACCACGGCCGGGTTGTTGTACAGGGCCGGCGTCACGAAGATGGTCTCTTCACCGATCTCGGAAATGATGTCCGACTTGCGGATGGTCCAGAAGTCGATGCTGCCGTTGAAGTTGCGCGAGGGCTCGAAGACCACGCCCACGCTGGCCTGTTTGGATTTCTCTGGCTTCAGCTCAGGGTTGGAGGCGCGGTCGATCGCCAGCTGACCGACTTCGCCGCTCACCGGGTCACGCACGAAGCTGGCGGTGATGCCAGCGCGCAGAGGCAGGAACATCTCGGAGACCGTCGGCGCGCGGAAGCCCGTGCCGTAGGACGCGCGGGCCAGAAATTCCTTGGCCGGACGCCAGCTCAGGCCCAGCTTGGGGTTGGTGGTGTTCAAGTCCGGCGAGGTGATGCCGGTGCGCGCGTCCTTCACGCCGTCGTAGCGGTCGTGGCGCAGCGCGAACTGCGCTTCCAGCTCGCGGGTGAAGGGTGCGTTCAACTCCGCATAGACGCCGGCCACGTTGCGCGAGTGGCTCGTGTCGGCCAGCAAAGCGGCCGAGCTGGAGCGGTCGCCCACGATGTCGTTGCCCTTGACCACGTCGGTGGCGCGGAACTCGGTCTCCTCCTTGCGCAGCTCGGCGCCCAGGGCCAGCATCAGGTCGCCGCCATCCAACTGCGACAGGGCGCGGGTCAGTTTGGCATCCACGCTCGACGAGGTGCCCTTGGCGATGCGCGCGCCGCCGTCCAGGCGGATCGAATTCATGAAGGCCTGGCCCGCCGAGCGGTCCGCCGGGGCCACGAACGGGTTGTAGGCACCGGCCTTGATGCCGGCCTCGAGGCGCGTCAGCGACACCCAGCCGGAGATGTTGGTGTCGGTGGCTTCGTTCACCGCGCGGCTGATGGCGGCGTCGTAGTCCCATTCGCCCACGCGACCCACCACGCCCAGCACCAGGCGGTTGGCGTCGATGTTCACGCGGCTGGTGCGCTTGCCGGCGTCCTCCAGGCGGAAGCGGAAGTCCACATTGCCCAGCACGCCTGTCACGGCCTGCAGCGAGGCCGGCAGTTGGATGCCCGACGAGGTGCGGAAGCGCATGGTGGCCGGCGAGGCCGCGTAGTCGGTCTCCGACTTGGCCAGCAGACCCTCGGCGAACAACACGGTGTCATCGTTCAGCTGGAAGCTGACTCGGCCGACCAGGCTTTGCTTTTCGGAGGTGGGGTAGATCTCCGAGCCGGCGACGTAGTCGTACGAGCAACCCTCGCGGCCACCCAGGCTGGTGCCGTCGATGAAGTTGGCGTTGGGCGCGCCGGTGCAGCTGGCCTTGCCGAAGTTGACGCGGCGCGAACCGGAGTTCGGCCCGCCCGGGTTCCAGGTGCCATCTGGGTTGGTGCCCTTCAGCGCGGTGTTCGGATTGGCCAGCACGAAGGCGTTGAGCGCGGCCAGTTGCGAGGCGCTCAGGTCCACGTTGGCCGGGAAGGAGTTGCTCGAAGCCTGCGGCGGCAGGCTGGTCGGCAAGCTGTACTCGCGGATGAACTTGCGCTGCGAGGCCTTCAGGGAGTCGAGCTTCTGCAAGTCCAGCGTCACGAAGGCATTGAAGCCGTCCTTGCGCAGGTCACCTACGCCGCCGCCCAGGCTCACGGTCTTCTTGCCGCCGCCGCCTTCAGCGGTGTCCAGGGCGTAGATATTGACCTCGGCACCTTGGTAGTCCTTGCGGGTGATGAAGTTGATCACGCCGCCCATGGCGTCGGTGCCATAGATGGCGGAAGCACCGTCCTTCAGGATTTCCACGCGCTGGATGGCGCCGGCCGGGATGGTGTTGAGGTCGACGCCGGCGTTGTCGCCAGGAGAGGCGAAGTTGGCCAGGCGGCGACCGTTCAGCAGCACCAGGGTGCTGGAGACGCCCAGGCCGCGCAGGTTGGCGCCGTTGAAGCCGCGCTGGCCGCCCATCTGGTCGCTGACGCTGGTGCCGTCGGTCAGGCCGCCGACGTTGGCGCTGAGCTTTTGCAGCAGCTCCGAGGCGGTCGTGACGCCCAGCTTGATGATGTCTTCGCGCTTCAGGCTTTCAACCGGAAGCGGCGTTTCGCCGGCGATGCGCTTGATGCTGGAGCCGGTGACCTCGATGCGTTCGAGCTTTTGCGGCTCCTGCGCGAACGCGCTGGCGCAAGCCAGGGCCAGCAGGACAGCCAGGCGGTTGGGGCGGTGGGGAATGGGGGCGTGCATGGAGGCCAATCGTGGGGTGGAGGGTTGCTGCGGACTCTAGGAAGCCCGGAGCCGCAACAGGGAGCGGGTGGCTACCCGGTGGTCGCCTGCACGCAAATCGGTGTCGCGTGCAGGAAAGCGTCGTGGCGGGCTTGCCTCAACTCTTGAGACAAAGCGACACGGACTTGCACGCCCGCCGCCGCGCTGGGGCGGACCCGCAGACAGACTTCATGGCCGCGCGCCAACAATGCGATGCCGCACCGCTCCAACCGACCCATGCTTTCGTGTCCTGATCAACAGAACCCATCCCGCAGCGCGGGCCGCGCCCGTGTGTCGCGCACGCTGGTGGGCTTGCTGATGCCCTTCCCGCTGTGGGCGCTGGCGCAAGCACAGCCCGTTTGCACGCCGGATCCTTTGCCCAAGGGGGTGGCTATCGCCATCGGCGGAGCCTTGAAGAACGACAACACCGAGGTTTGGCAGCGTATCGTGCAGGAGGCCGGCGGCGCGGGAAGCCGTTTCGTGGTCTTCGCCACCGCATCGGGCAACCCGCAGCGCAGCGGCGAACGCATCGTGGGGGTGCTCAACGCAGCCGGTGCCCGCGCCGAGATGATTCCGGTGCACCCCAGCGTGAAGGAGAGCAGTTGGGAGGCGGTGCGCGACGACCCGGCCTGGATTGCCAAGGTGGAGGCCGCGCAGGGCGTGTTCTTCGGCGGTGGCGCGCAGGAGCTCATCGTCCGGGCGCTCAAGCCTGAAGGCCGTGAGACGGCCATGCTGCAGGCTGTGCGCCAGGTGCAGGCGCGCGGCGGCGTGGTGGCCGGCACCAGCGCGGGAGCGGCCATCCAGAGTGAATGGATGTTCCGTGACGCGCAAGACGCGCTGGCTGTGCTCAAGGGCCGCCTGCGCGAGGGCAAGGAAATCGATCGCGGACTCGGCTTCGCCGGCAAGGACCTGTTCATCGACCAGCATTTCCTCAAGCGCGGCCGCATTGCCCGCCTGCTGCCGGTGATGCACCGCCAAGGCTACCGCTTCGGCCTGGGCGTGGAGGAGAACAGCGCCGCGCTGATTCGTGGCAGCCACATCGAGGTGATTGGTGCGCGCGGCGCGCTGCTCGTCGACCTGGCCGAGGCCAAGGTGCAGGCCCAGCCCTTCTCGCTGCAGGGCGGGGTGTTGACCTACCTGGATCGTGGCGACCGTCACGAACTGCGCTGCAACCGCACCACCCCTGCAGCCGCCAAGCTGGCAGGTACGCTGCTCGACCACCAGGCCGCTGACTTCAAGCCCAACTTCAAGCGCAGCAGCTACCCGGCCGACATGCTGGGTGACAACACCATCGTCAACGCCATGGGCCAGTTGTTGGACAGCCCGGACCTGGAGTTGCGCGGCCTGGCCTTCAATCTGCGCGCGCAGATCAACGGCCAGCCCCTGTCCGGCGACGGCGGCGCCGACCCTGATCCTTCGCTGGGCTTCGAGTTCCGGCTCTACAAGGCTGCGGACACGCGCGGCCAGTTCACTGGCGCCTGGGGCGGCGAGGACTACAGCGTTCAGCGCATGCGCCTGGACGTGACGCCGATTCGCCTGCGCCAGCCGCTGTACGAAGTCATCCGGGAGACCCGCTGATGCGCACCATCGACCACGCTCTGAGCGCCAGCGGCATCGCCAGCCAGCGATTCATCCGCCAGCTGCACTTCGGCCCCAGCCTGGCCGAACAAGGCCTTGGCGCGCGCCGCGCGCTCCTGCAGGCCAGCCTGCACGCCGACGAAATTCCACCCATGCTGGTGGCGCAGCACCTGCGCCGCCGCCTCACCGAGCTGGAGGCCCAGGGCCGCCTTCTCGGCGAGGTGGTGCTGCTTCCGGCCTGCAACCCGATCGGGCTGTCCCAGCAGGTCTGGGGCCGCATGCATGGTCGCTTCGAGCTGGCCAGCGGGCAGAACTTCAACCGCCTGTACCCCGACCTGGCCGAGGTCGCCGCCGCCCAAGTAGAACTCGGGGACGACGCGGCTGCCAACCTGCGCGCGCTGCGCGCGGCGCTGCACGCGGCGCTGGGCGCCCAGCCGGCGCGCACCGCGCTGCAGCAGCTGCGGGTGCAGCTGCTGCGCCTGGCCATTGACGCCGACGTGGTGCTGGACATGCACTGCGACAACGACGCCGTGCTGCACCTTTACGCCGCGCCGCAGCAGGCTGCACAGGCCCAGCAGTTGGGCGACTGCATCGGCTCGCCGCTGGCGCTGCTGGCCGAAGAGAGCGGCGACTTCCCCTACGACGAGGCCTGTTCGATGGTGTGGCGCCGCTTGCGCGAGCGCCTGGGAGAGCGCGTGCCCTTCGCCTGCTTCGCCTCCACGCTGGAGTTCCGCGGCGAAACCGAAGTCAGCCATGAAATCGCAGAGCGGGACGCCGAGGCCTTGATCCGCTTCTTGGCCTTGCAGGGGTTCATCGACGCCGAGGTAGATGCACCCGACCAGAGCTGCAGCCTGCGCCCGCTGGCCGGCTGCATGCACATCCATGCGCCGCATGCCGGCGTGGTGGTGTTTGGCGACACCCTGGGGCGTGAAGTGAAAGCGGGGCAAGCGATTGGCGAGGTGATCGATCCGGTCAGCGGAGAATCCACGCCCCTGTGCAGCCCGGTCGACGGTCTGCATTTCGCCCGCGAGCTGCAGCGCTGGGCCCAGGCCGGCCAGAGCGTGGCGAAGGTGGCCGGGATGGAGGCGCTGCGCAGCGGCAAGCTGCTCTCCGCCTAGAAACCCTCCCGCCATGCAAAGCCTCCGCGTTGAAGACCTGCACAAGAAGTACGGCGACCGCGAGGTGCTCAAAGGCGTGTCCCTTGCCGCCAAGCCGGGCGATGTCATCACCCTGATCGGCTCCAGCGGCTCGGGCAAGAGCACCTTCCTGCGTTGCCTGAACCTGCTGGAGCAGCCGCACCAGGGCCGCCTGTGGCTGGGCGAGGAGGAGCTCGAGCTGGTGAGCGATGGCGCCGCCGGACTGAAGGCCAAGAATGCCGCCCAACTGCAACGTTGGCGCGCGCGTCTGGCCATGGTGTTCCAGAACTTCAACCTGTGGGCGCATCGCACGGTGCTGCAGAACGTCATCGAAGCGCCGGTGCATGTGCTGGGCCAGGACGTGAAGAGCGCCACCGCCAAGGCCGAGAGCCTGCTGGCCCGCGTGGGCGTGAGCCACCGCAAGGACGTCTATCCGGCGCAGCTCAGCGGCGGCGAACAGCAGCGCGTGGCCATTGCCCGTGCGCTGGCCATGGAGCCCGAGCTGATGCTCTTCGACGAGCCCACCTCGGCGCTCGACCCCGAGCTGGTGGGCGAGGTGCTCAAGGTGATGAAGGACCTTGCCGCCGAGGGGCGCACGATGATCGTGGTCACCCACGAAATGGGCTTCGCGCGCGAGGTCAGCAACCACACCCTGTTCCTGCACCAGGGCAAGGTCATCGAGGAAGGCCACCCGAAGGAGGTCCTCGTCAACCCGCAAAGCGAGCGCTTGAAGGCTTTCCTGTCCGGAGGTTTGAAATAAGCGCGCGCCGCATCGCCATCTGCCTGATGCCAGGCGGCTCGCTGCTGGCCGCGCAGCTGCTGCACGAGCTGTTCGCGCAGGCCAACGCCTTGCTCGACGAAGCCGGCTATGCGCCGCAACTGTTGCCGATGGAGCGCCTGGGCGAAGCCGAGTCGAGCCCACTGCCCTGGGACCAGATCTGGCTCGTGGCGCCTTGGCGGCTGATCGCTGGCAGCGAAGCGCTGGATCGGCTCGGGCCCTGGCTGCAGCGCGCAGCGGCCAAGCGGTCGCTCTTCGGCGCCGTGGAGGGCGGGGTGCTGTGGCTGGCACAAGCAGGGCTCTTGAAGGCGCGCCGTGCCACTTCCATCGACTGGCTGGCTCAGCCGCTGCTGCAACAGCATCCAGACACCATCTGGCACCCCGGGCTTTGGGAGATGGACCTGAGCCCGGGCGAGCCGCCGCTGCTGAGCTGCGGCCGCCCGCTGGCGCTGCCCGATCTGCTCCTGGCTTATCTCGCGCGTGAACACGGTGAGCCGCTGGTGCGGCAGGTGGCGATGCGCCTGGGGCTGTCGGCATTGCGCGCGCGGGACGAGCGCCTGATGGGTGAGGCCGCTGCCACTTCGCGCCTGCCACCCAAGCTGGCCGAGGCGCTGGCACTGATGCAGGCCAACCTGGCCGAACCCCTGCCCACCGACGACGTGGCCCGTCTCGTCGGTCTGTCGCGTCGGCAACTGGAGCGACTCTTCAAGCAGCACCTGGATAGCCTGCCTTCACGCCACTACCTGGAGCTGCGCCTGCAGCGCTCGCGTGAGCTGCTGCGAGGCAGCGGCCAGTCGGTGCTGCAGGTGGCGCTGGCCTGCGGTTTCAGCAGCGGCGCCCATTTCTCGAATGCCTACAAGGCCGCCTTCGGTCGGACGCCGCGGGAGGAGCGCAGCAGTGCCAGCCGTGACCTGCCCCGGGCGGGAGTCGATGTGCCGGGTGCACCGCTCCTATTGCGCAACGCCTCATGAACGCCGTTCTCCGTCCCGTCGCCGAGGCCGATCTCGACGCCCTCGAACGCATGGCGGCCCACGCCAGCCCGGGGCTTGGCTCGCTTCGACTGGACCGCGCCGGCTTGGATGCACGCATCCGCGCCTCGCAGCAGGCCTTTGCCACGCCCGACGAGGAGGTGAGCGGCGAGGAGCGCTACCTGTTCGCGCTGGAGATCGAGGGGCGCGTTTGCGGTTGCAGCGGCATCGCCGCCAGCGCCGGCTTTGGCACCAGCTTCTACAGCTACCGAAACGAATTCGTGGTCGCCCTCAGCCCGGCGCTGCGTCTGCGTACGCGCACGCACACCCTGCACCTGGGCCATGACCTCACGGGCGCCACCCTGCTCACCTCCTTCTATATCGAGCCCGCGGCCGCACAGTGGCAAGCAGGTGCGGCCGCGCAGTTGCTTTCTCGCGGGCGGCTGGCCTTCCTTCATCGGAATCCTCAACGCTTTGCCGACCGGGTGGCCGCCGAGTTCCCTGGCTGGTTGGATGCAGCCGGCGGCAGCCCGTTCTGGGACGCGGTGGGTCGCCGCTTCTTCGACATGGACTACGCGCAGGCCGAGTTGCTCGCCACCGGCCGCAACAAGACTTTCCTCGCTGATCTGATGCCCCAGTCGCCCATTTACGTGCCCCTGCTGCCGGAAGACGCACAACGCGCCATCGGCCAGTTGCACCCTGACGCCGAGCTGCCCTTCGACATCCTTCAATCCGAAGGATTCGACACCGACAGCCACGTGGACATCATGGACGGCGGGCCGATTGCCGAGGCGCGATTGGTGAGCTTGCGCAGCCTGCGGACGCCGGCTCCTCTGAGCTGCGCACGCATTGCCGCGAATGCGCAGGTGGAAGGCTTCCGCGCCTGGCTGGCGGCGCCCGGCGAAGTGCTGCCAAGGGGCAGCCTGGCCTTGCGCTTGGAGCTGGAATGACCTGGCTCGTGCACAGCGCCGAGCAGGCACCGGACCTCGATTGGCAGGCCAGCGAAGCCGGCGGGCGTTGGTGGTGGGTGGTCGATCCGAACCGTCCGGGCACTGGCTCACCGCTCGCCGCGCTGTATGCGCTGCCGCGTCTGGGACTCACACGCGCACGGCACAGCTTCCACCTCGGCCGTGTGGTGCACGCGGCGGCCGAGCTCGGCCTGCATCAGGTGCGCCGCACGCTGCAACTGGGGCAGGATTCCACCGGCGAGGCCGAGATCTCCGGCCTGTTCGACGCCGGTGCGCCGCCCGAAGCCTTGCGTGTGCTGCTGGAGTCCGCACTGAGCGATTTGGCCGACCAACGTGCGAATGAGGGCGCGCGCGTGGTGGTGGAGTTGCCGGGGGCGCGCGATGCCGAGGGGCGCAGCCCGTTCTGGGACGGACTGGTGCGGCATTTCGCAGCCGGCGCCGATGCCCGTCAGCTCGCCGAGCGTTTCGGTCCGGCGTTCACCAGCCACCTGGGGCTGCTATTGCCCCGGCAAAGCATCCATGCCGCCTTCCTGCCCGAGGCCACCCAGCAGCAATTGGGCCGGCCCGCGTGGTCGCCCTGGCTCGAAGTGCTTCAGCAGACCGGCTTCAGTGACTGGCAGCACTGCCGCATCGACGATGGTGGGCCGATCTGGGCTCGTTGCTTGGCTCCCGGAGGCTGCTAAGGTGCGAGCGGGCAAACCGCCCGCATGCGCCCATTTTCGAATTCGCTCATGGAGATTGCTGTTTACGACACCTACGTGCCGCGTCCGGACGGCCGGGTGATGCATTTCGACGTGCTGGTGCCCGCGGCCGGCCACACGCTGGCGCAGGTGCTGGTGTACGCACGCGCGTACTTGGCGCGCAAGGGCCTATCCGACCGGGGACTGGATGCGCAGGCTTGCCACTTCTGCCACACCGAACATGCGGCGCCGTGGGCGCGGCAGGCCATCGAACAAGAGGGCTACGCGATCATCGAGCTGGCGCATTGCCAGCCGGCGCTGCCAGCACCACGCTGAGGGCACCAAGCCGCACTGCCCGGCGGGTGTGAGCCGGCGGACTGCATCCGCCGAGCGGCAACCGGCATGTCGCTGTCTGGCTACACCCGTGCGCCGCGCAGCAAGGCGATCAGGCCGACCCCTAGCGCCATCGCGAAGAGCAGGCCGCTCCAGATTTCGTAGGGCAGGCCCAGCAACACGTACTTGGCGGCATCTTGGCAGTTGGCCGTGACCATGAAAACGGCGGGCCAGCGTGCTTCCAGGTCGAGCGCGGTGAGGATGCGGTCGGCGGCGGTCATGGCGCAGCTTTCCATCTGCGCGGCGACCTCGTGCTGGTAGGTGGCGGCGAGCAAGCCGCCCATGGCCAGCAGCACCACCGGAATGGCCGTCAGCCGCGCGGCCAGGTGGGCGCGGTACAGGTGACCGCGGTGCTTGAGCGCCCAGGCCACGCCGCCACCTAGCAACGCGAAGAGCGCCAGCAGCAGGAAGATGCCGCGTTGCAGGACGCACCACGGGCAGGGGCGCACGTCATAGGCGTGCTGCGCCACCAGCGCCGAAACCAAGCCAGCCAGGCAGAGCAGGCCGAGCCAGACGAGCAGGCGTGGCGCATGCGACATCCAACGATCGGCCATTCAATCGACCTCGGCGATCAACTCGATCTCGACACAGGCGCCCATCGGAATCTGCGCCACACCGAAGGCCGAGCGCGCGTGCGCACCCACCTCAGCGCCGAACACTTCGCCGAACAGCGTCGATGCGCCGTTGGTGACCAAATGCTGCTCGGTGTAGTTCGGGGTGCTGTTCACCAGGCTCATCAGCTTGACGATGCGACGCACGCGGCTCAGGTCGCCGCCGAGCGCGGCCGACAGCGTGCCCATCAGGTCGATGGCAATTGCGCGAGCGGCCTGTTGGCCTTCCGCGGTGTCCATGCTGGCGCCAAGCTGGCCGACCCAGGCCTTGCCGTCCTTCTTCGCAATGTGGCCTGACACAAATAGCAGCGAGCCGGTGCGCACGAAAGGGACGTAGGCGGCGGCGGGCACGGCCACCGCGGGCAGGGTGATGCCGAGTTGCTGAAGGCGGGCCTCGGGGGTGTGGGGCGTGGACATCGGGGACTTCCCTTGGGGGGTGGGGGGCGGCATCGTAGCGGCGAAGAATCGGGGGCATGCAGGCCGCCGACATGTCGCGCCGAGACGAGCCGCCCGGACCCTGGATGCTCGGCGGCGCGGCGGCACTGGCCTTGCTGGTGCTCGGTGCCCTGCAGTTTCAGGCCGAATTGCCGAGTCCACAGCTCTGGCTGCTTGCAGCGCTGCTGCTGGCCGTGACCGGCGGGGGGCTGTGGCGCTTGCGACCGGCAGGGTCGATTTGGATGCTGCCCGCTGCCGCAGCCTGGGGTGCTGCCGTGCTGGCCTGGGGAATCGCCCTCGCGCAGTCCCGCCTGGCCGACTCACTGCCGCCTGCCTGGGAAGGTCGGCCGCTCTGGCTCGATGCGCGCGTCAGCGCCTTGCCGCAGCAACTTGAAGGGCAGGGCGGACAGGCGCTGCTGCGCTTGACCGTGCAGCCGCGCGGCCCCGCCGTGGATGCAGCGGGCGACATCGAAGACACCGCTGCCGCCCGCCTGAACCTTCCTGCCACCCTCTCGCTTTGGTTCGAGCCTGACGGGCAGGCCAGCACGCCGCGTGCCGGCGAGCATTGGCGCTTGCTGGTTCGCCTGCGGCGCGTGCACGCCCTGCAGAACCCCGGCTTGCCCGATGGCGAGCTGTGGCTGCTGGAGCGTGCCATCGGCGCGCAAGGCAGTGTGGTGCCACACGCCGGCAACCGACGCTTGACCATCGCCCCCTGGTGGAGCCTGCAGGCCGCGCGCGAAGGCCTGCGTGATCGACTCGCAGCCTGGGTGCGCGACACAAGGGCTCGCTCGGTGCTGAGTGGCTTGTTGCTGGGCGATCAGGCGGCGCTCAGCGGTGGGTGTTTACAAACAGCTTCTACCCTGGACTCCTCTATGAGACGTGCCAAAGCGCAAAGCAAATTTGACATTGCCTCTTACTTTGACGCGGCGGTGACCAAAGGCAAATTTGCCAATCAGGTCCTACTCTGACCCAACGGATGGAGCCTGGTGGTGCCTCATTGAAGCGTCGAATGCTTCTGAAAAATGGTGCAACCCTTTAAGGGCGTCAGGGCTTTCCCGTTGCACAGCAGCAAGCAGCTTATCTGGCGTACTCCGGCGAGTCAGGCGCAGGTTTCGGTAAGCCTTGCGGCAGACCGCAAGGTGTCGTCACAGTCGCGACGATGTTGGAGACCAGAAACTACTAGAAGTGCATAGAAGGGCTTCGGCTGTCCCTCCAGACTGGGTCTCCCAGACACAGGCCAGTCTCTGCTAGACCACGATGCCTGGTTCCCACCTGAAGTACCTTGTCTGTTACTGCTTAGCGGTGGTTTCACGAAGCCTGGCGAATGGCTCAGCTTGTTTCACTGAACCTCATGCCACAGCTTGCCTTCGGGCCTCTTGTCGAGCTTGTCCCCGAGTCCGACAGCGACATACCGGGCAAGCGGATTCGTCGGCCTAAGCAAATCGAAGCCTTCCGGCATCCGAGATGAGTACCCTGCATCGGTCAATTTTTTGTCCTCTTCAAGCGTAATCGTGGCGCGCAGGCAGAAGTTCTTTAGCAGCTCTGCAATCTTGTCGGCTTCAGTCAGACCTTGGGTGCAGAGCATCTTGTAGACAACGCTGTTGGGCACTACATGCTCATGGCGGAGGTTCGTTCTGCACCAGGCCTGGTATTGAAAGGCTGTCTTGAGGTTGGCGGCACGAATGAGGGCTGCTGCGTCCTGCGAACGGAAGTGTGCGCAGTTGTGCCAGTGCTGAGATTCGCTCGCCTGGCGAATCAACATGCCGACTGAGGCCTTCAGAAGTCCATTGCCCAGCAGGCCCTCCCTTGCAAGAGCTGCAAGCGCTTTGGCAGTTTCATTCAGTCGGTAGTGGCCACTCTCGGTTGGCGCTGTCTCCTGGGGGGCTTCGTGGGGCGCTCCGTCTTCGTAGTCGGAGTCGGATTCCAACTCGTCTAAAGCGTCAGCGTCGGGCGGTCCTTTGTGCGTCATCGCACCTAATGCGCCATCAATGCGCCAGTACCCTGGTGGAGCCTCAACAACCGAGACGCGATGGACCTTCCTCAGATGGTCTATGTGAACCTTCCAGCTGCCCCGCACCTCGGATAGTTCCGAGCTGCTCGCTCCGTTTAGAAGCCGACGGTCGAGTTCTGCAGCTCGCCCTCGGTGCCGGAGCCAGGTAGTGTCTGAATCGAGTTGTCGTACCAGCTCGACAGTTTTTTCTTCGTCATAGGCCCTGTACTGGGTCATCTGATGTGCTCCTGCATGTCAGTAGGGTCTGAACCGTTCGAGCATGTTCTTCGGCCTTTGGCGGCTCTACGCTGTTTGCTTTCCCTGCAACTCCGCGTAGTAGCTCAAGAGGCTCGAGTCGAGTTCAACCTGGCCGGATTCAGTGATTCGAAGCAGACCCCGGTCGTAGAGCGTGTGCAAGTCGCGACGCAGCAGCATGCCGTCGGTGGCGGCGTTCTGCCCTTGCCGCCAATCTCGGCCAATCAAGTGAGCAGCCTCCAAGGCTTCAGGAACATCGCAACCACTGACAACGCAGCGACCGCCGCAGGCCCTGAAGACGGCCTCTCGGAAAGCGCGCTGCTCGGTTCGAACTTCCACCGCCGCAAACCTTGCAACTCTCTCGTCCAAAGAGTTGGGCTGTGCCGCTGCCTCGCGGCCGGTGTCAGCCGAAACAGGAAGGTCTGTCGATTCCCGGTTGGCCACGCCCCATCGGGCGTAGCAACGCTGCCGTTCGAGGCCATCGTCGTCAATGTGGAACTCGTCGAAGAGGCCCTGCGAACAGCGTCCCGTTTCCTTGTCGACGATGAGCGCGGTGATGATGGGCTCTCCTGCGTTCCTGCAGTCGTGCCCCAGCCGAGACATGACATTGCGCAAGGGATAGAAGCTCAGCCCGAAACGATTCATGACATCGGAGTAGGTCACGGTGCCCTGGGCTCGACAAACCTCGATGAGCCAGGTCCGGATGGCCGGAACCTTCTGCTGATAGGTGTCTGTCGAAAGGCCGGAGCGCATAGCCTCATCGACGGGATATGGCCCGTCACCTGCCTCCGTGCGGTGCGTCAGCGAGTGCTCACGCAACGCCGCTACGGGAACCAGGTCGCCCAAGACAGCCAATATCGCGCCATCGTCCCGGGTGGTCAGCTTCTTGATGCTGAAGACAGCATCATCTCGGTAGTCCTTGATTTCGCGGGGATGGGCATCCGGGTCCTTCACGTTTGCGATGACTGTGTAGCCGGCTAGGTCGCCTTGCCAAAGCGCCTTCAGGTGAACGATGCGCTCGTCGAGGCCGTAGGACTCGGACTGTTGGTACCGAGAGGGCTCACGCAAAACAGTCACGGTCTTGTTCTTGCTGGAGTACTCGTCCGCCCAGGTGCGAAGTAGCAAAGCGCTTCCACCGTGAGCGCCCCATGACCATCGGATGTTCTTCAGCGGGAGCTCGAGCCCCTCGAAGAACTTGCTGATTGGCTTTGCCATCCCTGCCTATCCCTCTTGTCTGCTAAGGCCTACGGCAACCTCGAAGTCAACCAACGGCGTCACCGCAAGAATCTCCTCAGGTCGAATCGCCCTGAAAACGCGAGCCTCGGCCTCGCAGGAATGAGCGTCGGCACGAATGGTCTGGTGGTAACGGCTGAGGACTACATGTGAGAGCTGCTGAAACGTCGCAAGTTCCTTGCCGGACACCGAGAACTCCACGATGACGGGAGCGCCGATTGATTGAAGCTTTAGCCCGATGGTCGGGTGCTCCTTCAACGGCATGTAGATGGCCTCGCCGCCGAAGCACTGGAAGAACGGCTCCGTGCCGTGCGACACGGCCAACGCACGCGTCAGGCAGCACCAGACTACTCCGTTGCGGAGTTGAGCCTGCCGCTCACGAACGAAGTAGTCCTCCCAGGCCTCCCGCATGTGACGAATCTCGCCACCGGTGAACCGGGAACCGAAGTTGGCAAGGAATTCAACCTGGTGGCCATGAACGTCCGTGACCCGCAAGCCTCGGTTCTCGAAGAACCCACGGGAAGGTTCCCTCGTGCAGTGATAGGCATGAACGCGCAGCCCATTGAGATGCGCTTCCAGCTCGTGGGCGATGGCGCCAACAGCGGGGTCACCGAGTACTTGCTCTATCGAAGTGCACTGCTCGAACGTCGCTCGATGCTGCTCGAGACGGCCTCGATACTCGGCTGGCAAGGCATCCGGGATATCTAGCTTGATGGGTTGTTGGGCGCCAATAGACTGGGGCATAAGACAGATTATTGGGAGCAGCGCAATGAATCCAGACCTGCGGCCGTACTACCGGTTCACGGGTAAGGGGCGAGTCGATAAGTCCATCAACTCCCTGCTTGGACTGCTAGAAGGCATCGCCATCGACGGGAAGGTGACGGCCGGCGAAGTCGCGATGCTGCGGATGTGGCTGGAAGACCACCAGGACGTCGCTGGTCGCCATCCGTTCAACGAACTGCTGCCCTCGGTCGCGCGGGCGGTCGCCGACGGCGTTCTCGATGCCGAAGAGCGCGAAGACCTTCTTTGGCTTTGCCGCCGTCTAAAGAGCACGGACTTCTACGACACGGTTACAGCGGACCTGCAGCGTCTGCACGCGGTTGTCGGCGGGATAGCGGCGGATGGGGCTATCACTTCGGAGGAGCTGCGGGGCCTGTCAGATTGGCTTGCTGAGCACGAGCACTTGAAAACATGCTGGCCGTACGACGAAATCGAGACCCTGACCACCAAGGTTTTGGGCGATGGGCGCATCGATGGGGCCGAGCACCAGATGCTCCTCGATTTTTTTACAGAGTTTCTGGCCGTACTGGATGAGAGAACCATTGAGCGTCCCCTGGCGTTCGACGGGCCCGAGCAGAGCATCGGCGCACTTTGTGCGGTAACCCCGAACGTGACCTTCGAGGAAAAGTCCTTCTGCTTCACGGGGGCCTCGTCGAAGTTCACGCGCAACGAGTTTGAAAGCCTTGTCCGTGAGCTTGGCGGCGAACCGCTGTCCAACGTCACCTCAAAGCTCCACTATCTGGTCATCGGGGCGGAGGGCAACCCTTGTTGGGTCTTCGCTTGCTACGGGCGCAAGGTGGAGAAGGCGGTTGCTCTACGCCGCAAGGGAGTGCGCGTCGTCATCCTTCATGAGAACGACTTCCACGATGCAGTTCTGGACGTTGGCAAGTAGCCATACCTGAGGTGCTGGACACGTCACGCCGAACCGCCACACTCGTGCTTTGACTTGCAACATCTGCACGCCAACATGGGGCATGTCGTTGGGAGAACAAAGCGCCGAAGGCCTTGGCGCAGGCCACAAGGGCAAATCTGCGCCGGTCCCGATGCTCGTTCGCATGTCAGGCCTAGCTTGCGCATGGGTTGACAGCTTCAAGGCTGGACGACTCGTGGTCCGGCTGCGAAGATGAGGCATGCTGGACCAGACTCTCTCCAACCAGGGCGGCCTCAAGGGGGCTGTCAAGCGTGGCCTTTCGGTGCTCGATGAGTGGGTGGCCAGTGGCGTGCTGGTAGACGCCCCAGATTCAGCTACGAAGTGGCATCGACAAGGGCGGGAGGACCTCGCGCCCAGTGGAGGGCTGTTCACGGTGGGTGTCCGTGGACGCCGCTACTTCGTGAGCACGATGCTCGAAGTTGAGCCCGCTCAGTCGGCGGCCATCTGCCAGGCGCTGCAGCCCCTGTCTGATACTGAGATGGCCATCTTCTGGCTGCGCGCGCATGGCGCTCTTGGCGGCCAAACCGCGTCAGAAGCCGTCAAGGGTGGTGGGTTTGAGCGCGTGAGGACCTTGGCGGAAGCCACGAGTGCGCAGGCTCGTGCAGAGCTCGCGCTAGACGGGGCCTGAGCGACCGCAGCTCGCTCGGACCACGGAAACTCCGGGTCGACTTTCGGACATCCGCGCTTCGACAGACACAGCCACGCGCTTCATCCGCAAGTGGCCCAAGGAGCGAGAGCAGCGCGGGGTAGGTGACACCTTCCTTTACAGCTGGGACTTGACGCAGAAGGCACGCCAGGAAGGGCAGCTGCTCGTTCACATCGAGCCGGCTAAGTGGCAGCCAGTGACGGTCAGTGAGGCGTGCTGATACGGCCAGGAGTTCTCGAGGTACGAGATGGCCCGTGTGGAAAAGGCATCAGTCGACGAATGCGGCTTCGTGTTGGGTCCGCAGGTACAGCCCAGCAGGCGGTCACAACGAAATTCCGAACTGAGTAAGTGCTCGTGTGACCTCGCTCCACCGCCCATCCTGCTTCCAGCGGGAAAGGGCGTCGGCGGCAGTACCAACGGAGCACTTGTGGATGCGCGCGGCTTCGCTCCATGTTGAGCCAGCTGAAATCACTTGCAGCACGCAGCCAAGTCTCTTGCGATTGTCCGCTTTGGGTCCTCGTCCTTTCGAGCGCGCAAGAATCGGCTCCACAGCCTGCCAGATGTCCTCGGATATCTCGAGCTTGCTAGCTAGGGCAAGTTGTGCCTCCCACTCCTCCTCGGACTTCGAAGAAATCTGCCGCACGCTGATTTGCCGAGGATGCTCGGAGGCAAACGGCAGCGGCTCTTCGTTGGCTTCAACGTCAACTAGGGAGAGCTGCGTGACGTACACATTGCCGGAGGTCCTGAAATGGGCTCCGTAAAGGCTGAATGTCAGAGCAGCTGCCGGCAGGGTCAGCCCAATCCGTCCCTGCTTGGCCGACAGGTAGGCACTGGCCCAACAGCGACGCGCCGAGGGGAACGAGTACAGCCATGACAGCAGTGCTGACAGTCCTGGTGTCTTTCGCTTTGAAGCGCGCTTCAATCGCGAACTCACGACGATGCGTTCCACAGATTTGACATCGCTGGTGACGGGGCAGCAGATGTCTTCTAGCGACTGCGCTTGGAACAATTTTTTCAAGAGGTCGGCGTCGTTCTGCACGATGGCCCGCATCAGCACTAAAGCGGGGACAACGTACCTTCGGTCTTTGTGAACAAAGGTCCACGCATCATGAGCAAGTGTTGTCTGGTCCGCTCCTCGCTCTACGCCGAAGGCGTACTCATCGAAGTTGACAGCCTTCCATGTCGATAGGTCTGACTTGATGGCGCCCACACCTCGTAAGCCGAAGCCGTCCGGCAAGCCTCGCGCCACAAGGTCAGTGGGACTCAAAGTGACGATTGACCCTCTATCCCCCATAGCGGTTACGACAGCCACGCTGTTTTCAATCCGAATCGATGTTGCCAGCTCCAAAACATTCTCCAGGTTGCTCTGGAGAAAGGTAGACAGCTTGTTTATTCCGGTCTAAAAAAGCAACGAGCTCGCCAGATACTGAGATTTATCGGTTCAATCGGAATTCTGAAAAAATTCCCTTCTAGTCAATGACTTGGCGCGCCTAAAAATCAGCCCACCAAAGTGGGTTGCACTGGAAAAAGAAAAATTCTCCAACCTCGCGATGATGACCGCCATGTCAGGCGAGTTTTTCCGCCAATCTCTGTGGCAGTGGCGCCATTCGATAGGCGAGGTGCCCCGATATCTCCGAGCAAAGCCGAGCTTCACTCAAAAATCTTGAAAACATACACATCTTGAATTCTGTTATGGATGTCCATACAGTGCATCAAAAGTGCAAGCACTCAGGATGGGCAGCAGATGAACAAAGCCGACGGAAGCCGCCGACGGACCACAGGGCGCCGACTCGCTCTGCCCATTAGGCGAGGGCAATCCATGGAGCACGCTCTGCCATGTGATGTGACCCACCTGGGCGGTGGCATTCGAAGAGCGGTTCGCATTGGGCCGCTGCTTCGACATGGAGCAGCGTGGTGTTGCCAGGAGGTGACCCGCTGAACACCACCACCAAGGCCGCATAGGCAGTCTCAATCACCCAATGCTGTCTGTGCCCCATCGCGGGCGCACAGCCAACCCGTTCCCCGTTGAATTGCAGCTCGGAAGCGCCGAGCGCAAGGGCGAAGCCATGTCATCAGGAACTCTTATCTTTCTCGACTTTGACGACGTCATCTGTCTGAACTCACCCTATGGAGCCTATGACGTCCTCGCCCCCGACCCACCTAAGGACCTCTGGTCCCGGCTCTTTCACACGCCGGCCGTCAAGACTCTCGAGCTCATCCTGTGCGAGTTCGACGCCAAGGTCGTCATCACAACCAGCTGGCTTCGCTTCCTAGAGCGGGTTGCCATGGAGCAGCTCTTTGGGAAGTGCGGGCTGGAGTTCATTGCCCAGCGTTTGCATGACGCTTGGGAGGCGCCTGCGGTACACAACAAGTCGAGGCGTCAGGTCATCGAAGCTTGGCTACAGCAGCACCATCGCGGAGAGCCATTCGTTGTGCTTGACGACGCGTTGAGCGGGACCGGTCTCCCAGGCTCTCGTTGGCACAAGCAAGGCCGAGTCGTTTTGTGCAAGGTCGGCGAGGGGTTGCATGGCGGGCACGTCGCCCAAGTGCGGCGGGCTTTGAGCAAGCCAGCCCCGAGGTAACGATGAAGACCCTCGCCACGGATGCATGCGCCGGCGTCGGCTACCGGTGCCAGCCAGGAGCCTATGCGGCTCGGCACTTCACCGAGCTACCGAAGCGACAGATGCGGGAAGTAGCGCGATGAGTCTCTATCCAGAACGTTGCATCCTCACCTTGAGCGAGAAGCCCGATGAGCCAGGGCGCGTTCAGGGCGTCCTGGGCCTGGATGCCAGCGGGGTGACCGCCGAATGCACACTGGTCGCGCAAGGTTACGGCGGGCAGCCCCGAGCCTTCCTGCTTCGGGACTACCCAATCTGCATCGAGCCACTCTCAGCCTTGTTGCTACGGCTGTTGGCGCTGGAGCGAGGAGGGCATCAGCTCCCCCTATCTGGCAACGTCTCCAGCTATGCGAGCCTGAGCGTTTACCGTGGGCCGACCGTCAACGAATCCAGTTTGATTGAACACCTGGTCGCTCGCAGCGTGCCCTTAACCGAGGAGCTTTCACTGCTCCAGGTGGAATTCGCGGATGAGCTCGACGAGCGGTCTACTTCGGTTCTTGTGAAAGCTCATCGTTCGCCCTGGGGGCTCCTCGAGCGCGCAGTCTCACGGCTCTGGTGGGCGGGAGGACCGCCCCCGGAGCTCTTTCCGCTAAACCATGTGCCGGTTCAGGCCCACCAAGGCGTTGCACTGGTCCGGCAGGCCGACATCCCGGTCTTTGCCCGCCTTCGTTTTGTTCACCAACTGGGCGGCTTCCGAGGTCCGAGCCATGACGCGTTCTTCGCTGACGACTGGCATCGCTTCCTGGCGTCGCTGACTTAGCTGATGCCAAGCGTAGCGATGCAAAAGAGGGCGTCGTGACTTGGGCTGCGTGAGGTCGCCTAGGAGTCGTCGCCCCTGTTGTTCATCCCCGATAGCTCCCTTTCCGCCCAAGATTTCGGACGTTTTTGCCTGCCTTCGGCGATGGCCCTCATGCGGTTGGCGTGAGCTTCGCGCCCGCCCGACTTGCGCGCTGACGCATCCGAGGCCTTGAACGCCTGAACCGCAGCTTCAGTCAACGGCAGCTTCCCCCGTGCGTGGCGGAACATTTCCCATTGCCCCATGTCTCGCAGCAGGCTTTGTGTGCTGGTGACGCGCCGGAGTAGGAGGAGTCGCTCCGTTTCCCGGTGCACCACCGATGCAAGCGACGCGTCCAACGTGTCGTAGTCCCTGACTTTCTTGCCGGGCTTTTTGTAATGGAACGGTGATGCTTGAGCAATCTCTGGTGCGTATTGAAACAGTGCCCTCAGAAGCAGGTGCTTCACTGGAGAGAAAGTTGCGCTGGCAACGCTGCGCACCATGGCTCCGGGCCATACCTGGCAGCATCCCTCAAAGGCGCAGTTCAGTTCCTGCAGGTAGGGCGTACCGAACAGGGTCCTCATGTCGTGGGCAAGGCGTGCGCCGGCGACTATCTGGCTCGACTTCACATAGCCCAGCCGCAGTGCCTCATCGCGATACGCATGGAACCAGTCGAACTGATGCCTCCAACTCTCTGACAGCAATTCTCCCGTTGACGCGGCGAGGTGGTACTTCAAGTTCGGAGGGCAGCTCGTCGGCTCGAGCTGCCCCTGCAGAGAGGTCGCCGCAACTCTCAATCGCTTGCCAACTGAAATGCCGCTTCTAGAGCGCGCAAAGATGGACAGCTCATGCGGGAGAGGGAGGTTTAGCTGCTGCGACAGAGTCCGAGGTTGCCACGGGCAGCTATGAAGCTGCGCGGCGTGCTTGACGCAAAGGTGGACGGCGGGCAGGCAATGAGTACGGCGCCAATAACTCTCACCATAGGCAGCGACGTCCTCCTTTGCGCAGTCCGGGCAGAACCGCAGCCTGGCAACCCCTTGAGTAGCGGAGCGTGCGAGTGCGCCAAGTGAAATCCGACCCGCATCTCCTGCAGATAGCGCCTTGGCCTCGTGCATCGCGACCTGCTCAGGGCTCATGAACGCAACGGCGTACGGAAACGCGGTGTGTTCCCAAAGCAGCTGGCTCGGGGTTTGGCTGGTTACCTCGGTAAGCGCATCCAGGCCCGTTGGAATGAACATCGACTGATGGCTCCGCTCCCGGCCCAGCGCCCGCATCAGAAGACGTTTTGGCGGGAGGCCGGTGTGGATGGCGCCCCGAATGAAGATGCTGCCAATGAGCTCATCCGGATACGCGTGCGGCAACCTCAAGCCAGGCAAATGACGTCCTCCACCTCGGGGACCATCTCAAGCTGTAGCAACTGCTCCACGATGGGCGTCTTGCGTTCGAAGGCGAGAACGATGGCGTTTCGGAAGTCGTCGGGTTGAGCCTCAAGTCCCTCGTAGGACGGAGCCTTCTCTTGCACATCGCCCCTGGCTGGGCGCTTTGGACTTGAGGCAGCTCGAGGAGGCGTTGCCTTTCGAACCAACTGGCTTGCCGCATCGAGCATGTTCTTGGCAGTGCCCTCATCCGCCACGCGATGCGCCAAGTTCATCGCGTCCGCCTCGTCTAACCCCAAAGCCGATGCAGCCACCGCCAACCTAGGCACGAAGTCGGGACTTCCCGGGCGGACGGATGCTGCGCGGCTGCGCTTGGCTCGCATCTGAATGGCAGATTGCTCAATGAGGCTAGCGGTGTCCGGCAGCGCCAGGTCTTGGAACCGCTCAAGCGCAGCGGGGTCCCTCCGCCGATACGCATCAATCATCGGGTGGAGCAACTTGAACTGCTCCGCGTAGACCATGTGCAGAAGCTGCTCGGTCAACGTCTCGGACTTCTCCACGATGGCCCGAGCCTGTGCGCAGATGAGCAGCTTTATCGCGAGGTCGATGATTCCCTGGGTGTAGTCGTAGATGACATCCAGGATGCGCTCGGTCAGCGGAACGGGATTGCGAACCCAGCTGTAGTTCCAGAGCGCGGTAATCAAGTCGACCCACTCTCCATCGCAGCGGGTCAAGTTGCCCTCGTTGTCGCCGCTGGTCTCAACTTGGTGGTCGTACCTCGGCAGAGGGCCCCAATCGCCGAGCATGAGATTCATCGCGCGACGGCTTTGCCGGAGGTCTAGACCCAGGACCTTGTTCGCTTTGGGGGTGCCAATGTAGAGAACCGGCGTCCTGGACTTGTTGACCAGTGTGGTGAGCTCAGTCATCACAACTTGGTCCGACTTCCGGGAGTTCGCGGCGTTCTGTACCTCGTCAGGAATGAGCAGGCCAACGCAGTGCTTGTTCAGAAGGCGCCGAACTGAGGACTGCAGCGCCGCCTCAGAAGGTCGAGCCTTCAGAACGTAGTCCTCGTAGTAGGTGTTGTCTGGAACCAGCTCGGCGATGGCTTCAATGATGCTGATGAGCAGGGCCTTGACCCCTCCGCCATCGCTTGGCATCTCGAAGTGAAGCCAGGTGATTTGGTAGATGTCGAGTTCCGGGTGGTAGATGACTTGCGGATAGCGGGCGAGTACGCGCTGGACCGTGGTCGTTTTGCCCATCCCGGACACGTTTACGAGTGCTTGGGAAAGCTTCGGCGTCAGCGTTGCGTGAGACTGGCGGAAAGGCAGGCCAGCCTTCGCGGCTTGCTCGTCGCGTTGAATCTCGTGATACACGCTGATGTGGCCCGCTGTCATCGGCTCCCGGCCGACGTACCCCTCGCGCATCATTGAATCCAGCGCATGACCGAGTTGGATGTGAGAGGTCAAGGGCACCATCACGTTCGTGAGGCTCAAAAGCTCACGCAACCGGTCCGCGTCCTCCCATTCACGGGCAGCTTTGTCGAAGCTCGGCAAATAGACCAGCGTTCGATAGAGCTCCTCATCGGTAAGCGGAGGGGGCAAGGCTTCAATGAGCTTGTTGCCTCGGTAGCGGGGTTGCTTCTGGTTGGTGTCGTAAACAGCGATGGTTGGGCTGGGCATGTCGGGGTTCTGTTCTTGAGGTCGCGTGGAGCGTCAGTCGATTTCTGGAGTGCGGAGCGTTAGTTCGGGTGCTCATCCAACCAAGCTGCGTCGGAGCTCAGCAAGTCGCTGACTCAGTGGTGCTTGTTTTGACGCGCCACCGAGGGCGGTCGCGTATGGACGCACGGCGGTTTGCGCTACATCCGGCAAACCGGAATGAGTCGAGCAATCGATGGCCACAGCGTCACGTCCAGCCACGGGGCCAGGCTTCGCATTCAGCGGGATGACCTTTGCGCCGCGTTCTGCAGGGCGAGCTTTCGCGACGCTGGTCGCCTTTGCTTGGGCTTCAGGAGCAGCATCGTTCGTGCGACGAACACCCGCAGTGCTTTGCCGCTCAGCGCGGAGCTCAGCCTTGCGGGTCGGCGCGGTGTCAGCGCGACGACTCGTGCGAGACATACCCTTCGTTTGCTCAGCGACTTGCCGTACGGCCTCTTCTCGTGTTGGCGCGGTGCGAAGTTCGTACTCGAAATGCGCTTGCCGCTTGTCATCGGAACTCGCATAGACGAGGGAGCGGACGCGTGAGAAGTGGTCCTTGACCTCCTTCTGGCTGAGGCCGACGAACATGACGCTGTCGCCGGTCAACTTTGCTACGAAAGATTCACCGCTGCCATCGGGCGCGTAAACGATGATTTCATCTACGAGGCGGTAGTCGAATGCGACCTCCAACTTCTGCCGACGACGGCGGCCTTCTACGAGCCAGCCGCGCTTTGTGGCTTCAGGGCAGGAGTAGTACATCCCCTCGAAGAAGATGCCATCCTCTGACACAGTCGCCTGACTGCGTGGCATCAGCTCCTCGCGAAGCTTCTCGTAGTCCATCTGGTCGAGAACGCCCATGCGACGGATGATGTTGTGGCGCCAAAGTTCCCGTGGGATGGGGCGCACTCCGTCAGCGGCCTGCTCAAGCGACAGTGGGTAGCCTGGTTGAGCCGACTTGTTGTGAGCAATGATGGCGCAGACGATGAGCCTCGTCGCTTCGAGCAAGGTGAGCGCGATGTGGCGAGTGCGGTTCACCGCGCGGCGAGACCTGTTTTCGGCGTCAGCAGTGAAGCCTGGCGCTGTCGGCGCAATGATTTGATGAATCATCGAGAAGCTGCATTCCGCTAGCGGCTTCCAGTCCGGTCTCATTCCGGGGACGTTCGAAATGGTAGAGCGCAAGGAGCGCGCGATGCGGCGCGCCTTCTTGTGAACCAGCTCTCCCTGGTCGGCCAGGAAACTCTCCGGAACTACGCCGTGTGCAGGCCAGTCTGCCGGGTCATAAGGAATGCCGAGAGTGCGACACAGCTCTTCCTTGTCCTGGCCGATGCTCAGGATTGCTTGCATCGCAGCAGAGAAGTTCGCGTTCTCGAAGCCCAGATACCAGCCAACAATCAGCCGACTGTGCCGGTCGATGATGAGGTAGAGAGTGGGTTTTCCGACGATGAGTGCGCGGTCTGCTGAAGAGACCAGGGGCAGGTCAAGAATCGTTGCATCGAACTCATAGAGGTGGCCGACTCCGTGGCACTCCAGCTGGATGGAGCCCTCCGTAGAGCGGTCCTCGAGGGCAAATCGCTTTTCGCCCTTGCGCGCGGTCTGAATCACGTGCAGGGGATAGTGCGAGTGCAGGTAGTGATGGAGCTGGCGGTAGCTGGGGCACTCGTCGCTAGGACGTAGGTAGCTGACCCCGTTGCCATCCAGGTAGCTGTAACGCTCCTGATGAAGGCGCTGAAGTACCTTGGTCAACGCTAGGCTGACTTCTTTGTCGAAGTAGTACCGCTCGATGGCCTCCTTCATGTACTCGAGGTCGGTCTCCGTGAGCTGATACGCCGACTTGCCGACGGGATGGGAATCAGCTGCTTGGTCTTCAATGGACTCAGGCTCTTGCGCAGCGGTCACTTCGAGATGGTCGGTGAGGCCCAGGTATTTCGTTTTCTTGCGGCCACGTCCTGCCGTTCCCACGCCGTGGGGATGCGCGCAGTTGCTGTAGTTGCCAAGCAGCGCGTCTTGCGTTTGGCCTCCTTGCCACCAGTTCCGCAAGTCCTTCAGCAGCGTTTTCGGAGTGCCGCATCCGCTTTGCTTCGAACGCTCAACGAGAAGTGCGTGCCGCTTGGACGGCTCAAAGATGTCCGGGTTGTCAACGAGAGGTTCAATGCGAGCGAGTGCACGTTGGCTTAGGCGGAGGCTTGCTGCGGAGGGCGGCTTGCTTAGCGGCAGCATCTCCGCCTTGAACAGGTCGGACTTTGCGAGCGCCGGTTTCTCGCTACTGCGCGGTAGGGGTTGAAAGCTCGCTTGGAGCTCGCTGTACGAGACCTTGTAAGGCAGAGCCAGGGGGGCGTCCAGCAGGATTAGCCAAGCGTTGCCGATGTACTCAACCTCTCCGGTGTGAGCGCAGGTTTCTGTTTGGACATCGAGACGAAGCAGCCGATGTTTGGTGTTGTCGTCTCGGACAAGTACTGCATTGCGGAAGTAGTCGTGTTGACCAGGCGTGCTCATGTCAGGCACCTCCCACTGCGCGCAGGCGGCCTTGGAGAGCTGTCAACGTGAAGCTGGCCATGGGCGCGGTCTGTGGCTGCGCGTTGTTGAGGTCCATGACAAGCGTTCGGTTGCTAAGCAGCATGCGAGCGATGCGGAGCCCAGTCCCCAGCTCGACGCTGTACCTGCGGTCGTACTCAGCGCAGTAATCCACCAGCGAGCCTTGAAACTGGCGATTGGCGATGTCTTGCACCATCCGAGCCATGTGCTCGTCGTAGAAGCCAGGGAACGGCTCGGTGGCATCCCGGTCCAACTGTGCGTCTCGAATCCAGCGGATGTTCTTGAGCTTGACCTGGGGCATCCGCTCCTTCACGAGCACTTGATAGGGCATGCCGATGGCGTGGCAAACGACCCGCTCGAGTTCGAGGCGCTCGACCACTGAAGGTTTGTTCAGGTCCTCTTGGACCTTCACGCTGAAGGCCTCGGGCGTCTCCTGCCCATCGACAAGCTTGGTGACAAGGAAGTCGATGGTCATGACTGCCGGCACGTGTGTGCCCGGGTAGTAAGGATGGCGGACGGCAATCTGCTGCGCCAGTTCGAGCGTGATGTCTCTCGGCAGGGGGAACTGCTCGCGGATGTCGACGACGTTTTGCGCCCACTCCAACAGGAAGAACGCATCTCTTTCCCCATCCGACAGCAGCTGGTGCTGCCGCCCAGTCTTGTGGCTGTAGAGCTCATGCGTCCGGCCCTGAGAGTAGAGGTCGGTCACGAAAATCCAAGGCGTGTAGCTGGGCCCACGCCCTGTGCCACGGCCTTCACGTTGCAGGCGTGCAATGGCCTCTTCGCTCCACTTTTTGATGCCTCTGCTCATCTCTTGCTACTCGGTAAGGTTCCTGGTTTTGTGGCCCTCTGGACACCACCCCTCGTGTAGGACGAGCGCTGGGCGTTCTTTATATTTGCGCCCCAATCGACATGAAGGCATCGTAAGAGCTGTAAAGACATCGCATACGATGCGTTTGGTAGGATTGACAACGCTTGCGATACATATCTGTCGCATGAGCGAAGAAAGAGGCGCAAACGTTGATGCAAGACCCGGTCTGGCACGCTCAGTGGTCGCCATCGAGTGGGAAGCGCTGGCCAAGCAGCTCCTGAAGGCCGAGTTCGCTCGGCAAGGTGTGACTTACAAGGTGCTGGTCAAACGTCTTGAAGCCATCGGCATCAAGGACGACGAGAAGGCCATCGCCAACCGCATCAGCAGAGGGCGCTTCCAGTTCACTTTTTTTCTGCAGTGCATGCGAGCCCTCGGTGTGACCGAGGTAGACCTTCGCGACCGCCATCGGCGGTGACTTCGCGGGTCAGGCTGGGTCTTGCTACCGGCTAGGCTTCGCGCTTGTTTCCAACCAGAGGACCAGAATTGAGTCAGTTCACCGACAAGAACGGCGCTGCAATCCAGTGCATCCCAAAGTTGCCAGCATTCGAGATGGATATCGTCGTCGTACCGCCCGACGGCAAGGGTGCCACCTTCCATGCTGATGCCGCGACGCTTAGGGCGCTCGGTGAGCGCTTCATTCAAATGGCGGAACAAGCTGAGCGCTTGGGCAACGCTAGACGGTGAGACCTCGTTCGGAATCGGCGGTAGGGGGACTCCCCCCAGTTGTCAAGAACACCGAGGGCCATGTCGATAAGCAGGTCATGCCTGCCGCGTAGCAGGCGCATGACGCCCACGGTTGCCTCACGGCTTGGCTCAGAGGGTCATCTGCGCACCATGGAAGTCGAGCCACTTCGCGTGGGTCCGCCAGTCGGGCATCTCCCTTTCAACCAGGCGCCAGAAGTTCGGCGAGTGGTCACGCTGTCCCAGGTGCGCCAGTTCGTGCACGACTAGGTAGTGCAGGACCTCCAACGGCAAAGCCATTGCCTTCCAATGGAAGTTGAGGGTGCCAGCCTCGGAGCATGACCCCCACCGATGTCCGAGCTCTTGTATTCGGATTCGGGCGGGCGTGAGGCCCATAGACACCGAGTGCATCTGTACGAGCTCTGGCAGACGGTCTTGCCCGGCTGAGCGATAGAAGTCCCTCAGCAAGCTCTCTGCGCGAGGCCTGTCGGCCGTGCGGAGGATGAAAAGCTCACCCTCCAGCAACACGACGGGCGCAGCATCAAGCCGAAAGTCGAGACGGTGCGGGCGACCCAAAAAATAAATCGTCTCGCCTGACACGAACTCTCTTTGGGCGTGCTGGGGATTCAGTGCAGCCCATCGGGCCTGTGCACGGTAAATCCACTTCTGCTTGGCCTTGATAACTGCCGCGATGCGCTCGTCGGTGGTCGACTGCGGCGCACGGACCAGCACGCCACCGTCACGCTCCACGTAGAGGCCAATCGTCCGCCGAGCTGAGCGTTCGACCGCGTAGGAGATTGAAGGCTCGACAAGCGCTTGTCTGGTCATGAGGTCAAGCCAGCAAGTCGTTCGCCCGTGCCTTCGCCAGCTGAACCAAATCCCTTGCCCAAGCGTCAGCGTTACTCAGTGCCGCGTCCACCCCGGTATAGAGCAACCTGTTCGCGACCTCACCCTGGAGTTCGCTGACTTTGACGGGGTTGCTCCAGAAGCCAGGAGCCTGAAGCTCCTCAACGAAAAGGGGCACTAGGTCGTTGCAGAGCGACTTGAGGTTGATGGTCTCGGCTGCGCTGAGCTTCGTCCCTTCAGGCACCTTCACCAGTAGCGCCCGATAGAACGGGGCAGCCTTCGGCTGGACGCCTTCTTCGGCGCTCGGCTTCTTGGATTTCGTCTCTTCAACGAGCAGGCTCAACTGTTTAGCTTGCTCATCCCAGTTGTCCTTGTATTTTCGGATGACCGCTTCAAGCTTCTCGGATAACGGCCCGTAGAACCCTGGGTCCTCATCCAAGTGGACAGTGAGGTGCTTACGCAGTGCATGCGCCATCTGCGAGGCCTTGGCGCGACTGGAGCGTTCTTCGTCCAGCTTCTTGGTGAAGTTAGCTTGAAGGAGTTCGACTGGAGGCACCTTGAGGTCGATGCCCAGCCCTACGAGGTGCTCGTTTACAAGCCGCTTCACCTTCTCGCCGGCCGAGCCCAGGTCAAGGGTCGAGTCCTTGAAGCGCTCACGAGCCTGGGACTTGAGCCAAGCCAATCGCTTGGCCGGCAGCTCGTACTGGACCGCACGTGGGTCCGGCATAACAGTGTTGAGCGCCTGAAGGAATAGCGTTAGGAGCACATTGAACGTCTCGCGTTCCTTGGGGTCGGTGATGACGTCCATGAGCAGCTCGAAGACGATGTAGTCGTCCTCGGTAGACAGCTTTTGGGCGGTCCAGTCATAGATTTCCTCGACCTTGTGCTGGCGGAAAAATGCGGCCAAACGTTCAAACGATGCCTGCAGCCGAATGAACTCATCCTCGACGGAACGGAAGCACGACAAGAACTCTTCGACGTCCTCACTTGCGTAGATGTCGAGGGCCTCGCGAAGGTGCTTTGTCAGTCCGATGTAGTCGACGATGTAGCCGACTTTCTTGCCTGGTGCTTTGCGATTAACCCGCGCGACGGCTTGCAGCAGGGTGTGCTCGCGCAGGGGTTTGTCGATGTACATGACCTGCTCGATGGGCGCATCGAAGCCGGTCAACAGCATGTCGCAGACGCTGAGGAAGGCAATGCCAGTCTCGGGCTTTGCAAGGTCGAAACGCTTCAGGAAGTTGGTGATGGCATCGAGCTCTTTGGCTTCCTTCCGAGCTTCGACGATGACCCCCAGCGAGTTCGTGCCGTCCTCCGAGACGATGGCTGCAGCCTTTAGGAACTTCAACCTGGCCAGTACCGACGGGTCCGCGCTGGCACGCCTTTCGTACTTGGCCGCATAGCTTTCCAGGGCCTTGGCGATGGCGTCGCGGTAGCGAATGGCAGCAAGCTTTGAACTTGAAACTACCTGCGCCTTGAAGCCGTCCGGGAGGATGTTCTCGGCATAGTGTTTGACAAGGTCTTTTGCGATGTCGGCGATGCGGGCTTCAGCTTCAAGAACGTCGTCACGGCCGCCGTACTTCTTTTTGATGGCCTCAATCTCCTCCTCGGAGCGACCAGCGAAGAGGTCTTCGAACTTCTCGTCGAACTCATCCTTGTGGGACAGCGCCGTGTTCGCCGTCTTGCCGATGTAGACGATGGGCAGAACAGCCTCGTCTTCCTGGGCTTCCTTGAGGCGGTACGTGTCGATGACAGAACCAAAGCGTTCCATCGTGGTCTGCTTGTGCCGCTTTGTGATGAGCGGCGTGCCCGTGAAGGCAATCTTGATGGCATTCGGGAAGGCCACCGCGAGGTTGTTGCCGAGGTCTCCGTACTGCGTCCGGTGGGCCTCATCGATGAAAACGATGATGCGCTCGGACTTGTTCACTTCCGGGAACGGCTTGAGGACCGGGACCCCGACAGGGATGCCCAGCGCTACCTTCACCGACGCAGGCATTTGCTCCGCACGCTCCTGGAACTTGTGCACCATCACTAAGTAGAGGCCTGAGTCATTGCTCTGCAGACGCGCTTGCAGCTCCTGGCGGTTCTCGATGGCGATGACCTTTTCACCGGTGAGTCCAGCGGTGCCGCCGAGCTGCTCCTCAAGGTCTGTGCGGTCGTTGACCATCACCACTTTCAGGTCGAACAGGTCCTTGCTCGTGCGCAGCTTGCGGACGAAGAAGACCATGGTCAGGGACTTGCCGGAGCCCTGGGTGTGCCAGATGACGCCGCCACGGTCTGCGCCCTTGTTCTGGCGAATGCGCTCCAGCGACTTCAGGATGGCGCGGTACTGCTGGTAGCGAGGAACCACCTTCACGACGGAATCGCCCTTGGTGGTGAAAAGGACGAAGTTCTGAAGGAGGTCGACCAGCGTCTCTTTGGGGAACATGCCCTGCACCAGGACCTCTTGCTCCCGCGCTGGGCCACCTAACGGCGTTTGGTACTGCGCGTACTTGACCGGCATGATGGACTTCCATTTTTGGAAGTCGTCTGGGTCGGTCGTGAGGGAGCCGTAGACAGCCTCTGTGCCAGTCGTGGCAACGAGGAACAGGTTGGCATGGAACAAGCGCTCCTCGCCCTCAAGCTTGCCGCCTTTGGTGTCAGCTGGGCGACGCTCCGCGTAACGCATCAGCTGCGTCTTGCCCTCTTGCAAGGGGACGCTGGTGAACTCGTTTGCTTCCTTGGCCTCAATCACGACAACGGGCAGGCCATTGATGAACAGCACGATGTCCGGGCGGATGTGGTCCTTGACCTGACCAGGTGTGTCGATGCGGAACTGATTGATGGCGTGAAACGAGTTCGCTGTCGCGTTGTCGAAGTCGATGAGCTTGACGGTCACAGACTCCTTGCCGGCGGCAGTCTCCCGCTCGACTGGAACTCCCCTGACCAGCAGCTCGTAGACCGCCTTGTTGGCTTCAACCAAGGTGCCTTTCGCACCTGCGACCAGGTCGTGGATGCCCTGAAGGTCGCCGTCGGTCAGCCACTCTGCGCCACTGGGGTCACGATTGATGCTTCGCACGGCCGCGAAGAAGACCTCTCGCAGCATCACCTCGCGAAAAGTCCTGCGCAGGCTCTTTGCCGGGTCGCTCGGGCAGCCCTCACCCTGGTCGATGACAGACCAATCGAGGTTCTTTAGTTGCTGCAGGAGGGGCAGCTCGACGAGGTTTCGTTCTGACATGCTGACTTGCGGATTAGTTAGTGCTAGCAGGGGTCTAGCGATTGAATCCCTGTGGCTTGCACCACCCCAAGGAAGAGTCCTCGCGGGAAAACAGCCTGCCCAACGATGACCATGAGCATGAAGGGCAACTCATGCCGGGACTTCCGAAAGATTTCTTGCATCTTCTGCTCGTCAGTCGCAGAGGGACTCGGCACCTCTTCCGGATGCGTATGCCAGTCACCGATGTAGTGCAGGCCTCGTTCGAACAGCTGGTTGATGTCTGCCTGTTCTGCTTTCCTGTCTGGCCAGAATCCGAATCGAGTGCGGCGAGAAAAGCCCCGGGTGACAGTTGCGACTTCGACTTGGACGCCGTCTTGAACGAAGCGCGCAAAGAGCTGGCCACCGTTCTCGCGTGATGAGCCTGAGCTCTGTCGATGACGCATCAGCTCGGAGACGCAGTTTTCGGTCAGCAGGACATTCCATGTCTTGTGGCAGAACTTCATAGAAGGCCAAGCATCAGACGACGAAGTCATATCGCCGATTGAATCCGAGGCCGCTTAGCCGGTTGCCCCAGTCCGGGGTGAACGAAAGTCCGTTCTTGCTGAACTCGTCTGCGTTGCCGACCCAAACGCGGTGAACTGGCGCTGAGAGCCGGCCTTGAAGTGCCTCCAAGGCCATTTCACCAATCAAAAACACGCTAGGAAGAGCGCTCAAGGATGAGTAGGGCTGGTAGAACGCGCCACAAGCTGGCTCTCGTGGAAGCGGGGGCGCTGACGCCAGGTCAGCGACCGGATGGATGAGCCGGCCTGAGGCGTCTGAAAGCTGTTGCAGTGCATTGCTCTCGGCATAGCTGAACACAGCGTGAGCCGCCACTCCGAACGGCTCTATCCAACCAAAGACGGTGGCTGGCGCCTCGCCCGCCGCGACGTAGGCGTCCAGTTGGAGATTACCGGCAGGGTCTCCGGTGGCAGCAACCATCAAGTCGGCTGAATCGAGAGCGGGGCCGCTTTCTGCTGCATAGGCTTGCCACGTCTTGCCTATACCGTCCACCTTTGCATCAGGAAAGCGCTTCCTAATGGCATCCGCAAGCGCCACGGCCTTGAACTGACCCACATAGCTGGCGTCGAGAACGTGACGACCGACGTTCTGCCAGGTTAGGACGTCGTCATCAAGCAAGGTCAGCGTTCCGACACCCGCTTGAGCAAGTTGAACGGCAAGCTGACCGCCTAGCGCTCCGCAACCAGCGATGAGGACGTGCTTGTTCGCCAGGGGGCTCGCGGCTTCGCCTGCTGTCCTGCTGTGAAGGAACGACCGAAAAACCGTAATGACCCGTAGATGCGGGAAGCGAGTGGGAACGAGAGAGAGTGCACGTAACCTTCCGGAGCTTCGCCCTTTGTGGCCGTGGCGGAACCCTGGCACTCCTGCGTGACGCGCTCCCGGAAGCTTTACTTGCCTGGGCGCCATGAAGACCGCTCCGAGTGAGACGGCCTTGCCACCGTGTTCGAAGGTGATTACAACGGGGAGCTCTCTGCGGGCATGCCACCTGGCGAGTGCCAAGTTGAGTTGTTCACCAGCGCCGGCCGCGACCAGGAACTCTCCCAGTTCCTTCATGGTTAGGGGATAGTCTTTCGGGTGAAGCGGCTTGGCGAGCCGGACCATCACACAGGGCTCGACAGTTCCGGTCAGCCGGCGACCGCTGGATTTGGCCCAGCCAAGTAGTGCTTGCTTGTCCGGGGCAACAACCAAGTGGTCTTCAAAGCAGCCGGACACCCAAAGTGATTGAGCTGTCGGCGCCGCTTCAGTCAGCCAAATTTCTCCTCTGACGCGGTTGATGAGCGACCAGTAGCTTTGTGCCTCGTCATAGAAGTCGCGCTCGTTTGCGCCTGACTGCCCAGCCCTCAGGACGGTTTGCGCCTCGGCGAGCAGTTGCTGGCAGTGCCGCACTCCGACAGGAAGCTCGAACGCGCTGCTTGCTGGAGTAAGACAGAGGTAGCCATCGAGCTCGACGTGCGGGTATCCGATTGCATTTGTCGCGTCCGGCAGCGCAAAGACAGGAAGCGACCAAGGAAAGTCTCGGTCCAACGCAAGCAGAAGGTCATTCGGCTCGCCAGCCAAGACGTCCTTCAATCGCCACCCGGCAACTAATGGGCCTCGCAAAGGTAAGCGCTTGTTGAGCCACGCGACGTCGAGGGCCTCGGCTCTTGGCCACAGCTCAGCTACGTTAGTCGCCAGCGCCTGCAGGGCAGCCGATTGCCCAAGCGTCTCACGCATACTGACCAGAACCGCCTCGCTTATCGACAGGTTGCTTAGGCTCGGCAGGCTGGGCCTTTGACCCATCTCCACCGCCGTTCTCCAGCTCCTTGATGCGAGCGTCCCAGTAGTCGGTGTAGAAGACCGCCTTCAGCGCTTTCAGAGCCATGAGCTCGTCGCAGTCCGCTTGCTCAATCTTTGAAAGCTCGTCGATTGCATTGGCAAGCTCATCGCGAAGATTGCGGACCTTGCCGTAAGTGCGCTCGCTTGTAATCTCCTCGCGAGGCTCAACTGGACGCTTGACCACGATGCCTTGCATCTGCAGTCGGTTGCGGATGCCACGCATCACAGCCAGCAAGGCACGGTCATCTCGCTCAGCATGGCCAGGGGAGGCGTATGCCTCATCTGTCAGCACAGACAGGACGAAGCCGCTGGGCATCTTCCAACTACTTCGGCTCTTGGACCAGTACTTCAACAGGCGCACGACGCGGCGCATTTGCCGGCCCTTGGTCGTGTCAGGGCTCTTCGCTGTCACCTGCCCGTTGAACCAGTTCGTGATGTCTTCGGGGGCAGAGACCTTCCACTCTCCCGACGACGCAAGCTCCTTCTTTGTGGTTCCCTGTTCCTCGTAGGTTCGATAGACCGGGATGTCCACATGGAAGCCATCGTTGTAGTGAACTCGAACGCAGTTGCTTCGGACCTCCGGCGGCTTCTTGAACTCATCCTTGGCAGCAAGCGCCTTCCGCACCATCTCCTTGGCGTCGGTAGACGACTTGTCACCGCCTTTCGGCCCCTTGAGAGCTTCTCGGCTAAAGACAACCCCGTCGTCGATATCTGAAGACTCCACCTCTGACTGAACCATCGTGTGCATGGCATACGAGCCTTGAGGCACGAAGTCCTCGTCTTTCGGGACCGGTTCGTTGTCGGCTTTGAGCCCCGCCTTCAGCCGGTTCCGATTGGCTGTCCTCCGACTGCGTGCAACGCCGAGCATGTCGTCGGCAACAAAGACGCGGTCATCATGGAAAGCGGTCAAGTGCTTGTTGGCGTCGTAGGCCATTCGTAGTCTCCCTCTTGAAGTTGCTTCAGGTTCGAAAACATCTGCAGCACCATCTGGTGCTGAGCGGTTGGATAAGCTGAGTTCGTCAGCTCGCTCATGTTCAAGTCGGTAGCCCGCTGACCGAGCATCTCGATGACAGACAGCGACTTGGGGTCAACTGCGTCAAGGGCCAGGTGTTTGGACTCATCGCTGGAGGTCTCGGGTTCGCGCAATCGGTGCAGCCGCACTCGACCGCCCATCGCGCCGACAAGCTTGCTGGCCAGGTACGGAACAACGGAGGCCTGTGCTTCAAGTGACAAGCTGACGATGTCGATGCCACCTTTCCATTGGACTGAACCCCTGTCCGCGTCTTCCTCGGTCAAGACCTTCGACTTGGTTCCTGGGCAAGTTCCGACCGAAAGAATCTCGATTTCCTGGTCCGGTTTGACCATCTCTAGCGCCTCGACAAGGCCAACTAAAACAGGGTTGTTGCCCCATAAGCCGCCATCTACAAACAGATGCATCGAGGTGGCGCCAGGGTTCGGCGACGTCACGGCATGCATTGGGAAGAAGACAGGCGCCGCTGCGGACGCCATGCACACGTCAATCAGCTGGTAGTTGTTGTCTCGTGTGAGCCTCTGCGAGTGCGGCGTCTTGAATACCCAAGCTTTCTGTGACTCTGCGTCAATGGTGGGCACGCAGAGAGCTACGCGCCGCCTCGCAAAGACCTGACCCAGCGTTTCCTTCTTGAGTACGGGAGCAAGTGCCGCCCGTAGGCTCGAAGACTCGTTGGCTGGAGAACATGAGTTGCGCAGAGCCCAGGCTCCCGTCCGTAGCTTGGTTCCAAGGCATCCGTCCTGCAATGGCATAGGACGCTGGAAGATTGCCGCAGCTTGCGTCCTGTACATGGACAGGACTTTTTCAAGCGGCACGCCCGCTGCCAGCGCGACTGCAATGATGGAGCCAGTACTGGTCCCAACAATCAGGTCGAACTGAGCACCCAGGTCGAGATTCGACTCTTCGGCGCCGCCGTTCAGACGGGCGACTCGCATTGACAACTGCTGTAGCAGAGTCGCGGTGTAGAGGCCCCGGATTCCCCCGCCATCAAGCGACAGAACGCGAAAGGGCTTGTCCTTCATGCTACGGCTCCCTCATTGATGGACGAAGAGGGGGTCATCAGCGCCCCGAGCAGCCCTAGCTTGTGCAGCCGCAGCTTGGAAACCGCTTGCTGTTGAATAGCAATGTTGCTGTCCATCGCGTCCAGCATTGCAGCAAGCTCTCGTTGCTGAGAAAGAGGGACTTTGGGAACCTTCAATGCGCGGATGGTCGGCAGGTTAAGCCCCGCTTTTGCGCCACCGTCGTTAAGTCGGACGATTTGCCGAACGCCGTAAGGACTAGCAAGTACATGCGCCACCCACCTCGGACACATTGCTGTATCGGTGACTCTGGCTAGGGCAATGTGCTGATTGATGTAGGCCTCGCCGAGACCGGCGGGAACGCAGCCGACGATGCCTAGGTCAGCCGTGATGGAGATGAGCACATCCCCTTCCTCCAGCCGGGTGCGCGCTCCTTCACCTCCTGGTGGCACTCGGACTCTTACGATGTCATCGAACCTTAGGTTGGGGTGCTTGCGAGTGAGGTTGCCAATTCGCAAGAACAAGGCCCCTTCGTCTGAGTAAAAGTTCGCCCAGCCGCGAGACCCTGAGGTGACAGTAGGCGCGACATCTCCCAATCGGGCCTCAGTCGCGTTCGTCGCGGCCGGAACCACTACCTGTTGTACGAACCCCTCTCGCTTGGAAGAGAGCTTGTCGACTAACGCTTGGGTCGTCTCAATCTGCTCGTCCACCGCTGACAACAAATCAGCAATGCGGCGCTGTTTGTCTTTGCACGAAGGAATACTGAGCGGTGCGCTCCGAATGCCACCGACAGATAGCCCATATCGCGTCGAGCCCGTAGCGGTCCTAGCAAAGTGCTTGTTCGCGGCTTCTGTTCGAAGGAGGTACGAGAGGTACCGGCCATCGACCAACCCTGTCGGCCGAAGAATCGCGAGGTGGTATCCGCAGACGACGTCTTCACCGACATCCGCCACGTATGTCGGCACTGCAATGTCGTCAGGAGATTCGGAGTCCTTGGTAATGACCACATCACCCTCGCGCAACCCGAACCTCTTGATTTCGGCTTGACTTGCTGTGGCGCGCATGAACGACGAAGAGTCGTCGACATAGTCAGACGCGTAGACGTCCATGTAGTTGCAGAGCCGAACCGGAAGTTCGCCGTCGGCAGACTTCTTGTCCACGTTACTGACTCGAACTTCCACCAGTTCGCCTAACGGCTTCGCCGTCCACTCACTCATAGCCAAACTCCCGAAGTAGCGTGGCGACCAAGGCGGCCTTGTCCTTGCGGACCGCATTTAGCTCGTCCAGAGTCACTGCGTACTTCGACCACAGTGTCGTGACCCGCTGGACCAGGGCATCGCGGTACGCCTGCAGGCGGTCTTCATAGGCGGTAGCCAACGTGCGCATCCAGCGATTGAGGATGAGGCGTTCGGCCTCTTCGTCGGAAATCTTGGCGCGAGCAGCCTCGACCAACTCGTCGCGCCTCTTTTCGATGCCGTTGACTGTCGCTTTGGCCTGCTTCAGCTCTTCCTCTGCGGCTGAGTGCTTGGACATGAGTTCTTCAATTTGCGTCTGCTCGGCTTGCAGCTCCTTCAGGTAGACCGCGTCTCCACTCTTCTTGGCGGCCTTCAGCTCTGCTGCTACCTCCTTCTTGCGTACCTTGAGAGCGTCCGCGACGGCCTTTGGCAGAACAGGCTGCTCGTCAGAGAACTCGTAGGTCGAGAGGTCGACCTCTTCCTCTTCTTCGCCTTCCTCAGGCTTGGCAGCCTCAAACATGGCCTGCAGCTCAGCGATGCGAGCCTGGGTGTCACTCAGCTCCTTCAAGACTTCCGGGAACTGCGAATGCAGGATTTCTTCGGCGGGGATGAGGTCCGCGTTCCATCCCGACGCGGCCACCGACTTGAAATCGGCGCCGAGCTGACTGGCGAACTCGGCAAACGCCCCTCGTACCTGGAACTTGTCCAGAACGCCTAGCGGCACCAGCAGTGCTTCTAGGCTGGTTGCAAACTTCTTCTTCAGCTTGAAGAACGTGCCGAGCTTGGGTAGTTTTCGAAGTTCTGGTTCATTGGCTTGCCACCAGCTGGCAAGCGCGGCGTGGAAGTCGGCATGCTTGCCTTGAACCGACGGGTGCGCTTCGACGATGCGCTTTGCCTCGGCCTTGTCTGCCTTCAATGATGGAACGAAGTCCAAGTAGGCAGAGTTACTGGCTCGAGTCAGGAATAGCTCGCGCTCTACGCCTTTGTAGTTACCGAGCCAGTGACTGAGCGCTTTGACCTCAGCAACCGGCACGCCGCCATGCATGTGCGCATGTACGTCTTGCGGTTCGGGAGGGGGTGAGTTGTCGACGAACCGGCGGATGTTGAGATTGAAATCTTCGGCCTCGAGACGCTCGAGCGGGATGAACTCCGAGTAGCCCTTGACCTCTAGGCCCTCGTGGTAGACGTGCGAAATCTTCTCGATGTCCTCAGGGCGCAGCACGTTCTGGTTCTTTCCCTCCTTGAACTCGCGGTCGGCATTGATGAAGAGCACACGCTTACGCTTGTTGGCGTCCTTCTTGTTGAGCACCAAGACGCATGCTGGAATACCCGTGCCGTAGAACAGGCCCGGGGGCAGTCCGATGACAGCCTCCACGTGACCGGCAAGCAGCATGCGCTTGCGAGCTTCCTTCTCCTTGCCACCTCGGAAGAGCACACCGTTGGGCATGACCACGGCGGCCTTGCCCTCTGCAGTCAGCGTCGCGAGGATGTGCTGCACAAACATCAGGTCCGCCTTCTTGCCGGTCTCCGGCGTGAAGGTGTGGAAGCGCTCCTTGAACTGCATCTCCTTGGCGGAGTAGTTCAGCGAGAACGGAGGATTGGCAATCTGCCGGTCGAAGCGCATGAGCTCGCCGTTGGCGGTCAAGTGCTTCGGGTTCTTCAGGGTGTCGTCGTTGCGGATATCCGCCGACTTGTAGCCATGAAGAATCATGTTCATCTTGCAGATGGCCCAAGTGGTCGGGTTGACCTCCTGGCCGTACAGCGCGACACGACGTGGGTCTCCGCCAGACTCTTCGACGTACCCGCCGGTCTGAATGAGCATGCCGCCAGAGCCGCACGTTGGGTCTCCAACGGTCATCAGCTCCAGTGGCTCCATGAGTTGCACAAGCAGACGGACAACAGGGGCGGGCGTGTAGAACTCGCCGCCCTTCTTGCCGGCGGTGTCCGCGAAGTATTTGATTAGGTACTCATAGCCCGCGCCCAGAAGGTCCGGAAACTCGAACCAGCCGTTGCCCAGGTGGGCAGTAGAGAAGTGGTCCAGCAGCTCCAAGATGATGGGGTCATCCACTTGGCGCTTCTTGTCACCCTTGGTCGACATGAAGTTGATGGGCTTCAGTACGCCGGCCAGCGACTCGACGTTCTCTTCCTCGATGGCAGCCAAGGCCTTGTTGACCATGTCACCCACGTGCTGCTTGACGTGCATGAGGCCCCGGAACTGCTGACCGTTCTCCAGGGTGAGAGGGTTCTCCAGCTCCCAACGAGCGCGCTCCGGGACCCAGAAGCTAAAAGCCTTCTTGTTGCGGAGCAGCGCGGCAATGACCTTTTGCGGATGGCCCGCACGCTCTGCTTCGGTCTGAACAACCTCGAGCTCTTCTTCGAACTGGTCCGATAGCCGCTTGAGGAAGAGCATCCCGAAGAGGTATTCCTTGTACTCAGTGGCGTCCATCCCCGTCTTGCGAAGGATGTCGGCGGCCTTCAAGAGGAAGGACTCAAGTTGGGAGAGAGTGAGCTTCTTGCGCTTGGACTTGACCATGGGGACCTGAAAACGGGACTCGATTTCAGGTTTAGGGCTAGTGTTTATTTCTTGCATGGAGCGAGCAGTTCCGAGTCAGGCGTGGATGCTTTGAAGTCGATGCGTGCGTTGGAATGCATCGGATGGATTGCGTCGTAGGTGGCGCTGACAGCCGGCAGTACGCTGAGCGTGCCTGGGCGTCGTTTCCCCTGGGGCGTCACCACAGGTCTCTGCGGAAACCACTTGCGATGGGTGCCGACTGAGGCTCATCGGTCCTCTCCGGAACGGGGCAGATGTGGCTCAAGCTCGTTGCGGTTGAGCAAAACGATTTGCTGTGAGTCCGGAGTTACCTCGTCGTTCTTGAGTAGGCCTAAGCGCTTGAGTGTGTAGAAGAGAAGGGCTTGTCTGCACTCAAGTTCAACGTGGCCACCATTCATCCCGTAGTCCAACTCGATGACTCTCTGAGCCGCAGGCGAAAGCGATGGGTTTGGGCCGAGCAAGAGCTTGACCTTCCGGCTCCAACTCTCGTCACGGTCGCTAGGCAGCGCGGCTCTATCTGTCGCTGTCGCTTTGGTCATGCGCGCGACCACAAAGTCTCGGAACTGCTCGCGGAGATGGCAGTAGGCCCGTACGTGCCATCGAAAGCCGTCGAAAGCCATTGCGTGCGGAGAGATTGCACGGTGTGTTGGCAGAGCAGAGGACATCGACTGGTACTCAATGTCTACCTGCAGGCGTTCGCGGATTGCCCTCAGCAGTGGCAAGAGGATTGAGTCAGGAACCGCACGGCCGGGATTGGGGGCTAGGTCACAAGTGGGCGCCCAGCCCATGAAGCTGAGTTCCGGTTGCAGCACTGCCGCAGCTCGGGCGTGCAGCTCGTTCAGGTAGCGCTGCGGGGTGTTGCTCGCGAAGTGCGGTTGGAAGTCTGGGCCGGCTAGGTAGACCTTGGCCCTCCGGTCGTACACCGCATTGCTTGGGGCCATCTCGAGGTACTTGGCAATGTCCAGGGATGCCTGCGGCACCGAAATCCCGAAGAACGCCGTTAGGTCCGCGCGATTGATTCGCCCATCCCATTGCAGTCGCCAGTCGATGAACTCAAGTCGACGTTCCTGACCCCACCGCGACACCGCTCGTTGCTCGGATGACGCTGGGCTTGACTGTCGCGTGGGCTGCTCGCTCATGCATCTAAGTATTACATCAATCTAAGAATGCTACGCATTTGGCTGAATGCGTATAAAATTTAGTTGTACTGGCGAGGGCGGTGCAACGCACTGCGAGCGCGATGCCCAACGCACTCAGAAAGGGTCGATGGCCAATCGAGTCGTTGGATGTCTACGCCGTAGACACAGGGGAACCATGACCAAAAGCTGTAACGAAGTAGTGCAATCCGCAATACATTTTGTTCATGGATGCCGAAAAGACCGTTGCGATGTCGTTCCGGGTCACGCCCAGAACAAAGAGGCTTCTGGCTGCCGCTGCTGACCACGAGCGACGCAGCCTGACAAACATGGTCGAGGTGCTCGTAGAGGACTTCTGCAAAGCGCACAGCATTTCGGACCAGGCGGAAAACAGCCCGCAAAAGCGGGCGACATCAGGGGGAACTGAGAGTGAGTGAAATTTCTGGCTTCTTGGGAGGAGTGCACCCCTCCCTGGCATCGCTTGTCGGGCTGCCGCTGTACGTCTTCCTACTTGTTGCGGTGCTAACCGGCTTGTTCCTGGTTGGCTATGCCATCCAAGGCACAAGGGTGTGGTGGCAGCTGAGGACGACAAGCCGAGCGGTAAAGCAGATGCGCCGAAATGGCGCTGCTCCCAACCCAGAGGAAGTGCGTTCTGCCTTTGGCGTGGAACCGTTCAGGCACCTCTGGGATGAGTACCAGGACACGCTGCATGAGCTGCGCAAGGCAAGCTCTGGCGGAGTGGCGCTCACGGAGTTCCGGGCCACGGTGCCTGCTGAGTCCATGTTCACTCGCGACGTCTTGGTCGACAGCCGGCTCTTCGACGACTTCACTAGGCACCTTCCGGGAGTGCTGACCGGTCTCGGAATCATCGGTACGTTCGCGGGCCTGCTCGCGGGCCTCGAGGACTTCAGGCCATTCCCGATTGAGGAAGCCGTCAAGGGCCTCGGTCCGCTGCTTCTTGGCGTGCAGCACGCGTTCGTGGCCTCCGGCGTGGCCATCGCGTGCGCGATGCTGGTTGTGTTCATCAGCCGCCTGATGCTCGCGCACTTGTACGGCTTGGTGGAGGACTTGAACCAAGGTATCGACAGCCTCTACTCCACCGGCGCAGGTGAGGAATACCTGGCTCGGTTGGTCCGCTCTTCCGAGCAGAACGCCGCCAGCACAGCGCAGCTCAAGGACGCGCTCGTAGAAGACCTCCACAAGATGATGACCAATCTCGTGGACAAGCAGATTGCAGCTCAAGAGGCCTCCGCTGCCGCGATGGGGCAGCGTATTGGTGACGCCATCTCAACTGCCATCGCCGAGCCGATGAAGCGTGTCGGTGAAGCGATGGAGGTCACCACCAAAGGCAATGGTCAGCAAATCAACACGATGCTCGAGACGCTGTTGACTGGCTTCATGGCCAAGCTAGAGGACACCTTCGGCGGTCAGATGCGGGGTATCAACGAGCAGATGCAGCGCTCTATGGATGCGATGACGGCTGTGCAAGGGTCGTTGCAGACCTTGCTTGTGGACATCAAGCGCACCAATGAGCATGCGGCCACGCAGATGACTGGTACGTTGGAAGACGCCATGAAGAAGGCGGCTGACAACCAGCAGTTGCTGACCGACCAGATGCGCGAGTTCGTTCAAGAATTCCGCCGTCTGGTCACCGAGGAGCAGAACAAGTCCAAGGCAGCCATGGACGAGGCTGTGATGAAGGTGCTTGGCGAAGTAGCCAGCGCCGTTGAAGGGCTCGAGAACGTCCGCAAGGCCTCTGCTCAGGAGGAGTCTGGGCGAAACGAGAAGCTGGCTGTGCAGACCAACCAGCTTGTGGGTGGCCTGACAACTCAAGTGGATGCTCTGCTGAGCGCGGTTTCTGACCAGGTCACGAAGACTCAACGAAACATCGACGCTCTTGGCGACGTCTCTACGCGCGCCATCGAGGGCATGAACCAAGGTGCGCTGACGATGGGGTCTGCTGCGCAGAGATTCGAGACTGCCGGCAACTCGGTCACCAGCGTGCTGCAAAAGTCCTCCGAGGTGTCATCCACGCTCACGACCGCTGCAAGCACCTTGCAGGCAGCGGCCTCTGCCGTACAGAAGGGGTTCGACCAGTACGACTCGACTCGAAGAACCGTGGATACGCAGGTCGCCGCACTGATGGGGCTTATCGAGTCCGTGAAGAAAGAGGCCGGCGTATCTCAAGAGCTCGTTGACAGCATCAAAGCAAGCGCATCAGAGATGCGCCGTGCGGAGGTTGAAGCGCGAGCGCACCTTGACCAAGTTAACGCCGCACTGGAGAAGGCCTTCCAGTCGTTTGGCGCTTCGCTCGTCAGCCAAGTGAAGTCGACGATTGCTGAGACTGACCGGCACCTTTCGCAAGGGACAACACACCTCAATGGCGTTGTCCAAGAACTTGCCAACGCAGTGCAACGAATGAAGCGGGCCTGACATGCTCGCTCGTCTCGTCCTCAAGCGAGGTAGCAAGCCGGAGGGGGAGAGTCCGTTTTGGATTTCCTTCTCGGACCTCATGTCTGCGTTGATGGTGCTCTTCCTGGTCGTGATGGCGGTCACTCTGGTGTCAGTCACGCAGAGCATCGATGCTGCGACTCGGGCCAGCATTGAGAGAAGTGCGGCCATCAACAAGGTGATGTCCATGATTGCCAAGGACCCTCAGAGCGTGGGTGTTGGCGTGGACATGCAGAACTATCGAATTGACCTTGGCAAAGAGGTTCGGTTCGAAAGTGGCAGCTTCACCATCAGCCCGCAAGCTGCGGAGTTCCTACGGGGCTACATCCCTGTGCTCCTTCGCGCCAAGGCGACTCCCGAAGGCCAGCGGTGGATGCGAAGTGTTGTGGTTGAGGGCTTCACCGACGAAGACGGCACCTACCTCTACAACCTCCAGCTCAGCCTCGACCGCAGTCGCAGTGTGGTGTGTTCTCTGTTCGATGCTTCTGGCACCGCTCGCGCGCTAAGCCCCGACGAGCTCCGCAAAGTTCAGGAGCTGTTCCTGGTGGGTGGCTACTCTTTCAACTCCATCAAAAAGGACAAGGCAGCGAGCAGACGTGTTGAGTTCAAGGTCGATTTCCGGGGCCTTGACGAAAAGCCTCCAGAAGCTAGCGACGTCCTGAAGAACAAGGAGTTCGGGCGATGCTAGCGGCTGAGGCATTGGGCAGGCTCAACCGCAACTTGACAGCCGCCATCGGGGCGATGGGCCTCAATGCGGGCGAGTTCGGCAAGCCCGAGTTGGTTGAGCTGGCAAAGCATGAGGCTGAAAAGACCTTTCAGGGGTACGCAAAGGCCAAGCCCAGCAAGGACGATGCTTATGCAGCTGCTCGTTCGTTCTTGCGTGGGCAGACGCTTGACCCTTGGGGGCGCGACCTCATCGCATCAGCGGTGGCCGAGCCCATTCGAGAGCAATCCGGAGCCACCGTTCTGGGGTCTCGTCGACTCGCAGAACTCCTGGCTTCCTACGAGGACGAAGCGAAGCGGGGAGACCTGTGGCGCCTGACATGGCACGGGCTTCTCTACTCCTACTTCAACTACGACCCGACCACGGGCAAGGACGAAGCTACCAAGAACGGTTGGCAGTCACTGAGAGCCTTCCTGGAGCGAACGTGGCCCCTCATCGACCGGCAAGCCGGCAAGGAGCTGGTGCCCGATTGGGTGGGTGTGCTGCGACAAGAGCACGCAGTCCTGTCAGCTGCACCCGTTGAGAGGTACTCCCGCGCCTACCTGAGGGGGGAAACAGAGGCAACCGACCGGCTGGCCCAAGACCTCGGAATACCGCAATCCAGTTGGTTCTGGCATGCCCTGGTGCTGGGCGCTGTTAAGCGCGCCACGGCTGACAGCGATGCGGAGTTCCGCCGACATATTCCGCAGCTGCTGAAGCTGCTCCAAAGCAGGCCCGGCTTCAGAGATGAAGCCCTTGAAGCCATCCTCATCCGGTATCACGCCTGTAAGGGCGCACCTCCGGACGAGCGACTACGTGATTTCGTCTGTCAGCCCACGGTCTGGAAGAACCCGAAGCTCAAGGGAGCGGGCATCGCCACCGCCTGGAATCGAGTTCCCGATGCTGTGTGGCAGATGGTTCTCGGATGGGTCAATGAGCGCAATCTCAAGGACTTCTTCGACATCCTCGCTGCGAGGAACAAAGCTGATTCGGGACGTTTGGCCTTTTGGTCCAAGTACCTCAAGCAAATCACTTGGACCCGCCTGGTGTTCGGAAGGGACACCATGGAGTTGAAGCGGGTTAACTCAGAGGTCAGAGACCTCATCGCCCGAGAGGAGGGCGCCTACGCCGAGCTGACGAACAAGCCGGAAGTGGACGCCTTCATGATGCAAATCGGTAGTCACCTCATCATCGAGTTCAGCAAGAAGCCAAACGCGTGCTACGTTTACCAAGCGGACCAATTGCCCTTTGAGCCCTACGACCGTCACTACGACGGAGGCACCTCGGACTTGGCGGCTGGATTCCACCTTGGCTGCGCTCTGCGCATCGTGCACACGCCAGGCTGGGCTGCTCGGGAGGAGCTAAACCTGAGAAGTATTGGCATCTACCCAGACCGCCAGGACGCCCAGCGCGTGGTCTCTTCAGGGGCTGCCAATGCCCAAAGTTCCAAGGCGTCCTCCATTGACGCTCGGAATCAAGGCGCTAGTGCCTCGCAGCGGGATGGTTCCGCGCAGGGGCCAAACATGGCCACTTTGCGGCGGCTTCTCTCCCGTTTTGCCGGTGCTGCCATTGAGGACAAACGAGTCGGGTCTGGAAGGGGGCGCCTTTGGGTGCGAGACCTGTATCAAAGCCCTTTGCTTGCAGCTGAACTCAAAGTGCTGGGCTTCAAGTGGAGCGACGCCGAGCGAGCCTGGTACTACCCGGAGACGTGATGGGGCTTCTGGACTTTTTTAGGCGAGCCACGGGTTCGAAATCAACGGAGCCCTCCCTCAAGACGGTTTGGTCCGACCAGGGAGTCCGAATCGAGTTTTCAGGGCAGCTCAAGGAGCCCTCACCAGAGGGGTTGCTTGAGGCCATTCACGATGCTGGCCCAGAGGACACGGTGCTGGGTGCTTACCTCGCGCAGTTGGCCAATGAAGGCCGCTGCGAGCTGGACCCGACGGGTGCTCTTTTGCGCTGGGCAGACCTCTTTGAACTCAAGAGTTCTGCTGAGCACGTTGGCGCGTTGAAGCTGTTGGGGCTTCCCCCGCAGGGACCGCTGCGGCCAGTTCTCGACTGCAGCGGAACGCTCTCGGATTCGACGTTCGAGATTGAGATTGCGGGATGGACTGACGGTACTAAGCCCCAGCGGCTCGAGAGGCTTGATGGGGCCATCGCCCAGGTGGCGGGCGAACTCCAAATGCTGTCTGCAGCAGCGTGGGCCACGACAGAAGCCGTAGCAAGCTTTAGGCGGCGCGGTGCGGAGGAGCGAACGCAGCATGCCCAAGAACTTGCCTGGGGCCGCATCAGGCGAGCCGCAGATAGCGCTGGCGCTCTCTATGCGAACCCATACCTTGAGACCACGCTGGTCCTCACTCCGGAGTCATTGCGGCTCCCGCTTGCGAGGGAGGAAACACCTTTCGGACGAGTACTGACAGTCTGTCCCACGTTTGATGGTGCCCCTGATGGGTGGCTGACAGCCTTTGACGGCTATGGCTCGGTTCAGCCCCATTACGACCTAACCCGTGGTTCTGGCCGCGTGCGCGTTGTCATCTCTGAGCCGGTCCGCCAGGTGCTGTCCGTAATCAAGCGCGAGATGCCCGGTAGACGAGTTGCAGGCTCCAAAGCCGAGAAGTTCGTCCACAACCCCTTTGCCTTCCTTGGAGAAGCTGCTCACGAGGTTCTGAACGAGGAGCAGTTCCAGGCTGACCGAGCTGAGGCCGGGGCCGTGGCGGCGGTCTTCAGCGTCGTCGAACGAACCGAGACCGGCCGCATCAACACGGTCGATTTGTTGGTCACGGAGCACTTTGGCGATGGCGCTGCTCGCACCGACTCCAAAATCTTCAAAACGCCTGAGGACCTCAATGAGTTCCTGACGGCATTGCGAAGCGCGCTAGAGCAGGACCGTGAGCGCTTCCCCTGGGACGAGTACGACCTCAGCATCGACGCCGAGTCGACCTCGCAGCTTGAGAAAGGACTTCAGCTGGTTCATCTCTGGCGGGCGCAGCCGGCCCAGCGAATCAGCTTCGACGATGTCTACGAGCTGGACGGATACAGCGGGCGAGTCGAAGGCATTGGCGCAGCCAAGCCCATTTACGTTCCAGTCTTTCAGCGAGAAAAGAAGGCTGACGAAGAGGGTGGGTGGCTTCCGGGTGACCTCACGCCTATGGTTAAGGTCACGCTGCAGGGGCACGAGGGACAAGTTCTCGTTCCTCTTACGAAGGAGTGGGTGAAGGCCTTCGACGAGCAAGTCGCAGAGGCGGAGCGAAGCGGGAGCGCGGAGGTGGTGAACGCCGCGTTGCCCACTGCGCTGTCCACTCAACATGCCCGCACCCTGGTCGACGGTTTCAACGCGATGCTCGGCGCACAAGACAAGGTCAAGGGAGACGGTGAGTCCAAGCCAAAGGAGAAGAAGGCAGCAAGGCAGACCCTGCTGGTCAAAACCAATTTTCACGGGCTGGACTACTTGGAAGAGCGAAGGACAACCCTCGCACTACCAGAAGCGTGGGAAGAGGTTCTCCCTAAGTGCTTGCGACCCGGAATCGGCCTGAAGCGCCATCAGCGCTACGGCGTTGCCTGGTTCCAGCACTTAGTGGCCAAGGCGCCTACGGAATGTCGAGGCGCACTTCTCGCTGACGACATGGGGCTGGGCAAGACGCTTCAGCTTCTCTGCCTGCTCGCTTGGCATTACGAGGGCAATCGCAACGCGGCGCCTTCGCTCATCCTGGCGCCCAAAAGCCTGCTCGAAAACTGGGCGAATGAGACGGTCAAGTTCTTCAACGACTCCTTTCCTGAAGTGCTTGTCCTTTACGGTGATGCGCTCGCGGAGAGAAAGCAACCTCTCGCCCTCATCGACAGCCAGCTGCGCGACAAGGGCATCGTTGAATTGTTGAGGCCTGGCTGGGCGGGAACGGCGAAGGTCATCATCACGACCTATGAGGTGCTGACCTCGTACGAGTTCACGTTGGCCAAGCAACCCTTCGCCTTCCTCATCTGCGATGAGGCTCAGCGAATTAAGACTCCTGGCACCCTGGTCACATTGGCGGCCAAGAAGCTGAAGGCGGATTTCCGCATCGCATGTACGGGGACGCCAGTAGAAAACTCTCTCGCTGACCTTTGGTGCCTCTTTGACCTCGTCCAGCCTGGTCTGCTTGGGGCGCTGGAAGAGTTTGGCAAGACCTATCGCAGGCCTATTGAGTGCCAAACCGATGAGCAATTGCAGGCCCTGAAGCGACTGCAAGGGGCCATCGCTCCCCAGACGCTTCGTCGGACCAAGGCAGACATTGCTTCTGACCTGCCCAAGAAGTACTTCGCCCTGAAGAAGGCCTCAGAGACCAAACTGGACTTCAAGCCATCGCTTGCTGACGAGGAGCGACTTGAGATTGTGCTCACCGAGCATCAGCGCATCCTCTACAAGGGTGGGCTCAAGAAGCTCCAGGATGCTGCGAAGGAGTCGAACGGGCGCAAGCGGGCGCAACTTTCGTTCGGCGCACTACACCTCATGAAAGCGGTGTGTGCGGAGCCCTACTGCTTGCCAGGGACCAAGTTCCTTGTCGACAAGGCGGGGCGGGACACGCATCTCGGCAACTCTCCCAAGCTGGCCTGGCTTCTGTCGCGTCTTGCTGAAGTGCAGGCGGCAGGTGAGAAGGCCATTGTTTTCACGGAACTGCGTGAGGCCCAAGCTGCCCTGTACTTCTTCTTGAAGGACGCATTCGGTCTGCGCCCATTCATCATCAACGGAGATTCACAGGGTCGCCAAGGCTACATAGACAAGTTCTCAGCCAAGCCTGGGTTTGACGTCATCATCCTTTCGACCTTGGCCGCAGGCGCTGGACTCAATGTCACTGCTGCAAATCACGTCTTCCACTTCACCCGTGCTTGGAATCCCTCCAAAGAGGCTCAAGCGACCGACCGGGCCTTCCGTATCGGGCAGGAGCGCGACGTCTTCGTGTACTGCCCAACAGTGGTGGCGGACGACTTCCTGACCTTTGAAGTGCGGCTCGACCAGTTGTTGAAGCGCAAGGCAGGCTTGGCAGGTGCCACATTGGATGACGGAGGCCTTGCCTCCATGCTGAACGGTTCTGGCAAAGAGGTCTCTATCGGGGAACTCATGGGGCAGGGGGAAATCGGCGAGTCGGTTCCGAAGCGCTTGCTGACCATGGACGACGTTGACCGTATGGACGGAGATTCGTTCGAGACGCTTTGCAGTCTCATCTGGGGAAAGCGCGGCTTTCAAGCGACCGTGACGCCTAAAAAGGGTGGTGATGGCGGTATCGACGTCATCGCATTCAAGGGGCGCGAGGGCGAGTTGCTCCAGTGCAAGAGCTCAAAGTCAGCTGAGCTTGGCTGGGACGCCATCAAGGAAGTTGTGGCGGGTGCTGCGCGCTACCAAGCACGCTTCAGAGGCACTCGCTTTAGACGGATTGCAGTTACGAATCAAGATTTCACTCGGGGCGCGCGTGAGCAGGCCGAGGCTAATCAGGTGGAGCTCGTTACGAGGCGGAGGCTGGAGGAGCTTCTTGCTGCCCACTCCATCACCAATCATGAGTTTGAGGATGCCCTTCAAGATGGCACTTCGTTCGCCTCTGTGGAGGTTGAGGTCGAAGAGCTTGAAGAGGCCATTTACTAGCCGCCGAGCGCTGTGAACGTCGGTCCTGCCTCCGCTGGGTCGAAGGGCGTTCTCGCTTGCGCTCTGACGCTGGCACTTGTGACCTGCAATGCAGCCGAAGCCATGGACAGTCCGCACCGAGCTGAAGCCCTCATCTGCGTTGCTACCGAGGCCTTTCATGATGGCGATACGTTCCACTGCCTGACGGCAGAGCCGACCCAGCGTCGCATCGTGGTCCGAGTCGCCGGCGTGGACGCTCCGGAAACTGGTCAACACTTCTGGCGTGTCGCGAGAACCAAGCTGAGACAGCTTGCCACTCAAGGGTCAACGCTTAAATGCGACAAAGCTGACCGGTACCAAAGGCAGGTTTGCAGCGTCACAAGTCCCGATGGAAGAGACGTGGGCGAGGAGCTGCTCAAGGCTGGTTTGGCTTGGCACTTCAAGCGCTATGAAGCGGACCAGCCACCAGAGGAGCGCAACCGCTACAGGAATGCCGAAGCTCTGGCTAGAAGGGCCCGGCTGGGCCTTTGGGCAGAAACTGACCCCATTGCGCCGTGGGATTGCCGCGCCCGAAGGCGTGAGGGGTACACCTGCCGCGAAGGTGCTGCCCAGTGAGCGTTCCTTGCGCACTGAGGTATTGGCAAAGTGGTCTTTCTGAGGAAGAACCGTTTGTCAAAAAGGCCCCTCCGACGCCTAAAAGTGAGTGAAAAGAGGAAATTAACTCGGAGAACGGCGTGGCGTAGTTCGTTCACACGAGCTCAGAGCCTGCACGAGACGCGGACAGCGCTCGGTCGAGCGTAAGACCCTTTGAACAAAACTGCGGAGGCTCGAGCCCCGCTCAGCGTCGAGCCTATTGCCAAGAAAAGGCCAGCGTAGAACCTTTTGTCTGAGAGTAGGACCTCTTTGTAAGTACCCAGCGGGCAGGACTGGGCGTTGCTGCGAGACACCGGCGTGGTGCACCTTTTCTCCATCAGCGGCCTGCACATCACCTGCTTCGCCTGGCTGGCGGTGCAGAGCCTGAGCCGGTTGTGGCGACGCTTCCCCCGCCTTTGCGAACGCTGGCCGGCGGCCCAGGCGGCGCGGCTAGGCGGTCTGCTGTTGGCCACCGGATACGCCCTGCTTGCAGGCTGGGGCGTGCCGGCGCAGCGCACGGTGGCGCTGCTGTGGATGGTGGGCTTGCTGCATGCCAGCGGCCGACTGTGGCCCTGGCCGTTGGCGCTGCTGGTATGCGCCCTGCCCATCGCGCTGGCCGATCCCTGGGCGCTGGTGCAGCCAGGCTTCTGGCTGAGCTTTGTGGCGGTGGCCTTGCTGATGCAGCACGGAGCGCCTCTGGAAGCAGGCGCGGCCAGCGGGGGCATGGGGTTGGGCCTGAGCCGCGCGGTGCGCTCGCTCTTGCGCACGCAGGTCATCGCCACCCTGGGTCTGGCGCCGCTGCTGGTCCTGTTCTTCGGCCAGCTCAGCGTGGTGGGGGTCCTGGCGAATCTGGTGGCCGTGCCCCTGGTCACCCTGCTGCTCACACCTCTCACGCTGCTTGGCCTGCTGCTGCCGTGGCTGTGGGGCTGGGCGGCGGCGGGGGTTCATTGGCTGTTTGCACTCCTGAAGGAGCTGGCGGCTTGGCCCTGGGCGGTGTGGAGTCTGCCCGAGGCCCCGGCCGCGCTGCGCGCATTGGCCTTGATGGGCCTGATGCTCGCGGCGCTTCGCTTGCCGCGCTGGGTGCGTGCCGGAGGGGTGCTGCTGCTGGCGCCGCTCTTTCTGTGGCAGCCTCAGCGGCCTGCGCCTGGCGAGTTCCGCCTGCGCGTGTTCGACGTGGGGCAGGGCAGCGCCGTGTGGGTGCAGACGGCGCAACATGACTTGATGTACGACACCGGGCCACGCTGGGGACCGGGTGGCGGGCAAGATGCCGGTGCGCGGGTGCTGCTGCCC
>JAFLDE010000060.1 GCA_017302655.1 Burkholderiales bacterium
GAGGGCGATGGCGCCGCCCCAGCGGTTGACACGCGCGTCGTCGTCAGCCACGCCAAGCTGGCGCAGTACGCCCAGGCCCTGGGCAGCGAAAGCTTCGTTGAGTTCGATGAGGTCGAAGTCGGCCAGCGTGAGGCCGAGCTGGGCCAGCAGCTTGCGCGTGGCCGGCACCGGGCCCAGGCCCATCACGCGCGGTGCCAGACCGGCCGTGGACATGCCCAGCACACGGGCGCGCGGGGTGAGGCCGTGGCGGCGCGCGGCGGCTTCGCTGGCCAGCACCAGGGCAGCGGCGCCGTCGTTCACGCCGCTGGCATTGCCAGCGGTCACCGAGCCCTCAGGGCGCACGATGGGCTTGAGCTTGGCGAGCTGCTCCAGCGTGGTGGCGCGCGGGTGCTCGTCTTGGCTGACGAGCACCGGCTCGCCCTTCTTCGCCGGCAGTGTCACGGGCAGGATCTCGGCGTCGAAGTGCCCGGCGGCCTGGGCGGCCAGGGCCTTGGTCTGGCTGGCTAGCGCAAAGCGGTCCTGGTCCTCGCGGGAGATGCCCAGTTCCTGCGCCACGTTCTCGGCCGTCTCGGGCATGGCGTCGATGCCGTATTGCTGCTGCATGCGCGGGTTCACGAAACGCCAGCCGATGGTCGTGTCGTAGACGGCGGCGCTGCGGCTGAAGGCGCTGTCGGCCTTCGGCATGACGAAGGGCGCGCGGCTCATGCTCTCCACGCCGCCGGCGAGCATCAGCTCCGCCTCGCCGCTGCGAATGGCGCGCGCCGCGCTGCCCACCGCGTCCAGGCCCGAGCCGCACAGGCGGTTCACCGTCACGCCGGGCACCTCCACGGGCAGGCCGGCCAGCAGCGCGGCCATGCGCGCCACGTTGCGGTTGTCCTCGCCGGCCTGGTTGGCGCAGCCCAGCCAGATGTCGTCGATGGCCGCCGGGTCCAGCTGCGGCGCGCGCGCCAGTAGGGCACGCAGCGGCAGCGCCGCCAGGTCGTCAGCACGCACGCCGCTCAAGGCGCCGCCGTAGCGGCCGAAAGGGGTGCGCAGGTAGTCGCAAAGAAAGGCGTGTTCGCTCATGGGAGCGATTAGAGCCTTACCTGGGCACCGCTGCTCAGAAGCTTTCCTTGACGATGCGCCCCGCCGCTGGCTGGATGGGCCGGGCGTTCATCGGATAGAGGCGGGTGAACACGGCCAGCTGCTGGCTGCTCACGGTCACCGGCTCGCGCATCACCATCCACAGCACGTCCTCGCTGCAGGGCGGGGTGGTCAGCGAACCCATGAAGGTGAAGTAGCCGCGAGCGTGCGGCAGCAGGTCGGCCAGGTTCAATCCTGAGGGCACCTGCTCAGGTTGCAGCTTCTCCAGCGGCAGGTGGTTCCAGACCTTCTGCACGACCGGTTGGTCCTGCTCGCCCTGCTGCAACAGCACGGCCACGATGGCGGTGCGGCCGCGCGCGTCGCGGTGGATGAGGTGCACGCCCATGTCGAAGCCGCGGCCGTTGATGCGCTCCTCGGCGGGCCGGCGGAACAACACCTGCTGCAGCTCGTAGCGGCGCTGGCGCACCGTGAGCCCGTTGCCCGGTGGCAGCGTGAGCTGGATGGTGTGGCCCGTGTCCAGCACAGTGAATCCGCCGTCGCGGTAATCGAACTGGATCGGCTCCAGATCGACCTTCAGGGTGTCACGCAGGTCGATGGGCGACTGCCTCGTGCCCACCGCGCACAGCCGGTTCTCGGGGGCCAACTCGCCCCAATGCTCCGGCGCGCCCTCGCCGGTGTAGCCCCAAGCCACCGGCGGACGTGCGGCGGGCTTGGCCGCCGGCTTCGCACCGGCCAAGCCCAGCGCCCGCGCGCGGGCGTTCTGCAACTGCACCTCCGCCGCGTTGGGCTTGGCCAGGCGCTCGGCCAGGCGCTGGCGAAGCTCAGGGACCTCCTTGGCGGGCGCTTGGGTCTGTGCTTGGGTACGGACGGGCCATGACACCAGCCCAACCAAGGCCAGGGCAATCAGGAGCGAAACAACGCGACGCATGGCGCCATCTTCGGCCAGCCGCGCAGGCCCTTGAATTGGCGGGTCAAAGCACGCCAGTTCGGCGCACCACCGTCCAGGCCACCAGGCCCACCAGCAGGAAGCTGCAGCTCATCAGCGCCAGGCCCAGCAGCGAGTGCATGACCAGCGGCACCAGCGCGCCGGCCACCACCGCGTTGGCCCCCGCCGCAATGGCCGATTGCAGGCTGGAGGCCATGCCGCGCCGGTCGGGGTTCAGGTCCAGCACCATGATGGTCACCACCGGCACCATGAAGGCCCAGCCCAGGCTGAAGAGGCCGATCAAGGGCAGGCTCCAGATGGCGTACTGCGGCGCAAAGGCTTTGAGCAGCAGATTGGCCAGCAGCGCCAGCACCATCAGGTTGAAGCCCCGGCGGATCTGCGAGGCCGGCTTCATCTGGCCGGCCACGCGACCGCTCCAAGCCGCGCCGCCCATGATGCCGCCGATGGTGCAGCAGAAGAACCAGAAGAACTGCGTCGGCGCCAGCCCGAGGTGGTGGCCGAGGAACTGTGGCGCCGCCAGCACGTACATGAACATGCTGTTGAAGGGGATGCCGCTGGCCAGCACCAGCAGCCAGAAACGCCCGCTCTTGAGCATGCTGCCGTAGCCCTGCATCAGCGGCTTCACGGCGAAGGGCTGCTTGGAGGCCGGCGGCAGGCTCTCGGGCAAGAGGCGGGCGTTCACCGCCAGCAGCAGCAGGCCCACGCCGGCCAGGAACCAGAAGATCCAGTGCCAGTCGCTGTGCACGTAGAGGTAGCCGCCCACCAGCGGCGCAATGGCCGGCGCCACGCCAAAAAAGATCGTCACCTGCGACATCACCCGCTGCGCCTCGCTGGGCGGGTACATGTCGCGAATGATGGCGCGCGACACCACCATGCCCGAGCCGGCGCACATGCCCTGCAGCGCACGGAAGGCGATCAGCTGCTCGATGGTGCTGGACAGCGCACAGCCCACCGAGGCCAGGGTGAACACCACCAGCCCCCAAAGCACCACCGGCCGCCGCCCGAAGCTGTCGGACAGCGCGCCGTGGAACAGATTCATCAGCGCAAAGCCGGCCAGGTAGCTCGACAGCGTCTGCTGCAACTGCAGCGGCGTGGCTCCGGTGGAGCGCGCGATGCCGTCAAAGGCCGGCAGGTAGGTGTCGATGCTGAAAGGGCCGAGCATGCCCAGGCCGGCCAGCAGCACGGCGAGCATCCAGCGCGGGTGCGGCCAGAGGCTCGCGGCTTGGGGGTGCATCGGAGCAGTATCGGCGAGCGCCTGGGCTGCACCCAGTCGTCACGCCGTGACCCAAGGCATTGCGAACAGGGGTGTCGTGAAGCGCCCCGATAGGCCGGATTCTGTGTCCGCCCTCTTTCGAGGCCGGTGACCGCCATTCCTCTGGGCCGGGGCTCACACCCCGGCTCGATGCCACCTACCCGCCGGCTCCGCGAGCCACGTCAACGCCGGCCTACTTGGTGTTGCTGCGCGTAGAGATTGCCCGTTGCACCCGGTGCGAACCGCTGGCTTTCACCAGCGCCCCCGCGCCCCGGTCGCCCGGGGCGGCGGTCAAGTGGGTCGCAGCTTGCACCGCTTCCTCTTTGCCCGCACCGACTCGTCTCTGTTGCTCTGATCCGCCCCTCACGAGGGATGGGTGTTACCCACTACGCTGCTCTGTGCAGTCCGGACCTTCCTCCAGTGCGCCCTTTCGGGACCAGCACCAGCGGCGGTCTGGAGCGCTTCACGACGGCGGGATTGTCTCAGCCTAGAAGCGGCAGTTGACCGCTAACCGCCGCACGCAAGACCGCAGCACCACAAAGAAACTCGCTCCCGACCACGTTTACCGCTTGGGTGAGAGCGCTACACGGCCGAGTGCGCCGCGCTGCGGCACGCTAGCGGCGTTGCTCCTCCTTGCGGGCACGAGCCCGCTGCGTCGTCACGCCTTGCCAGCGCACCGCATCACGGCGCACTCGACCGTGTCCAACTGCCGCTTCTAGGCTCAGCCTTCCTCGCCGCCCTCTTCGTCTTCCCCGTTCTCGTCCTTGCCCGCCTTGTCCTTGAGCGGCTCGCGCAGCTGCGCGGCGTCTTGCAGCAGCGCCTCGACGCTGCGCAAGGGCGCGGCGCGGAGACCCGGGGGCAGCACGGTGGACAGGTACGGCTCGCGCCAGCGGTGCTGCAGCGCTTCCTGGCGGGTCCATCCATTCATCAACCAGAGCAGCGTGCCCCCCAGCAGCACCCAACCCAGCACCCGGCGGGCGCGTGGCCAGACTTCGCGGGCATGCCACCACACCAGCGCGACTCCACCAAAGATGGGCAGCAGCTTGGCCGGCAGCAGCAGCCAGGGCGCAGACGCCACGAAGGCCAACGCCGGCAGCAGCTCGACGCACACCAGCACCGCCAGCAAGAAGAGCATGACCTTGCGCAGGTGCAATGCGAAGGGGAAGCGGCGCTGGAACAGCTGACTGGCCAGCGCCCAAAGCGCCGCCCAGGTGACGAGCATGGCGCCCACGCTGAGCACCGGGGCCAGGAAAGCCATCCACGGCGCACCGGGATCCTGGCCGACCCAGGTGTCCCAGGCGGTCAGTACTAAGAGCAAGGCCGCCAGCAGCAGCAGGCCGAGCCAGCGCGGAGCGTGCAGCATGGGTTTCTCGGGCGCCAACGGCGCGGCGGCATGGCGCAGACGCAGGCGCGTGTGGCCAAGCTGCAGCAACCCGTCGCTCGGCCATTCGAGCTGCTCGCCGGCACACCAATGGCGGCGCCCCTGCATGGCGCCGTTCAGGCTGGGCAGCAGGCTGAGCCGAGCCCCTTGGGCGTCAACCTGCAGCAGCGCATGCTCGGCCGCCAGGTGCGGGTCGTCGAGCACGATGTCGCTGTGCAGCGCACGGCCCAGGCGCAGGGGCAGCGGCGGCTCACCGTCAGGCCGGGCATGCACAGGGAAGGCTTGGCGCACCTGGTCGCCGTCCATCACCTCCACGAGCGCCAGCAGATTCGGGGCGGCGTTCATCGGGCGGCTCCCGGCTTGCCGTAGCCGGCCAGGAAGTGGCGCGCCAGCTTCATGGCCTGTTCAAACCCGACGCCGTGCGCGTCGAAGCGGCCGAGCAGGCCTTCGGTCGGTTGATCCACCGCAGTGAGCAGCACGGTCACGTCGTGAATGCCGTCCATCTTGCGGTGCGCGCGCAGGCAGACCACTGCGCGCGCCGGCAGGCCCTGGGCGTCGACGAAGCTCTCGGTGCAATGCGGCGCGGTGCGGTCCTTGTCGTTGCTGCGGCCCAGGTTCTCGTTCTTGAACGAGGCGCTGTACTGGCGCGCGAAGCGCCAGGCGCCGAGGCGACTGCCGTCGTAAATCTCGTGCTGCACGTCCAGGTAGCCGGTGTGCAGGCGGCCGCTCAGGAAGAGCGCGTGATCCATGCGGCACTGCATGCGCTGGAAGCGCATGCCCTTGGCGTCGGGTGGGGTGCTGCTGCCCCAGCAGCGCAGGAACTGCTCCTGCGGGATGGGAATGCGCCAGCGCGGGCCTTGGCCCTCCTCGCCCTGGCCGCCGCCCCAGGGGCGCCAAGGCTGCGCGGTGAAGCGCTGCGTCAGCTCCTCGCCATAGGCCAGCAACTGCTCGCGCAGCAGCGGCCACACCGGGCCTTGGATGGGCTTGGCGTCCTTGGCACGCTGCACCAGGGCCTCGGCGAAGCCACCGGGGATGAGGAAGCTCATCTGCTGCGAGAACAGCAGCATGCTCACGTTCACGCCCACCACCCGGCCCTGTTCGTCGAGCACCGGGCCACCGCTCATGCCGGGGTTCAGCGAGCCGGCGTAGTAGATGAGCGGGTCGAAGCGCCGCTCCACCAGGCCGTTGTAATTGCCCTCGACGATGGCGAAGGCCACATCCTGCGGGTGACCCATCGAGTAGATGCGGTCGCCCTTGTCCAGGGGCTCGGTGGCCGGCCGGAACGCCAGCGCGCGGGCAAAGCGCAGCGGCTTGCCGGCCTCGTCCACCGCGCGAAGCAGCGAGAGGTCGTGGCGCACGTCAATGGCCAGCAACTGCAAAGAACCCCGGCGCCCGTCAGCGCCCACGAAGCGCAGGCGGTAGCCCGCCGGCTCCAGCGCCGCCTGGCTGACCACGTGGTAGTTGCTGACGATGAGCCCGTCCTCGCTGACCACAAAGCCCGAGCCGACGCTGGACTGCGAGTCCTGCTGCGCCAGCAGGGTGCGCACCTGCACCAGCTGGGCGCGGCTGGCGTCGAACAGGCGGCGCGCACTGGCCGACAGCGGTGCGGCCGCCGCCGAAGCGGCGGTGTCCGGGGGCTCGGGAACGGGCTTGGGTTGCGCCAATGCGGTCAGGGGCAAGGCGAGCGGAAGGAGCAAGCTGGCCAGCAGCCGGCGAGGGAACAACGTCATGCGGCGGACTTCAAAGGGCGAAATACAGCGGGGTCATCGTAGAAGCTGAGCGCATCCTGCCCCGGCCACCAGCCGGGAACGCCCAGCACCGGCAGGGGCAGGAAGGGCTTGGCCGCCCAGTCTTCCGCGCTCAGTGTGAGGGGCTCGGCCAGCAGCACATGCGCGCACAAACCCTTGCGCGGCGCCAGGGCCAGCTGCTCCAGCAGCGCGTGGCCGAAGAGGCGCGGGCCGCCGGGCTGCCAAAGCGCGCGATGGGTGACGAACATGGCCCGCCAGTCGCGCCGGCGCCAGGCCTCGGCGATGGGCGCCGGGCAGTCCGGCCACCAGGCGCCGTTCTCGTCGAACAGGGTCAGCGCGTCGCGCAAACGGCCACGCTGCGCCCCCACGCCGTCGCGGGCGATGGCCTGCGCCTGCAGGGCGTTGAGCCGGGCCTTGATGTCGGGCTCGGCCAGCCACATCAGGCCGTTCAGCAGGTCGTGCGCGTTGTCGCGCGTGGGCACCTGGCCGGTGCGGAAGATGAAGGCCTCGTAGGCCTCGCCTTCGGGCAGGGCCGACTGGGGCACGAAGCGCACTGCAGACCGATGGACATTGAGCGCGTTGGCCACGTCCTGCAAAGGCATGGGCAGCCAGCGCGCCAGCGGCGTCATCCAGGGTCCTGCGGCGGAGATCAATCGCGCAGCCGCACCTTGTTGGGCTGATCCGCAGGCATCAGCTCGAAGTGATCGGGATGCTTGCGCAGCAATTTGGTCGAGCTCTGGCTCTTGCCCAGCACGCCGCCCTCGCGGAGGTGCATGGCCACCGCATTGAGTTCATGGGGCCGGTGGTCCGTGAGCTCGGGTGCGGCTTGCAAGATCTTGCTGACTTCCTCCGGCAATGCCTGCAGAGGCCTGAAGCCGATCAGGTCGGCGACCACGTCAGCGACCTTCTCGGCCACCGAGGCCTTGCTCGTCTTCTTGGCCGGTGCCGCCTTCTTCGCGGGCGCCGCCTGGCTGCCGACGGCTGCCTTCTTCGCCGGGGCTGCAGCCTTGACGGGCGCAACCTTCTTCGGCGCAGCGACCTTTTTGGGCGCAGCGATCTTCTTGGCTGGCGCGGCCTTCTTCGCCGGCAAGGCCTCGGCCTCGGCCCCCTTGGCCGTGAACTGCTGGTACTCGTCGTACAGGGCCACCGTGGCTTCGCCGGTCTTGCCTTGCTGGCCAAAACCGAGCACCCTGCAACCCTTTTCGCGCACACGGGTCACCAGCGGCGCGAAGTCCGAGTCGCTGCTGGCGATGGCCAGCACCTCTGGTCGCTCGCGCATCACGAGTTCGATGGCGTCGACGGCCAGCGCAATGTCCGTGCTGTTCTTGCCTGCCGCCAGATTGACCATCGGCCGGATGCCCAATCGTTTGAACAGGGCCTGATGCTTGAGCGCGCTTTCGGCGTTGCAGTAGGCGCGGCGGCCATGCAGCGCTCCGTACTGCCGAAGCAGGTGCTCGATGGTGGACTCGATGACCTCGACGCTGACGTTGTCCGCGTCAATCAGCAGCATGACCTTCATGTCCAACTCCCTGGGTTCAAGAAACGGCGCATGGTGGCAAAGAAGCGCACCGGCTCGTCGTGCGCGAGGATATGCCGGCAGCCCTCGAACACCTCGACCTGCAGCGGCGCCTGGGCCAGCGCGGCGGCCAGTTCATGAAGGTTCTCGATCGGCACCATGGGGTCGTCGCTGCCCCCCATCAGCAGCACCGGGCAGCGCACGGCGGCCAGCGCGGCGCGAAAGTCGAAGAGCAGGCCCTCACCCTGCGGCCGCGTGAACCACTGTGTGACGGCGCTGCGGCCCTGAATGCGTGCGAACCACTCGGACGGCAGCGGCTGGCGGGTGTAGAGCGGCACGCACAGGCGCAACCAGTCCGCGTAGACGGCCTCACTGGTGTCGCCATCCACCAGGCGCCGGCGCGCCAGAGCCTCCACCTCGGGCCCGCCCAGCTCGGCGAACTTGGCGATGCGCTGCGCGGTGAAGGCGCCACCACGCGCTGCGGTGCTTTCCAGGATCAAGGCCGCCAGCTGCGTCGGATGCCGGGTGGCAAAGGCCTGCGCCACCATGCCGCCGAAGCTCGCGCCATAGACCACCGGGCGTTCGATGCCCAACTGATGAAGCAAGGCGGCGAGGTCGTCGGCCCATTGCGCGAGGTTCCAGTGCGCGGGCTCGCTCGCACCGCTTCGGCCGTTGCCGCGGTGGTCGTAGAGCAGCAGCTGCGCCATGTCGGCCAGGGGGTCTAGCAACGGGCGGAAAATGCTGTGGTCGGCGCCCGGCCCGCCGTGCAGCAGCACCAGGGTGGGTCGTTCGCGCATCGAGGGCCCCTCGGGCACCAGCTGGGGGCCAAGCACCTCGACGAACAGCTCGCAGCCGTTGACGGCCAATCTCACTGCAGGCGCCAGTTCAGCGTCTCGCCGGCTCGCAGGGGCTTGATGGTGGCGTCGCCGAAGGGGTAGGTCTCAGGCAGTGGCCAAGGCTCGCGCTTCAAGGTCACGGTGCCGGTGTTGCGGCTCAGACCGTAGAAGTCCGGGCCATAGAAGCTGGCGAAGGCTTCGAGCTTGTCCAGCGCGCCTGCGGCCTCGAAGGCCTCGGCGTAGAGCTCCAGCGCGGCCGGCGCCGTGAAGCAGCCGGCGCCGCAAACGCTGTTCTCCTTGAGCTGTGCGGCGTGCGGCGCGCTGTCGGTGCCCAGGAAGAACTTCGGGCTGCCGCTGGTGGCGGCGCGGATGAGCGCTTGGCGGTGCACTTCGCGCTTGAGCACCGGCAGGCAGTAGTAGTGCGGGCGCAGACCGCCCATGAAGATGGAGTTGCGGTTGTAGAGCAGGTGCTGCGGCGTCACCGTGGCGGCCGTGTGGCGGCAGCTGCCGGCCACGTACTCGGCCGCCTCCTTCGTGGTGATGTGCTCGAACACCACCTTGAGCTCGGGGAAGTCCGCGCGCAGCGGTTGCATGACGCGCTCGATGAACACCGCCTCGCGGTCGAACACGTCGATCTCGCCCTCGGTCACCTCGCCATGCACCAGCAGCAGCATGCCCTGGCGTTGCAGGGCTTCGAGTGCGGCGTAGGTTTTGCGAATGTCGGTCACGCCCGCATCGCTGTTGGTGGTGGCACCGGCCGGGTAGAGCTTCACCGCCACCACGCCCGCCGCCTTGGCACGTTCGATCTCCTCGGCGGTGGTGTTGTCGGTCAGGTAGAGGGTCATCAAGGGCTGGAAGCCCGAGCCCGTGCCTTCCCGAGGGAGCGCCGCAAGGATGCGCTCGCGGTAGGCCACCGCCTGCGCCGCGGTGGTGACGGGCGGGCGCAGATTGGGCATGGCGATGGCACGCGCGAACTGGCGTGCGGTGAAGTGCAGCACGGCGGTCAGCGCGGCCCCGTCGCGCAGGTGCAGGTGCCAGTCGTCGGGGCGGGTGATGGTGAGCGAATCCATGCCGGCATTCTCCGTGGCCGTGCGGGCCGGTGCACGAGCAAGCCGGGGCCTTATCCTCCGCGCCCGTGAGCTCCGGCCGCACCTCCTACGCCCAGCGCCAGGCGCAACGTGCCTGGCGGCTGCTGCATGTCGATGCCGGCGAAGCCTTCCGCCTGCTGCAGCGCGCCTGGGCACGCGCGCAGAAGGACCAGGACGCCGGCGGCCTGGCCTGGACCCAGTTGGTGCGCGGCTACCACCAGCTGTACTTCGCCACCCCGGCCGAGGCCCAGGCCGAGCTGGCGCGGGCGCAAGAACGCCTGGCGCTGTTGGGCGACCGGCCGGGCGAGTTGCTGGCCATCACCGGTCACGCCCGGGCGCTGTGGCGGCAGGGTCGCGCCAGTGCCGCCCTGTCCGAACTGCTGCCGCTGCGCGACGAGGGCCTCGGCCTGCTGCGCAACGAGCAGCGCGGCGTGCTGCTCAACGCCATCGCCGGCTGCTACTCGGCGCAGGGCAATTCCGAAACCGCCTTCGCCTACATGTACCAGGCGCTGCGCGACGCCGGGCCCAAACGCGGCAATGGCTACGACATCGCGCTGTACTGCAATCTGTCGCACGAATTGATCGAGCTGGGCGACCACGACGAAGCCCTGCGCCAAGCCGAGCGCGGGCTGGAGCGCATCGAGAGCATCCGCAACGGGCGCCTGCACACGGTGCTGCTGGTCAACCGCGCCATCTGCCTGACCGAGCTTGGTCGCGCGTCCGAAGCGCTGGACGATGCCCGGCGCATCGCCGACGCCGTGGTCGATCCAAGCGGCGGGGGCTTGGTACCCATGCACTTCGAGATCATGGCCCATGCCGCGCTGCGTGCTGGCGACCTGCCGCTGGCCGACCGCCTGTTGGCCGCGGCCTCGCACGAACTGCCCGAGGAGCGACTGGAGATCCAGCTGGCGCGCGCACTGGCCCTGCGCCTTCGCGGCCGGCCGCGCGAGGGCTTGGCGGCGCTCCAGGAGGTCAGCGAGCTGCTGGATGCCGAAGGCGACGACCGTGCACCGTTGCGCCTGCGCTGCCAGCATGCGCTGGTGCGCGCCGAGCTCCACGAAGCTGCAGGCGAAGCTGAACCGGCTTTGCTGGCCTTGCGCGAATGGCAGCGCCTGCAGGCCGAGCGCGCGCAGCGCGCCAGCAGCGCGCGCTACCAGGCCGCCATGCTGCAGACCGAGTTGCTGCAACTGCAGCAGCGCCTGGAAGAGCACGACGCGCGCCGCCAGGCCGCCGAACGCGCCCGCCGCGAGTTGGCCGAGGCGCACGAGAAACTGACGCGCAAGATGGCCGAGGTCGAAGCCCTGCAGGAGCAACTGCGTGCGCAGGCGACGCAGGACGCGCTCACCGGCCTGGCCAACCGCCGCCACCTGAATGAAATGCTGCCGGCCGTGCTCGCCCTGGCGCAGCGCGAGCAGTCGCCGCTGGCCGTGGTCATCATCGACCTCGACCACTTCAAGCGCGTGAACGACGAACACGGCCACCCGGCGGGCGACCAGTTGCTGGCCGCCTTCGGCACGCTGCTGCGCAGCCACCTGCGCAAGAGCGACCTGGCCTTCCGCTACGGCGGCGAGGAGTTCTGCCTGCTCATGCCGCACACCCGCGCCATGGATGCGCGCCACAAGACCGAAGCCTTGCTGGCCGACTGGAAGGCGCAGGTGTTTCAGCTCGAGGGCGGCGAGCAGCTGACCGAGCAGAGCTTCTCGGCCGGCGCCACGGACTCGCTGACCAGTCCGGGCTCGCCCTCCGGCTTGCTGCGCGCGGCCGACCAATTGCTGCTGCTGGCCAAGCGTGGGCGTCGCGGCCTGGTGCTCACGCCGGGCACCTGCTGAAGGCGCTCACGCGCCGGTGACAGCCGCTCACCCTTGCTGACGGTCTGTGGTGGGGATTGGGCAGACAGTCGCGTCGCCCTACCCCACCGGAGCCCGCTATGTCCACCGAGGCCGAGTCCGTCGACGTCCTGCTCGCCCTGTCCGCGCTGCCCGCCGCACGGCCGCAAGCGCCCGACACCGAGGCCCCGGCATTGAACACGGCCGCAGCGGCCAGTGCGGCCGCCCTGCTGCTGAGTGCCTGCGGCGGCGGCGAGAACGCGCCACCCGCCAGTGCCGAGGGCGCTCCCAGCACCCAGGCCCTGGCGGCGCGCGAGCAAGGCAGCGCCCTCAGCCCCGGTGGACTGCAGCCGCGGCCGACTCGGCGCGATGCGGCGCGCTTCCTGTGCCAAGCCAGCTTCGGGCCGACCGGCGCCGCGCAGATCGACGCCATGGTTCAGCTCGGTTTCGACGCCTGGATCAGCGGGCAAGCCAAGCGGCCGGCTGCCCTGCACATCGACTACCTGCAGGCGCAGCGCGACCGCGACGGCAAGACCTACGTCCCCGAGGAGCTGAGCTACGAGGCCATCTGGCAGCAGTGGCTCTGGGGCGAGGACCAGCTGCGCGCGCGCATGAGCTGGGCGCTGCTGCAGTTCTTCGTGATCAGCAACATCGCACCGGACCTTCGCCCGCACGCCATGAGCAGCTACCTGGACCTGCTCAACCGCAACGCCTTCGGCAACTTCCGCACCTTGCTGGGCGAGGTGTCGCGCCACCCGGCCATGGGCTACTACCTGAACATGCTCAAGTCGCAGAAGGAGAACCCGGTCGAAGGCACACACCCCAATGAGAACTACCCGCGCGAGGTGCTGCAGCTTTTCTCCATCGGCCTGGTGAAGCTGAACCCCGACGGCAGCACCCAGCTCGACGGCAACGGCCGGCCGATTCCGACCTATGACGAACCGGTGATCCGCGGCTTCGCACGCGCCTTCACCGGCTGGGGATTCGGCGGGCTGAACACCGCCGATCCCAAGGACTTCCTCTGCCCCGACGAGAACAACGAGGCGCTGTGGCAGCGCCCGATGGAAGCCTGGCCGGCCTTTCACGAGCCGGGCGAGAAGCTGCTGCTCGACGGCCGCCGCCTGCCCGCCGGCCAGACGCCGCAGAAGGACCTGGACGACGCGCTGGACTGCATCTTCCAGCACCCCAACGTCGGCCCCTTCTTCGGCCGCCAGATGATCCAGCGCTTCGTCACCAGCAACCCCAGCCCAGCTTATGTTGCGCGGGTGGCCGCAGCGTTCGCCAACAACGGCCGCGGCGTGCGCGGCGACCTGCTGGCGGTGCTGCGCGCCGTCCTGCTCGACAAGGAAGCGCGCGGCGACGCTGCCGGCGGGGCGCCGCGCTTCGGCAAGCTGCGCGAGCCGGTGATCCGTTTCGCGCACTTCTTGCGCGCGCTGGGTGCTACCAGCACCAGCGGCAGCAACCGCATCCATTACCTGGACAGCGCCGACGAAGCCCTCGGCCAGAGCCCGCTGCTGGCACCTTCGGTCTTCAACTTCTACTCGCCCTTCTTCCGCCCCGCCGGACCCCTGATGGACGCTGGCATGGTGGCGCCGGAGTTCCAGATCACCAGCGAGACCAGCACCGCCGGATCGCTGAACTTCTTCCACGGGCTGTTCCAGTCCGGCGGCTACGGCTGGCCCGAGGAGCACCGCGTGCGCCTGAACCTCGAACCCCTGCGCCTGCTGGCGGGCGACGCCACGCGCCTGGTGGATGAGCTGGACCTGCTCTTCTTCAGCCTGCAGATGAGCGCCGCCACGCGCCAGCGCCTGCTCACCCTCATCAACGCCATCGCACCCAACCGCCTGCGCACCCGCGTGCGCCAGGCGCTCACGGTGGTGGCCCTGTCGCCCGATTTCGTCGTCCAACACTGAGCCGGAGACCGACATGCTCCTACGACGCAGCTTCTTGCAAGCCGGCGCTGCCGCCGCCCTCACACCCTGGCCGCTGATGCAGGCGCTGGCCCAGACCAGCGGCCCCGGCTACCGCGCCCTGGTCTGCGTGTTCCTGTTCGGTGGCAACGACGGCAACAACACCCTGGTGCCGGTGGACGCCCGCTGGAGCGACTACCAGCGCGCCCGGCCCAACCTGGCCATCGCCCGCGAAGCCTTGCTGCCGCTGAACCTCGTCAACACCGGCGCCGAGCGCTACGGCCTGCACCCGGCCATGGCCGGCGTGCAGCAACTGGTGAACGCCGGCCAGGCCAGCGTCGTGGCCAACATTGGCGCGCTGCTGGTGCCCACCACCAAGGCCGACATCCAAAACCGCCGCGTGCCGCTGCCGGGCAACCTGTACTCCCATTCCGACCAGCAGAACGCCAACCAGTCGGCGCTGGCGGAGGCGGTGTCCCGCCATGGCTGGGGTGGGCGATTGCTGGAGCGCAGCGTCGCGCCCGGCAGCACGAACCGCGGCTACAGCGCCATCAGCCTGGCTGGCGGCAACATCTGGCAGGCCGGCGACCAGACCCTCAGCCCCTACCGCGTCTCACCCGGCGGCCAGTTCGGCTTCGACTTCTACAGCCCCGGCTCCAGCGACCCGCTGTCTCAGGCCGTCGGCACCCTCTTGGGCGAGGTCCGCACCGACCCCTTCGAGCAGACCTGGCTGAACATGGTGGGCCGCTCGATCGAGAACCAGCGCGTGCTTGCCGCCGCCGTGACCAGCAGCACCCTGACCACGGCCTTCCCCGGCACCGGGCTGGGTCAGCAGCTGCAGATGGCGGCACGGCTTATCCAGGCGCAAGCGCAGCTGGGCCTCTCCAGGCAGTGCTTCTTCTGCTCCATCGGCGGCTTCGACACGCATGGCGACGACCAGTTGCAGCGGCAGAACGAATTGCTCGGCGAGCTCAGCGACGCCATTGCCGCCTTTCATGCCGCGCTGGTGGAGATGAACCGCGTGCAGGAGGTTGGCCTGTTCACCGCCAGCGACTTCAACCGCAACCTGCCCAGCAATGGCGCCGGCACCGACCACGCCTGGGGCAACCATCACCTCGTGATGGGCGGCGGCCTGCCGGGTGGGCGCCTGCTGGGGCGCTTCCCGCAGCTGCTCATCAACGGGCCCGACGATCTCGGCCAGGGCACCTGGGTGCCAAGCACAGCCAACGAACAGTTGGGGGTGGAACTGGCGCGCTGGTTCGGAGCGGATGCACCCACGCTGGCGGCCAGCTTCCCGCACGCCGCGGCGTTCCCTCGTTTGCAGGGGCTTTAGGGCCTGTTAACACTACGGGAAGTCAGCGCGTTGCCATCCCAAAACGGCGCCAACGCGGCGCGAAACGAAGCTGGTGCGCGTGCACCAGCGAGGCTTCGCAACAAAGTGGGCGCCGTTTTAGGTGGCAACCCGGAGGGAAAGGGCCTGTTGGGCCGGGATCCTGCGTTGCCCGGCTTGCCCAGGCGCGAGCCTGGGCAGCGCCGTGCGCCTTGGCTGCCGGCCCAACAGGCCCTTTCGCGTGGCTTCGCGTAGTGTTAGCAGGCCCTAGTGAAGCGCCGATAGACCCCTGTGAGCGCGCAGCGACGTTCGAATGAGGGGCCAAGGCGTGGGCCGCTGCCCGAAGGCGACCAGGTCAACGCTCGCCCCGCTCTGCATCGCGCCACGCGTCGGGGTCCGTCGAGCGAAGCAGCTGCAATCCAGCCGGCAGCTGCCCGTCAGCGGCCAGGCTGTCGTTCAAGCGCTCGGGTGCCAGGCGCTGGGCGCTCCCGACACCGACCCAACGGTCGCGCCCTTCGCGCTTGGCGGTGTAGAGCGCGGCGTCGGCCAGCTGGATGACGGCTTGCCAGCCGGTTGCGCGCGGCAGCGCCGGCTGCACCGGCCAGGCGGCGAAGCCGACCGAGCAACTGCGCCGCAGGCTGATTGCGCTCAGGCCCGGCAGGTCAAAGGCTTGATCTCCCACCGCACGGCGCAGCCGCTCGGCCAGCTCGGGGGCGGCGCTGCGCGAAGTGCCCCGCGCCACCACCAGGAACTCCTCTCCGCCCCAGCGAACGAGGTAGTCCGCGTCGCGGAACACGAGCTGCAGGCGTTCGCGCATCTGTTTGAGCACGGCATCTCCAGCCGCATGACCGAAGCGGTCGTTGACCTCCTTGAAATGGTCGAGATCGATGAGGAAGAAGCACAGGTCGGCATCAGGCGGCGGTGGTTGACCGAGGCGCTGCGCTTCTTCAAGCCGCCGTCGCGCCAGGCGCAGATCGTCGTCGAGCTTCTCGGCCGCAAAGCGGCGGTTGTACAGACCGGTGAGCGCATCGGTCCGCGCCAAGTTTTCCAATTCGCGCTGCGCGGCCTGCAGCTGCTCGGTGCGCTCGGCCACGCGCTGCTCCAGCCAGTGCTGGCGCGCCGCCAGCTGGCGGGTTCGCCAGCGCAGCAGGCCGGCGATGGCCAGCACCGAGGTGGCCAGCGCCGCCAGTCGCGCCCACCAGGTCTGCCACCAGGCGGGCAGCACGAGCAGGTCCACCATCAGGGTGTCCGTGCTCCACTGGCCATTGCGGTTGGTGGCTTGCACCTGCAGTTGGTAATCGCCCGGCGGCAACCCGTTGTAGGCGGCCGTGTGCAGTTCATACGCCGAGTCGACCCAGGTGTCGCTGACTCCCAGGAGACGGTGGCGGTAGCGATTGCGCCCTGGCTGGCTGAGGTCGAGCACGGCAAAGTCGAGACTGAAGCCCGGCTCCTCGGGGTTCAGCACAAGTTTCGGCCGTAGGCGAGCCAGGGGTTGGTCCTGGCCGTGCACGCGCAGCCGCGTGGCGACCACGGGCGGCGCGTAGTGCCACGGCCTGAAGCGCTGCGGCTCGATGACCAGCAGGCCACGGCTGCCGCCGAACAGCAGGCGCCCATCGCGCAATGGGGTGTAGGAACGGAACCAGCCGGTGCCGAAGTCCACACCGTCGGCCAGACCAATCTCGTCGTACTGGAGGCGCGCCGGATCGAGTGCACCGCGATGCGTCCAGATGCGACCGTCCGCATCCTCCGCCAAGTTGGCACCGAAGGCCTGGCCAGCCTTGCCGATGCGCTGGCTGACGAACTCGGCGCCTTCAATTCGTTGTCCCGCCAAATCGAAGCGCCACAAGCCTTGTTCTGTATCCACCCACAGCCGGCCGCGCCGATCGAAGAGCAGACCCAGCACGTTGTCGAGTCCTTCGGCCTTGAGGGCTTGCAGGGCATCGGCGCCCGCCGCCAGGGTGTACAGGCCGCGCTCGCCGCCGACGACAACCCCACCGTCTTCGCGCAGCGCGATGGCATTGACATCCCCCGTGAGCGGCGTGCCGCCCGCCAGCGACAGGCGTTCGAAAGCCGTATGACCCGGCCACCAGCGGTACAGGCCGTCCTGCGCGCCGGCCAGCACGCTGCCGTCCGGCAAGGCGCGCAGGGCGCGTACGCGGTCACGCCCCACCGGCAGATTGCGCAGCCAGCGCCGCGTGGCCACGTCGAATTGCGCGACGCCTGCGTCGCTGGCTACAAAGGCATGGGCACCATCGACCGACAGGGCCAAGCCCCCGGCTCGACCGCCCCGGTAGCCGTTCGGGCTGGGGCGCAGTTCGGCCAGCACCCGCAACTGCGGGTCGAGCACGGCCACGCCGCGATCGCTGGTGCCGGCCCAGATCTCGCCGTTGCGATGCTCGGCCAGGCTGCGCACATCCACGACACCGAGCACGCTGCCTTCGTCGCCATCGCCGCGCCGCACCCAGATGGCGCCGCTGTTGGGCACATGCTTCTGCAGGCCACCGCCATAGCTGCCCAGCCAGAGCAGGCCGCTCGGGTCGCGGGCCATCACTCGGACATCCGCCCCCCCCAGGCCCCATGGGCGGGACGCGCTGTAGCGCAGATGGCGCAACAGGCTGCCGTCCTGCGCCTGTCGGATCTCCAAGCCGCCCGAGCGTCCGACCCAGACCTCCTCGTGTTCCATCTCCTCCAAGCCTTGCGGGCTGCCGTGGCCGCTTTCGCCGTGGTCGAGCCAGCGCCAGCTGCGATCGCCCGGCTCGCTGCGCAGCAACTCGCCACGCTGCGTGCCCAACCAGAGCCGCCCCTTGGCGTCACGTTGCAGCAAGGTGATGACCCGCCCCTCGGGCAGACCCTCGATGCGAACCGGTTCGAAGCGCTGGCCGCCCTTGGGACGCCGCGCCACGCCGTTCCATGTGCCCACCCAAAGGCTGCCGTCGCGGTCCAGCATGAGGACGGGCACGCGGGCGTCGGGCAGACCGTCGCTCTGATCGAAGCGGCGCCAGCTCCCGTCGCTCGGCTCAAGGCGGTGCAGTCCCCCGCCGATGGTGCCCGCCCAAATGCCGCCGTCGGCGTCTTCAGCCAGCGTGCGCACCGTGCCGGCGGGTCGACCCTTGGCGTCCAGCGGCTGGTGGAAGCTCCATTGCTCGGTCACCGGGTCGAGCACCGCCAGACCGCTGCGGTCGGAGCCGATCCACAGCCGGCCATCGCGGGCCACCAGCAGGCTGCGTACAAAGAGGTTGCGTTGCGGCTCGTCAGGGACGACGGTCGCGGCGAAGCGGCGGAATTCGTGACCGTCGTAGCGCACCAGACCCACCGCGGTGCCGACCCAGAGGAAGCCCGTGCGGTCCACGGCCAGCGCCGAGACCACGCTGTCGGCGATCGCGCCGGCGTCGGCCACGGTTTGGAAGGGCGGGTCGGCCAGCACGGCGCGCGTGGCCGACGCCGGCGGCGTGAGCAACGCCAGCACAAGGCATAGCAGGGTGCTGGCAAGCCGACTCATCGCAATCGCTGGTTGATGGTCTGCAGCGCAGCAGCCCCCGGGCACAGGGCCGTTTCGTCGAGTTGGTTCAGCGGCGTCTTGCTCAGTTCCAACTGCTGATGCAGATTCCGCGCCTGCGTGTTCACGTGGATCAGGCCAGTCGGCAACTCGCCCGCAGCCTGAAGGCGCTGGATGCTGGCCAGGGCGGCGTCGCGGTCGCTCACGTCGTGTTCTTCGCGCAGCTTGCGCAGGCGCAGCAGGCTGCCATCGGCCTGGGGCACATCCATCACGTCACTGGAGCCTTCGGGTGCGGTGGCCAGGTCGATGAAATCGATGCGGTTGAGCGCGGCGTTGTGTTCGCGCACATGATCGTAGGAGCGCGTGCTGCCGGCGTGGTTGTTGAAGGCCACGCACGGGCTGATGACGTCGATGAAGGCGGCACCGCCATGCTGCAGCGCGCCCTTGATGAGGGGCACGAGTTGGGTCTTGTCCCCACTGAAGCCGCGCGCCACATAGGTGGCACCGAGCAGCAGGGCCATGCTCACCAGATCGACGGCAGAGTCGATGTTGCTGACGCCCTTCTTGCTCTGGCTGCCGAGGTCGGCGGTGGGCGAGAACTGGCCCTTGGTCAGGCCGTAGACGCCGTTGTTCTCGACGACGTAGAGCATGGGCACGCGGCGGCGCATGGCGTGCACGAACTGACCGATGCCGATGCTGGCGGAGTCGCCGTCGCCGCTCACGCCCAGATAGAAGAGTTCGCGGTTGGCCAGGCTGGCCCCGGTGAGCACCGAGGGCATGCGCCCGTGCACGCTGTTCAGGCCATGGCTGGCGGAGAGGAAGTAGTCGGGCGTCTTGCTGGAACAGCCGATGCCGCTCATCTTGGCCACGCGGTGCGGCTGGATGTCGGCTTCCCAGCAGGCCTGGATGATGGCGGCCGAGATGCTGTCGTGACCGCAACCGGCGCACAGGGTGGAGATGCGCCCCTCGTAGTCGCGCCGCGTGTAGCCCACCGCGTTGCGACGCAGGGTGGGGTGGTGCAGTGTGGGCTTGGCGATGTAAGTCATGGCTGGCTCGCGATCTCCAGCACTTGCTGGGTGATGCGCTGCGCGATGAAGCGTGCGGTGATGGGCGTGCCGTCGAAGTGCAGCAGGCGCTTGAGCTTGCGCGGGTCGGGCTCGAATTGGGCGATGAGCAGTTGGCGGCATTGCGCGTCGCGGTTTTGTTCGCAGACGAACACGGTGTCATGGGCCTCGATAAACGCCCCAACCGAATCGGCGAAGGGGTAGGCGCGCACGCGGCAGGCGTCCAGGTGCAGCCCCTGCGCGGCCAGCAGGGCCAGCGCCTCGTCCATGGCCGGGCTGGTACTGCCGAAATACAGCACGCCCAGGCGGGTGGGGCGCGCGGCCGCGCGCAGCTGGGGCTGCGGGGCCAGGCGCGCGGCGGTCTGCATCTTGCGCACCAGTCGGTCGGCGATGTACTGGTAGTCGTCGCCGCGCTCGCTGTACTCGGCCCGCGCGTTGTGCGTGCTGCCGCGCGTGAAATAGCTGCCCAGCTTCGGGTGCGTGCCGGGCAGGGTGCGGTAGGCCAGCGCGTCGCCGTCCAGGTCCTTGTAGCGGGCGAATTCCTTGCCGGCTTCCAGGTCCTCGCTGGTGAGCAGCTTGCCGCGGTCCATGCGCCGGGCATCGTCCCATTCGAAGGGCCGGCACAGGCGCTGGTTCATGCCGATGTCCAGGTCGCTCATGACCATCACCGGGGTCTGCAGGCGGTCGGCCAGGTCCAGCGCATCGGCCGCCATGTCGAAGCACTCGCGTGGGTCCTCGGGAAAGAGCAGCACATGTTGCGTGTCACCGTGCCCCGCCTGCGCGCAGGCCAGCAGGTCAGCCTGCTGGGTGCGCGTGGGCATGCCCGTGCTGGGGCCGCCGCGCTGCACGTTGACGATGGTGAGCGGCACTTCGGCAAAGTAGGCGAAGCCGAGGAACTCGGTCATCAGGCTGATGCCCGGGCCGCTGGTCGCGGTGAAGGCGCGCGCCCCGTTCCAGCCGGCGCCCAGGATCATGCCGATGGCGGCAATCTCATCCTCGGCCTGCACGATGGCGTGTCGCTTGCCGCCCTCGGGGTCGTTGCGGTATTGCTTGCAATAGGCGCTGAACGCCTCGGCCACCGAGGTCGACGGCGTGATCGGGTACCAGGCGCAGACGGTGGCGCCGCCATAAACCATGCCCAGCGCGGTGGCCGCGTTGCCCTCGGCAAAGATGCGATCGCCTACCGCGTCCGCGCGGCGCACCTTCAGGCCCACCGGGTGGGTTTCGGCCAGGTGCTCGCGGGCAAAGCTGGCCCCGGCCTTGAGCGCGCGCACGTTGCCGTCGAGCAGCTTCTCCTTGCCGCGGTACTGTTCGGCCAGCAACTTCTCGACCACATCCAGCTCGACGCTCATCAACTCGGCCAATGCGCCAATGGCCATGATGTTCTTGTAGAGCGTGCGCTGGCGCGGGTCCTCGTAGGTGCCGTTGCAGATGGCGGTGAGCGGCATGCCGATGGCGTGCACGTCGGGGCGCAAGGACTCCGGCGGCTTGGTGCTGTCGTAGAACAGATAGCCGCCGGGCTCGATCTCCTTGAGGTCGGCGGCCCAGGTCTGCGGGTTCATCGCCACCATCAGATCCACGCCGCCGCGCCGGCCCAGCCAGCCGGCCTCGCAGACGCGCAGCTCGTACCAGGTAGGCAGGCCCTGGATGTTGCTCGGGAAGATGTTGCGCGGGCTCACCGGCACGCCCATGCGCAGCACGGCCCGCGCGAACAGTTCGTTCGCGGAGGCGCTGCCGGAGCCGTTGACGTTGGCGAACTTGATGACGAAGTCGTTGACTGCTTCGATGCGGCTCATGGATTGGCCTGCTTAGAGTGAGACCGCTTGGGGCCTTTCGCCCCAAACCCCGACCCCCTTTGCTTTGCTTCGCCAAAGAAAAGGGGGGAAATGAAAGGCGACCCCGCACTGCGCTCGCCCCTCGCCCATGGCGAGGGGTTCCCTGCGCTGCTCGGCGGCGCAGAGGGGGAAGGGAAACCGAATACCAAACAGCCAGCTGTCCGCTCGCTGCCTGCAGTCAACGAGCCGAGGTTCGGCTGTTGGCTGTTGGCTTCTGCTCGCCGTCTGCGCCGCCGAGGAGCACAGCAAGTCGGCCCGTGTGCCGCAGGCACACGACCCATCAAGCTCGGCCAGTCTGTTTGAGCGGAGTGAGCGCAGCGAACGGAAGCGAGTTCTGGCCGGGGCCGGCTTGCGAGCACCGCAGGGGACCCCTCGCCACAGGCGAGGGGCGAGTGCAGCAGGCCCGCCTTTCTTTTCCCCCCTTTTCTTTGGCGGAGCAAAGAAAAGGGGGTCGGGGTGCAGGGGTTGAAGACCCCTGCGGGCTGCAAGGGCCTCAGCACCCAACCAACCCACTGGAGCCTCACCGCAGATCCCCCCGACACGCCGCCCCCGCCTGCGTCGTCGTCAGCAGGAACTTCTGCATGTCCCAGGCCCCCGTCGGACAGCGCTCCGCACACAGACCGCAGTGCAGGCAGACGTCCTCGTCCTTCACCATCACCCGCCCGGTCTTCAGCCCTTCGCTCACGAACAGATCCTGAGCCAGGTTCAAGGCCGGCGCCGTGAGCCGTCCACGCAGCTCCGCCTCCTCCCCGGCCTCGGTCATGGTCAGACAGTCGGTCGGGCAGATGTCCACGCAGGCATCGCACTCGATGCAGAGCTTGGGCGCGAAGACCGTCTGCACGTCACAGTTCAGGCAGCGCTGCGCCTCCTTGAAGGCCGCCTTCGCATCGAAGCCCAGTTCCACCTCGACCTTGATCGACTTCAGCGCCGCCTCGGCTTGAGCCCAGGGCACCTTGTGGCGGGCATCGCGCACCGGCGCGTTGTCGTAGCTCCACTGGTGGATGCCCATCTTCTGCGACATCAGATTCACATGCGGGGCCGGTCGGCGGCTCACGTCCTCGCCATGTAGGAAGCGGTCAATGCTCACGGCCGCCTCGTGCCCATGCGCCACGGCGGTGATGATGTTCTTCGGGCCGAAGGCGGCGTCGCCGCCGAAGAAGACGCGCGGGTTCGAGGCGCTCTGGTGCGTGTTCGCCCCCAGCACCGGCAGGCCCCAGCGGTCGAACTCGACGCCGGCATCGGCCTCGATCCAAGGGAAAGCGTTCTCCTGCCCCACGGCGATGAGCACCTCGTCGCAAGGCTCGTCCACCGTGCGGCCTGTGCTCACCAGCTGGCGCCGGCCGTTCTCGTAGACCGACTCGACGATCTCGAAGCGCATGCCCACGAGCCGACCGTCTTCGACCAGAAAGGCCAGCGGCGAGTGACAGGGCAGGATGGGAATGCCCTCGTGCTCCGCGTCTTCTTTCTCCCAGGGGCTGGCCTTCATGTCCGCGTAGGTCGAACGCACCAGCACCTTCACGCTTTCGGCGCCCAGGCGCCGGGCGGAGCGGCAGCAGTCCATCGCCGTGTTGCCACCGCCCAGCACCAGCACCCGCTGGCCCACCTTGTCGATATGGCCGAAGGACACCGAGGCCAGCCAGTCGATGCCGATGTGAATGCCGGGCGTGGCACGGCCCGGCAGATCAGGCAGGTCGCGCCCGCGCGGCGCACCGCTGCCCACGAAGACGGCGTCCCAGTCCTCGGCCAGCAGGGCCTTGAGCGAGTCGATGCGCTGGCCGCAGCGCAGGTTCACACCCAGCTGGGTGATGTAGCCCACTTCTTCGTCAATCACCTCCTCAGGCAGACGAAAGCGCGGCACCTGGCTGCGCATGAAGCCCCCGCCCTTGGCCTCGCCGTCGAATACGGTGACGCTGTAGCCCTGGGCAGCGAGGTCTCGCGCGACGGTCAGCGAGGCCGGTCCGGCGCCCACGCAGGCGACCTTCCGGCCGTTGCGTGCCTTGGGCGGCAGCGGCATCAGCGCCCGAACCCCCTCGCCCTTGAAGTCGGCCGTCACCCGCTTGAGCCGGCAGATCGCCACCGGCTCGGGTTTGGCCAAGTTCTTTTCTTCCACCCGACCGCGTCGGCAGGCGGGCTCACAGGGCCGGTCGCAGGTGCGGCCCAGGATGCCTGGGAAGACATTGCTCACCCAGTTGACCATGTAGGCCTCATCGAAGCGGCCCTGGCTGATCAGCCGGATGTACTCCGGCACCGGGGTGTGGGCCGGGCAGGCCCACTGGCAATCCACGACCTTGTGAAAGTAGTCGGGGTTTTTCGTATCGGTCGGCAGCACAGTCCGCGTCTCCTCGGCTGGGTGCTGCGCAGTCTAGGAGCCCGCCGCCCTGTCGTTTACCCGGGGGACTTGCTCTGCCTCAAGGTCCGTGCGGAACTCAGTCCACCCGGCGCACACGCGCCGTCTGATTGCTGCCCTCGAACTCGATGCGGTAGCCGCCGAGCGCGGCGCGGCGCACCGTCACCTTCGGCGACTGCAGCCACAGCACGGCCGAAGAGCCATCGGCCACCGCCCAGCGCTGGCCATTGGCGAGCGTGAACACGCTGCGGGGCCCCCAACCCTCGAAGTTGCCGCTCAGCTGGCTGTGCAGGGCATCGGGTTCGGCGCGCTCGGTGGCGCCGAAGCGCGAGACGGCCGCCGCCGCGCCGGACGTGACAGCCGCCTGCGCTGCGGGCGCGGGAACGCGTGGT
>JAFLDE010000061.1 GCA_017302655.1 Burkholderiales bacterium
CCGGGGTTCCTGCGCCGCCAGCGCCAGCCAGCGGCGCTGCAGCGCGGCGTGCAGCGCCCCGTAGGGCAGCACGGCGCCCAGCTCGGCCACGCCGACTTCGCCGGCGCGCAGGCGCAGGTCGCACCGGCCGGGCGCGACCTGGCTGACGCTGACTTCGGTCATCGCCTCGGCTTCACCGGCAGGCCAGGCCTGCAGGCGGCGCAGCCACTGGATGGATCCGAGGCTGAGCGCCAGGGTGCGGGCATCCGCCCTCACCTGGCCGTCAATGGACCCGGCGTCGAATAGCTGGATCGAACAGCCAGGCAAGGCCGTGGCAGCGGCGCAGGCAAGGGCCAAGCCGACCGGCCCAGCTCCTACGACAGCGATTTGGCGCGTGTGCTTCACGCCGCCATTGTGCTCAGGCGCTGACGATGCGCCTTCCCCCCGCCAGCACTTGCAGGCTGCGACCGGTGCTGGCCGTGTAGCTGCGCTCGAACACGCTGGAGGTGAAAACGAAATCCGCGCGGCATGCCGCCGGGGTCAAGGTCAGCTCCAGGAAGCCGCGCCGCGAGGTGTCACACCAGACCAGCGGGTCAATGAGCTGGGCCAGCGACCCGGCCAGGAACGCCGGGTTCTCGTTCGGCAGGTACTCCTCGAAGCCGGGCGAGCTGACCGAGGAGGTGGCGAACTCCACGCCCACCGGCGTGCCGTTGAGCAGACGCAGGTCGCTGGCCCAGGCGTTGTGGGTGTCGCCCGCCAGCACCACCAGGTTCTTGTTCAGCGCGGCCGCCGTGCCCAGCACGGTTTCGCGTGCCACCGCATAGCCGTCCCAAGCGTCGAGGTTGTACGGGATGGAGGGCTGTGCCAGCACGGCCTGCTCCTGAGGCGTGAGGGCCGCCGGGTTGGTCTGCGCCTTCTGCACGATGGCGGCGTAGGTGCTCACGCTCACGCCCGTGCCGGGCTGGTTGGCCTCGAACAGGATGGGCGCGGGAATGTTCATGCGCCCCATCAGCACCTGCTGACCCAGCACCTGCCACGTGGCGCTGCTACTGCTCAGTTGCTGCTGCAGCCAGGCCTGCTGCGCCGTGCCCAGCAACTGGCGCGCCGGGTTGGAGATGGCCTGCGTGAAGCCCGCGGCGTTGAAGCCAGTTGCACCGATGAAGTTCGCGTAGTCGAGCTGCTCATCGCGACCTGCGATGCGCGTGTCCAGCATGTGCAGCGAAAGCAGGTTGCCCCAGTCGAAGCGGCGCCAGATCTGTTCGCGCGATGCGCCGGTGCGCACGGGCAGCCATTCGTGCCAGGCCTGCAGCGCAGCCGCCTTGCGCGCTGCATAGTCGCCCTCGCTGGCCTGGTGGTTCTCGGCGCCATTGCGCCATGCGTCGTTGGTGATTTCGTGGTCGTCCCAGACGGCAATCATGGGATGCGCGGCGTGCAGCGCCTGCAGATCAGGGTCGCTGCGGTACTGCGCGTATCGGCGGCGGTAGTCGTCCAAGGTGACGATCTCCTTGGCCGGCTGCACCACGCGGCCCATGCGCTCCGCCTGCGTGGAGGCATAGCCCCCTGGGGCGTACTCGTACAGGTAGTCGCCCAAGTGCAGCACCGCGTCCAGTTCCCGCTTGGCGGCCTCGGCATAGGCGTGGAAGTAGCCCGCCGGGTAGTTGGCGCACGAGAAAACCGCCAGGCGTGCTTGCGCCACCTGACCAGCAGGAAGGGTCTTGCAGCGGCCCACTGGCGAGACCTGCGCCGCCGTCGAGAACCGGTAGTGGTAGCGGACGCCGGGGCTGAGCCCCGTAGCGTCCACCTTCACCGTGAAATCGGTGGCCGCGCTCGCGTTCACGAAGCCACTGGCCACGACCTGCGCAAAGCCTGCATCCTGAGCGACTTCCCAGCCCACGAGCACATCGCCCAAGTCGGAGGCCTCCTGCGGGCGCACCCTCGTCCAAAGGATCACGCGATCGCTCAAAGGGTCGCCGCTGGCCACGCCGTGGGTGAACACCACGGGTCGGTCGCTGCCGTCGCCGCCCAGGCAGGCGGCCAAGGGCACGCTGGCCAGCAAGGCAGCGCCGCCCGCCACGAACTGGCGACGCGAAGGTTCGTGGGCGGGGCGGCTCTGGAGAGGGTTGTGCAGGGGCATGGTCGTTCTGTGACGAGAGGAGGCGGCGATTCTGGGAAGCGAAGATGACGGCCTCGCGAAACCACCGGCCCGCTGCGGCCCTAGATGCCATGCACTACAACCGTCTCGGCCGCTCCGGCCTGCAGGTCTCGGCCCTTTCGTTGGGCTCCTGGGTCACGTACCACAACCAGGTCGATGTGAAAGCGGCCGTCGAGTTGATGGCTGCGGCCATGGATGCCGGCGTGAACTTCTTCGACAACGCCGAGGTCTATGCCCTGGGTGCCAGCGAGACCGTGATGGGCGAGGCGCTGCGCCAACTCTCCTGGCCGCGCCTGAACTACATCGTCAGCAGCAAGTACTTCTGGGGCATCGACCGGGAGTCCAGCGCACCCATCAACCGCAAGGACACGCTGAACCGCAAGTACCTGATGCAGGCCATCGACGGCTCGCTCAAGCGTTTCGGCCTGGACTTCATCGACCTCATCTACTGCCACCGGCCCGACCCCCACACGCCGATCGAGGAGACGGTGTGGGCCATGCATTCGATCATCGAGCAGGGCAAAGCGCTGTATTGGGGCACCAGCGAGTGGTCGGCGGCCGACATCCGCGCCGCCTGGGAAGTGGCCGAGCGCCACCACCTGCACAAGCCGGTGATGGAGCAGCCGCAGTACAACCTGCTGCACCGCCGCCGCGTCGAGCAGGAGTACGCGCGCCTCTACGAGGACTGCGGGCTGGGCCTCACGACCTGGAGCCCGCTGGCCTCGGGCCTGCTGAGCGGCAAGTACCGGGACGGGATCCCCGAAGGCAGCCGCGGCGCGTTGCCCAGCATGGCCTTCCTGCGCGAAGGCCTGACCAGCCCGGCGCGCAACGCCGCGGTAGCGCAGCTCGAACCCATCGCGCAGGAACTGGGCGGCACCCTGGCGCAACTGGCCATTGCCTGGGTCATGAAGAACCCGCACGTCTCCACGGTCATCCTGGGTGCCAGCCGCGTGGGGCAGCTGCAGGAGAACTTGGGCGCGCTGGCGCTGCGCGATCAGCTGCAAGCCGAGCACATGGCGCGCATCGACGCCATCTGCACGCCGTTGGCGGCCTGAACGATCACTCGGAAACGCGATCCCGACCTGCGTCTTTGGCGCGGTAGAGCGCCGCGTCGGCGCGGCTGAAGAGCTCCTCCGGGCGCAGCGTCGGGACGGGCACCAGGCTGGCCACGCCGATGCTGACGCTCAGCCTCCCCAGGGGGGCGTCGCCATGCGGAAGGGCGCGTTCGATCAATAGACGGCGCAGCACCTCAGCGCGCTCGCGGGCGCCATCCGCGTCGCAATGGTCGAGCAACAGCACGAATTCCTCGCCGCCATAGCGTGCCGCCAGATCGGTGCCGCGTCGGGCCGCCTGCTGCAGCAAGGTGGCAACCAATTGCAGAGCTGCATCACCCGCCTGATGGCCATGGTGGTCGTTGAAGCGCTTGAAGTGGTCGACGTCGATGAGCAGGGCGGCGATCGGGCTGTTCTCACGCTGGCCATGCAGCCATAGACGCTGCAACTGCTCCATCAGGTGGCGGCGATTGGCCAGTCCGGTCAGCGGGTCGGTGGCCGAGAGTTGTTCCAAGCGTGCATTGGCCTCGCGCAATGCGGTCTCGGCCAAGCGCTGCTCGGTGATGTCGTCGAATACGGCGACGAACAGACGTTCGTCGCCACTTCGCACCTCGGTGATGGCGGCACTGATCAAGCCCGGGCTGCCATCTGCGCGCAGCACGGGCAGTTCGCGACGCCGCCCGATGAGCGCGCTGGGCTGCCCGCGCAGATAGGCATTGAATTCCTCGACCACGGCTTGCTGCACCTCGGGAGCCAACAGGCTGCTGACCGGCTGACCCAGCATGTCCGCCAGTGGCCGCTGACCCAGGCGCGCGGCGGCCTGGTTGAGGCTGAGCAGGCGCCCATCCTCTGCAATGGTGGCGATGGCCACGCCGGCGGTGTCGACGATGGCCTGCAGTTGCGCGTGCACGGCCGAGAGCGCCTGCTCCTTGCGCACCAGCTCGGTGACATCCTGCCGCGTCACCACGAGCAGGCCGTCAGGTGTGCCGGCCTCCTGGGTGAGGGTGCGGCGGCCGTCGGGCAGGCACTGCACCAGCGGCTCGGTTGCCCTGCGTCGCTGCGCCAGGCGCTCGCGCATCCAGCGCTCGGGGTCGCCCGCTGCATCCACGGGCAGCATGCCGCGGGAGTGCGCCTCGAGCAGCATCTCCTCAAAGCGGCGCCCCAGCAAGCTGTCGTAGTCCACCTGCGGATGCCAGCTGCGGAACATCCGGTTGACCATCAGCAGGCGGTCCTGCTCGTCGTAGAGCTCAACCGCGACCGGCATGGCGTCGATGGCGTGTTCGAGAAGGCGATGCTGGCGTTCCGAGCGCGCCTGGGCCAGGCTCAGCGCACGGCGCGCCTCCACCAACTCGCTGACGTCCTGCCGCACGCAAACCAGATGGCCATTGCGGGTGCGGCGCTCGTCTACCTGGATCCAGCGCCCGGCGTACTCGATGAGGAAAGGCCGCCCGAGCTTGCCGCGCTGGGCCAGGCGTTCGCCCAGCCACTCGCTCTCTCGCCCGACTGCAGCAGGGATCTCGCCCCGGTCCAGCTGGATGCGGGCCGCCTCATCGAAGCGCACGCCGGTGCGCAGGTACTCGGCGCTTCCCGGGTAAAGCTCGACCAGACGCTGGTTGAACAGCAGCAGGCGGTCATCGCGGTCCCAAATCTCGAATCCTGCGGGCAGCGCATCCAGCGCGTCCTGCAGCATCTGCTGCGTGCGTTGCCCCGCTTCCAGCGCCTCGCGCAGCTTTTGCTCGGTGGCTGCCAACGCGCTGACGTCGAAGTAGACGCTGGTCCAACCCTTCAGCCGCGTGCGCCGCTCCACCACCTGCAGGGTGCGGCCGTCCTGCATGGGCTGCAGGCGCACGTCGCCCTCGCCGGCATGGGCTTGCAGGCGCTGGCGAAGCCATTCAGAGCGCGATGCCGCCGGCACCTGGATGGCGCCGCTGTCGATGGCGCGACGCGCCAATTCTTCGTAGCGCATGCCCACGGGCACCACGCCCAACCCCGGGTAGAGACGCGCAAAGGCTGCACTAGCCCAGCGCACACGGTCCTCGCTGTCCAGGATGAGAAAGGGAAGGTCCAGCGCCGCCATGGCCTCGGCCGCCCGGGCCAGACGTTTGAGCAGGGCTTGCTCCCGCAGGGTCAGGGCCAGCAGCACCAGCGACGCCACCACGCCCAGCGTCATCAGCGAAGCCTGCCAGCCTCCCAGGGCTGCAGCCGTCACCCCGGCGAGCAGGCACAGCGCCAAGCCCCACAAGGCCCAGCGTGCCTCCTGCAAGGGGCGGGTGGAGGCCTGGGCTGCGGGCGAAGGCGAGGGCGGTGTCGGGTCGTGCGTCAAGTGACAGCGGCGGAAGCGTCAGGGCGGGCCAGGCGCCATGGGGTGAACGGCCCATTCTCCTGCGCGCCACGCAGGCGTCACAACCGCCCTTTCTAGAATCGCCTTCTTTGCCCCACTCGCCCCACCGCATCATGACCCGACCCCATGCCCTCATGGCCCACGCGATCCGCGCGCTGGCCATGGACGCCGTCCAGCAAGCCAATTCCGGCCACCCCGGAGCGCCCATGGGCATGGCCGAGATCGCCGTCGGCCTCTGGGGCGAGCGCCTCAAACACAACCCGGCCGATCCGCGCTGGCCGGACCGCGACCGCTTCGTGCTCTCCAACGGCCATGGCTCGATGCTGCTGTACGCGCTCCTGCACCTCAGCGGCTACGCGCTGCCCATGCAGGAGCTGAAGAACTTCCGCCAACTGCACAGCCTGACCCCCGGTCACCCCGAGGTGGACATCACCCCGGGCGTGGAAACCACCACCGGCCCGCTGGGCCAGGGCATCGCCAATGCCGTCGGCATGGCGCTGGCTGAAAAGCTGCTGGCCAAGGAGTTCAACCGCCCCGGCCATGCGGTGGTCGACCACCACACCTGGGCCTTCCTGGGTGACGGTTGCCTGATGGAAGGCATCAGCCACGAAGCCTGCGCGCTGGCCGGCGCCTGGCAGCTGGACAAGCTGATCACCGTCTATGACGACAACGGCATCAGCATCGATGGTCAGGTCGCCCCCTGGTACATCGACGACGTGGATGCGCGCTTCCGCGCCTACGGCTGGCATGTCATCGGCCCCATCGACGGACATGACAGCGCCGCCGTGCTGGCCGCGCTGGACGAGGCCAAGCAGCCGCGCGGCAAGCCGACGCTGATTCGCGCCAAGACCGTCATCGGACAGGGCAGCCCGAACCGCGCCGGCAGCGCGAAAGCGCACGGCGAGGCGCTCGGCGCCGAGGAAATCAAGCTGACCCGCGAAGCCATCGGCTGGACGCATGAGCCCTTCGTCATCCCCGACGAGGTCTACGCCGCCTGGGACGCCAAGGCCCGCGGTGCCGAACAGCAGGGCGACTGGCAGCGCCGCATGGACGCCTACGCCACCGAGTTCCCCGAGCTGGGCGCCGAACTGCGCCGCCGCTTGGCCGGCGAACTGCCCGAGGGCTACGCCAAGCTGGTGGCCGACCTGCTGAACAGCACGCATGCCAAGGCAGAGACCGTGGCCAGCCGCAAGGCCAGCCAGCTGGCGCTGGAATCCTTCACCGCCGCGCTGCCCGAGTTGCTGGGCGGCAGCGCCGACCTGACCGGCTCCAACCTCACCAACACCCAGAGCACCCCGGCCCTGCGCTTCGACCAGGGCGAGGCCAACGGTGGCCGCCACATCAACTACGGCGTGCGTGAGTTCGGCATGGCCGCCATCATGAACGGCGTGGCCCTGCATGGCGGCTACATCCCCTACGGCGGCACCTTCCTGACTTTCAGCGACTACTCGCGCAACGCCATCCGCATGGCCGCGCTGATGAAGAAGCGCGTGGTGCATGTGTTCACGCACGATTCCATCGGCCTGGGTGAAGACGGCCCCACCCACCAGAGCGTGGAGCACGCCGCCAGCCTGCGCCTGATCCCGGGCCTCGATGTTTGGCGCCCGGCGGACACCACCGAGACCGCCATGGCCTGGGCGGCGGCCATCGCCCGCCATGACGGCCCGAGCGCGCTGCTGCTCAGCCGCCAGAACCTTCCCTACGCACCGAAGCAGGATCTGGGCGCCATCGCCCGCGGCGCCTACGTACTGGCCGAGCCCGAAGAGGTCGGCCTGAAGAAGAAGCCCAAGGCGGTCCTCATCGCCACCGGCTCCGAAGTGCAATGGGCCTTGCACGCGCAGGCCGAACTGGCAAAGCAGAAGATCCCGGTGCGCGTGGTCTCCATGCCCAGCACCTCGGTCTTCGACCGCCAGGACAAGGACTACAAGAAGGCCGTGCTGCCCAAGAAGCTGCCGCGCGTCGCCATCGAAGCCGGGGTGACCGACGGCTGGTGGAAGTACGGCGTGGACGCCGTCATCGGCCTGGACCGCTACGGCGAATCGGCCCCCGGCGGCGTGCTGTTCAAGCTGTTCGGTTTCAGCACCGAGAACGTGGTGGCGGTGGTGAAGGAAGTGCTGAAGAAGCGCTGAGCCCGGCTCCCAAACTTGAGGGAGATGGCCGCCCAGGCCGGCGGCCAGAATGCGCGCCCACTGCCCCGGCCAACCGAGGCGTGGGAAGCATTCAGGGAGATCGCATGACAACACCGCCCCGTTCGAGGTGCACTTGGCGCGCGCCTGCGCTTCTTTTGGCGCTGCTCGCTGGCACCAGTGCCCAAGCCCAGGCGCTTGAGGAACGCATCGACCACCAACGCTTTGCCTGCCTGCAGCGCGAACGCGCGCTGCAGGCCTTGCCCGAGAAGCGGCCGCAAGACGCGAACAAGGGCTTGATGCGCTTCAAGCTGCGCTTCGTCGCCCCCGACCGACCGCCGCGCATCGAGAAGCTGAGCGACAGCTTCGGCGATGAGGACATGGAGCGCCTCGCCCGCGACTACCTCGCCGGCTACCGCCTGCCCTGCCTGCACGGCGAGGAGCATCCCGTCGAGGTGGTGCAGGAGTTCAGCTTCAGCCGTTGGGGCAACGAGCCGCCGGTGCCTCTGGTGGGGCAGCGACCGCCGCTGCGCGTGCAGTACCCGAAGCAGCCGCTGAGCCTGAGCAGTTGGGAACAGGCCGTGCCTGGCAAGGCCTTGGTGGAGCTGATCTTTCACGAGAATCGCGAAGAGCCGGAGATGCGTTTCGTTTTCAGCGGACTGGATCGCACCATGCAGCGGCGCATCCAGGACCATGTGCGCGCTTACCGGCTGCTCGATGCCGGTGGGCGCAGCTACCCGGTCACGGTCACCCAGCCCTTTGCGGTGCTCGACGGCGAGACCCGCAGCACACAGTACCGGCTGGCCAAGGACACCTTTGGCCTTGTTGAGTTCCTGAAGCTGATGCAGAACCTGCGGGAGCTTCCGATCGACTTGGATCTGGACTCGATGAACTGCCCCTTTGCCCTTCGCGTCAGCCTGCGCCAGCCTTACGAAAGCAACGGTGTGCACCAGATCGACACCGTGGACGCCAACCGCGCCTACTTGCTGGAGTGGCTGCGCAAGCTCAAGCCCCGCTATGCCAGCGAGGCGCAGCAGAAGGATTTGCACGGCACCGACATTCGGGTGATGGTGCCCTGTGGCCGGCTCGATCTCAGCCGCATCGGCCAGATCCCCGCACCGGAGTCGGCACCGCCCTGAAGCCTGGGGTTACATCAAGATTCGGCGTCAAGATGGCTCGCTGGCCGCCCGGCGAAGGCGCGGCGGCCGGCGAATGCTGTCCAATGGCGGGCTGCGCCCCGCGCCTCCTTTCCTTTTTCCAGCAAGCGAGAGTTCCGTCATGACCATCAAACTCGGCATCAATGGCTTCGGCCGCATCGGACGCATGGTGTTTCGCGCCGCCGTGCAGAACTTCCCGGAGATCGAGATCGTTGCCATCAACGACCTGCTCGAACCCGATTACCTGGCCTACATGCTGCAGTACGACAGCGTGCACGGCCGCTTCAAGGGCACGGTGGCCGTGGACGGCAACACCCTGGTGGTGAACGGCAAGAAGATCCGCCTGACCGCCGTGAAGGATCCCGCCGAACTGAAGTGGGGCGAAGTGGGCGCCGACGTGGTGCTGGAGTGCACGGGCCTGTTCCTGACCAAGGACGCCGGCGAGAAGCACCTGGCCGCCGGCGCCAAGAAGGTCATCTTCTCGGCGCCCTCGAAGGACGACACGCCGATGTTCGTCTACGGCGTCAATCACCAGAGCTACGCCGGCCAGGCCATCATCAGCAACGCCAGCTGCACCACCAACTGCCTGGCCCCGGTGGCCAAGGTCCTGAACGACAAGTGGGGCATCAAGCGCGGCCTGATGACCACCGTGCACGCGGCCACCGCCACGCAGAAGACCGTGGACGGCCCGAGCAACAAGGACTGGCGCGGCGGCCGCGGCATCCTGGAGAACATCATCCCCAGCAGCACCGGCGCCGCCAAGGCCGTCGGCGTGGTCATCCCCGAACTGAACAAGAAGCTCACCGGCATGGCCTTCCGCGTGCCGACCTCCGACGTCTCGGTGGTCGACCTGACCGTCGAGCTGAACAGCCCCGCCAGCTACGCCGAGATCTGCGCCGAGATGAAGGCACAGAGCCAAGGCGCGCTGAAGGGCGTGCTGGGCTACACCGAGGACAAGGTGGTCGCCACCGACTTCCGCGGCGAGGTCTGCACCTCGGTGTTCGACGCCGAGGCCGGCATTGCGCTGGACGCCACCTTCGTCAAGGTGGTGAGCTGGTACGACAACGAATGGGGCTACTCGAACAAGTGCCTGGAGATGGCCAAGGTCGTGGCGGCCTGATCCCCACCGCGCACAAGCCCTCACAAGGCCCGCCTTCGGCGGGCCTTGTTTCTTTTTAGACTCCACGCAGCCCCCTTGGAGCCTCCATGCGCCCCACCCGCCTTGCCTTCCTGTTGATTGCCGCTGGTTGTGTCACGAGTGGCCTGCCCGCTTGGGCGCAGTCCAGCCTGGAAGGCCGTGTCATCGTGCGTTGGAAGCAGGACGCGCCGACCGTGAAGGCACGCGCCCTGCCCCCGAGCGTCAAGGCCCAAGAGGCGCGCGAACTGCTGGGCCGCCGCGCCGAGCAACTCGGCGAGCGCAACGCGCTGCGGCTGAGCAGCGGGCGGGGCATCGACGCGCGCACCCAGGTCGTGTTCGCCCGTGGCATCGATTCGGCCACCTTGGCCCAGCGCCTGTCGCGTGACCCGCAGGTGGAGCTGGTGGCGGTGGACCGCATGCGCCGCCACCACCGCGTGCCCAACGACCCCATCTACGTCAACGCGGCGGCGCTGCCGGCGGTAGGCCAGTGGTACCTGAAGGCGCCAGCCGGCGAGGTGCGTTCGTCCATCAACGCCGAGGCCGCCTGGGACCGCACCACCGGCCACGGCAACGTCGCCATCGCCATCATCGACACCGGCATCCGCCGCAACCATCCCGATCTGGTGGGCAAGTTGCTGCCCGGCTACGACATGATCGGCGCCGGCGGCGGCGGCGACGTGCGCATCGCGGTGGCCAACGACGGCAACCTGCACGACCCCGACCCCAGCGATCCCGGCGACTGGGTCGACTCGGCCGACCGGAGCACCATCGGCAACGACTGCAGCATCGGCGACAGCTCCTGGCACGGCACGCATGTGGCCGGCCTGGCCGCCGCGAGCAGCAACAACGGACTGGGCATCGCCGGCGTGAGCTGGGGCAGCCGCATCGTGCCCATCCGCGTGCTGGGCAAGTGCGGCGGCTACGACAGCGACATCCTGGCCGGTGTGCGCTGGGCGGTGGGCATCAACCCGCCGGGCATCGACATCCCCAACGCCCATCCGGTGCGCGTCATCAACATGAGCCTGGGGTCGACCGGGCCTTGCAACGACGCCAACGGTCGGCTCTACCGCGAGGCCTTTCTGGAGGCCAACGGCCGCGGCGCCGTGGTGCTGGTAGCGGCGGGCAACTCGGCAGGCGAACCGGTGGACAGCCCGGCCAACTGCGAAGGGGCGATTGCCGTCACCGGACTGCGCCACGCCGGGACCAAGGTCGGCTTCTCCAGCATGGGGCCGGAGGTGGCCATCGCTGCACCCGGCGGCAACTGCGTGAACATCGGCGCGGGCGAGCCCTGCCTGTACCCGATGGTGTCCACCACCAATAGCGGCCGGCGCGGCCCGGAGACCGACACCTACTCGTTCGGCGAGGCCTCGGTGGGCACCAGCTTCGCCACGCCCATCGCGGCTGGCGTGGCCGCCCTGCTCTACAGCGCTGACGGACAGATGACCCCGGCGCGCGTGCGCAGCCTGATGCGGTCCACCGCGCGCCCCTTCCCTTCCAGCGGCGGCGGTGCGCCCGACCTGCCGCCGGTGCAGGCCTGCCCGGCGCCCCGCAAGGGCGTCGAGGTGCTGGAGTGCTACTGCAACACCGAGACCTGCGGCGCCGGCATGCTGGACGCCGCCGCCGCGCTCGGCGCGTTGGGCACGGGGGTGCGTCCGCCGCCGACGGTGAGCATTTCTGGGGGCGTCCAGCTCGTGCCCACCACGCAAGGCAGCTACACGGCCGAGGTCGTGGCGGGCGACGGCCTGGCCGTGGCCGGCTATGAGTGGCGCATCCTGCGCGGCGACACGAGCGCCAGCATCGTCGGCAGCAGCAACACGGCCTCGGTGACCCTGCTGGGCAATGGCGGGGGCATGGTGCTCCTGCAGCTCACGGTGACCGACAGCGCCGGCGCGGTGTCACGCACCTCGACCGAGGTGCAGGTGCTTTCCAACCCTCCCTTGCCGCCAGTGAATCCTCCGGCGCCCGCACCGGCGCCCGCCAGCGGTGGTGGCGGTGGCTCCAGCAGCCCCTGGTGGTTGGCCTTGCTGGCCTTGGCCGCGGCCTTCACGCGGCGCCGCTGAAGTGGCGGGCGGTGGCAAACACCGCCGCGTCGAAGCGTGACTCGCCCTCGCGGAGCCGGCGCTTGAGCACCAGGTCAGCCAGCAGTGGGTTGGCGCGGCGCAGTTGCGCCAGAGGCTCGATGTCCTCCTTCGCCAGCAAGCCCATGCGCGCCAGGCCGGCGTAGGAGGTGAGCAGGCTCAGCCCGGGCAACGGGTGGTCGGAGCCGTGCAGGAGCCGGCCATGCCAGTCGCCACGGCGCAGCAGGGTGCGCAGCACCTCGGGGTTGCGGTTGCGCTGGGTGATGGCCGAGACATCGCCCATAAGCTGCGGCCACTCCTGCATCAGCCGCACGAAGAGCGCGAAGTTGGGCTGCTTGCGCCGGCTTCTGGCGTCGAGGTCCTCGCCCTCGCCCAGGCTGGCGCAATGCGCCACCACCACGCGCACGCCGCACTCCAGCGCCGCGCGCACGCGCAGCGGGTTGCTGAAGGCCTGCTGCTCGGCGCCTGGAACGGCGTGCTCGTCGCCGCAGTGCACGATGAGCGGCACGCGCCGCGCCGCCAGCAGCTCGTAGAAGGGCCGGCATCGCGCGTTCAGCGGGTCGATGGCCATGCTGCTGGGCAGCCACTTCACCGCCACCGCGCCCTGCTGCAGGCAATGCGCCAGCGCCGGCACGGCGTCCTCGCGGTAGGGGTGCACGCTGGCCACCCAGCCGAAGCGCCCGGGGTGCGCTTGCGCCACCGCTGCGGCGTAGGCGTTGGGCACATGGAAGGTGGTGTGCTCGGCGTCCATAGCGCCTTGTGCCGTGTAGGCGCGCTCGAAGGCGAACAGCAGCCAGCGGCTGCCCTCGGGGAAGTCCTCGCCCAGGCGGTGCAGCGCGCTCACGAAGCCGGCATCCACGCCCGCTCCCTGCACGCCCGCGGCCGCGAGGATGAAGCGCTTGCGTGCGAACTCCACCGGCCGCCACCACTGATCCAGCGAGGGGTGAAGCTCGCAGCCCGAGCCCGAGTCGCCATTGCCCAGCAAGTGGCAATGCGCGTCCCAGAGCTGGCGGGCGTCCAGGCCCTGCAGGGCCTCGTGCACCAGGGCCTGGGCGATTTCCGGAATCGGTCGCGCCTCGGCCAGACCGGTGAACAGGCCGGCGCCGGCAGCACCCAGGCAACAAAGGAATTGGCGTCGTTTCATCATGGAAGGCATGGTGCGCCGCCAAGCGTCCCGACGCCACTGCGAAGGCCCAGGGTGTCGGCTGGCGATACGCTGCGTGCCATGTCAAGCAGCCGCGACCTCATCGAAGCGCTCAAGCGCGAACTCAAGCTGGCCGGCCTCACCTACGCCGACGCCGCCCAGCACCTGGGCATGGCCGAGTCCAGCGTGAAGCGCATGTTCGCCAGCCAGGGCGACCTGCCGCTGTCGCGCATCGACGAACTGCTGGCTTTGCTGAAGATGGATTTCGCCGACCTCGCCCGCCGCGTGGCGGACGCCCAGCCCGCACGCCAGATGCTCAGCGAGGCGCAGGAGCAGGCCGTGGTCGCCGACCCCAAGCTGCTGCTCATGGCCAGCTGCTGCCTGTCGCAGTGGAGCTTCGAGCAAATCCTCGCCACCTACCGCTACGAAGAGGCTGAGGCCGTGCGCATGCTGGCGCAGCTCGACCGGCTGGGCGTCATCGAGCTGCGCCCGCTGAACCGCTACCGCCTGCTCGTGGCCAAGACCTTCCGCTGGCGCCCCGACGGACCGGTGATGCGCTTCTTCCGCCAGCATGTGGTGCAGGACTACTTCGACGGCGACTTCGCGGGCGAGTCCGAGCGCCTGCTGCTCGTCCACGGACAGATCGGCGAGGCACAGATCGCCGCCTTCAACGAGCGCCTGGAACGCGTGGCACAGGACTTCGCCCAGCAACACGTGGCCGACCAACGCCTGAGCGCCGCCCAGCGCCGGCCCTACACCCTGCTCGTGGCCATGCGCAGCTGGTGGTTCCCGGCCTTCGAAGTCCTGCGGCGCTCGCCCACCCCTCCCGATCTGCCCAGGCGTACCATTCGCGCGTAGCCAGGAACCCCGCATGCGCGCCGCACCCAACCTGTCCGACCCGAGCAACGAGCCCACGCAACGCGATTGGCAACGGCTGGCGGCGCGGGCCTTGAAAGGGGTTGAGCAGCGCCACACCGTGGCCATGCAACAGATGTTGGAGCGCATCGACCGCGAGACCGAACAAGCTCAGGAGCGTGCGTCGCGTTTCAAGCTGGAGCGCAAGGCCGCCTGAGTTGGCTGCCGCGCAGCGCCCCGTCCTCATCGTGGTGGCCGGCGCCAACGGCTCCGGCAAGACGACGCTCACCAAGAGCCTGCTCCAGGATCGTTGGATGCAGGGCGTGGAGTACCTGAATCCCGACGCCATCGCCGAAGAACGCTTCGGTGCTGGAACGACCCCAGGGCCATCCTGAAGGCGGCCGAACATGTGCGCCTCCAACGCGAGGCCGCCTTGCGCGAGCGACGCTCCATTGCGTTCGAGACTGTCTTTTCCGCTCCGGACAAGCTGGCCTATGTGCAATCAGCCATCGCTGCGGGGTTCTTCGTGCGCTTGTTCTTCGTCAGCACCGCGACCCCAGAGATCAATGCGGCCCGCGTGGCGCGCCGGGTGATGGAGGGCGGTCACGAGGTTCCGGTGGGCAAGCGCGTCAGCCGCTACGTCGGTGCGGTGTCTCAGGCCATCACCATCGCAAGCATGGTGGATCGCTTCTACCTGTTCGACAACTCGATCAACGAACAGCCGGCCCGGCGCATTCTGCGAGCCACCCGTGGCGGCATCCAGCGGCAGTACGAGCCGGCACCCGATCCAGTCTGCTGGCGCTTCGAGCAAGCATTGCGGGCGGGCTGAGGGCGCGGGCCGAGTCTGCGTCGCTCAAAGCCAACCCAAACGCCCCGGATTGAACACCCCCTGCGGGTCGAACTGCGCCTTCAGGCGCTGCAGCACCGCGCGCAGCGCGGGAGCCGGCGTTTCGAACACCGGTGCGGTCTTGGGCAGGGCGGCGTAGAGCGTGGCCTGCCCGCCGGCGCGGCGGGCCAGCTCGCGCACGGCGGCAGCGTCCAGCGGGGTGACCAGCCAGCGCAGCGCGCCGCCCCATTCCACGAGCTGCTCGCCCGGGCAGTTGAGCACCGGCGCGATGGGCGGCAGGCTGAGCCGCCAGATGGCGATGCCGCGGCCGGCCTGCATGGCACGCACGGCGCCGACGAAGAACTCGTCGCTCTGGTGACGCAGGCCGGCCCAGAAGGCGTCGGCCAGCTCGGCAGGCAGTCGCTCGCCACCCAGGCGTTCGGCGGCCGACTGCACCGCCGGTTCGCTGCCGGCCAGCCGCAGCAGCAGGCTGCCGTCCCACCAGGCGCTGGCACTCAGCGGCAGGCCCTGCTGGGCGGCGCGGTTCATGGCGTGCAGCGCGTCGTCCTGCGAGGCCTCGAAGCGCAGCGTGAGCTGCGCGCGCGGCAAAGGCGTGAGCTTGAAGGTGGCCTCGGTGATGAGGCCCAGCGTGCCCATGGCGCCGACCATCAGGCGCGCCACGTCGAAGCCGGCCACGTTCTTCATCACCGTGCCGCCGAACTTCAGCAGCTGGCCGCGCCCGTCGATCAGGCTCAGGCCCAGCAGGCCGTCGCGCACGCTGCCCAGGTAGGGGCGGGCCGGGCCGCTCAGGCCAGTGGCGATGAGCCCGCCGACCGTGCCGTTGCCGCCAATGCAAGGGGGCTCGCAGCCGAGCATCTGACCGTGCTGGGCCAGCAGGGCTTCGAGCTGGCGCAGCGGCGTGGCGCTGCCCACGGTGACGTAGAGCTCGGCCGGCTCCAGCGCGCGTACACCGGCCAGGGCCGGCTCCATGGCGAGCATCAGCGGCTCGGCCTCGCAGGCCTCGCCATAGAAACGCTTGCTGATCTGGCCCACAAGTTCGAAGGCGCGACCTTCGGCCGCTGCTGCGCGCACGCGTTCCTGCAGGGGCTGCAAGGGGTTCAAAAGCGCTCCAGTTCCGGGTGCGGCAAGGCGCCGTCGCGCACCCACAGCTTGCCGCCCTCGGCGCAGCGCTGCAGCAGCGGGATGGCCTTGCCGGGGTTCAGGCGGCAGGCGGGGTCCCAGGCGGCCTTCACAGCGTGAAAGGCGCCGAGCTCCTCGGCGCTGAACTGCGTGCACATGGCGCCGAGTTTTTCCACGCCCACGCCATGCTCGCCGGTGATCGTCCCGCCCATGCGCACCGCCAGTTCGAGGATGGCAGCGCCGAAGCCCTCGGCCCGCTCGATCTGCGCGGGATCCTTGGCATCGAACAGGATCAGCGGGTGCAGATTGCCGTCACCCGCGTGGAAGACGTTGTAGCAGCGCAGGGCCCACTCGGTCTGCATGGCCTCGATGGCCTGCAGCATCGGCCCCAGTTGCCGGCGCGGGATGGAGGCGTCCATGCACAGGTAGTCGGGGCTGATGCGACCGCTGGCCGGAAAGGCATTCTTGCGTCCGCTCCAGAAGCGCAGGCGCTCGGGTTCGTCGCAGCTGACCTCGATGCGCGTGGCGCCGCACTGCGTGAGCACGGTGCGCATCTGCGCCAGTTCGGCCTCCACGCTCTCGGGCGTGCCGTCGCTTTCGCACAAAAGGATGGCCGCGGCGGAGAGGTCGTAGCCGGCGTGTACGAAGTCTTCCACCGCCGCGGTCATCGGCTTGTCCATCATCTCCAGCCCGGCCGGGGTGATGCCGGCGGCGATCAGCGCCGCCACGGCCTCACCGGCTTTCGTGACCTCGTCGAAGCTGGCCAGCAGGCAGCGCGCCAGGGCCGGCTTGGGCGTCAGGCGCACCAGCACCTCGGTGACCACGCAGAGCAGGCCCTCGCTGCCGATGGCCAGCGCGAGCAAGTCGGGACCGGCGACATCCAGCGCGCCGCTCATCGAGCCCAGCTCGATGAGCTCGCCCTCGGCCGTGTAGCCGCGCACGCCCAGCACGTTGTGCAAGGTCAGGCCGTACTTCAGGCAGTGCACGCCGCCGGCGTTCTCGGCCACATTGCCGCCGATCGTGCAGGCGATCTGGCTGCTCGGGTCGGGCGCGTAATACAGGCCATGCGGTGCCGCCGCCTCGCTGATGGCGAGGTTGCGCACGCCGCACTGCACGCGCGCTGTGCGCGCCAACGCGTCGACCGCCAGCACGCGGTTGAATTTCGACAGGCCCAGGCTCAGCCCCATGGCATGCGGCATGGCGCCACCCGACAGCCCTGTGCCAGCGCCGCGCGGCACCACCGGCACCTGCAGCGTGGCACAGGCGCGCAGCACCGCCACCAACTCGTCTTCGTTGGCCGGCAGCGCCACGGCCAGTGGCCGCTGGCGGTAGGCGGTGAAGCCGTCGCACTCGAAGGCGCCGAGCCGCGCCTCGTTCCAGATCAAGCTCTCCGGCGCCAGCAAGGGGCGAAGCGCCGCCACCAGCCGCTGCTGCGCGGCGGCCCGCTCCTGGCCACTCATCGACGGCTCATCCGGAACGCTTCTTGGCTGGGCTGCGCGCGGCCGCCTTGCGCGTGGCGACACCGGCTGCGCCGGCCGCCTTGGCCACCGCACCCGGCACGCTGGCGGCCTTGCGCAGGGTGTCGCTGGCGGCGTCGATGCTCTGCTTGACCAAGCTGCCCGCCAAGCCCTTCGCGGCTTCGCTGGCACTGTCCTTCATGGCGTTGGCGGCCACTTGGCTGAACTGTTGGGTGAGCGCCCCCCACCACTGCAATGGATCCACCCCCGCGGCGGGCTTCTTCTCACCCACCGCCTCGGCGGTGGCCTGGGCCGCCTTGCCCACGCCCTTGGCCGCAGCACCCACGGCCTTCTTGGCCACTCGCTTGGTGGCCTTGAGTGCCCCCGGCGGCATGCCGGGAATGCCCGGCACGCCGGAGAGGTCAGGCACCTTCAGCGCCTCGGTCAGATCGGCCATCGGCACGTTCATGGTCTTCAGGGTGGACAGGGTCATGCGCTGCACCTCCAGCGCCTGGATGGTGGCGCCGAGCATGCGGGCGTTCTGCTCCAGCCAGAACTGCACGGTGCGCAGCTCCTCGATGCGCTTGCTGAGTTCCTCGGGGTTCAGCGTTGGGGCCACCCATTGGCCGATGTTGCCAATGCCCGGCAGCGTCTGGCCGGCGTTTTTCACCAGACCTTGCAGAAACTCGAATCCGGGGACGAACTTGCTGAAGGCTTCGCTCATGACCGCTCCTGATGGCTGCGTCGCGCCATGCTACGGCACGCGCAGCTCGGCCCGCGTGGCCGCCAGTTGCAGCACGTCAAATGAATGCATGGGAGTGCCCACGGGTACACCGTAGCCATCCAGGTGCAGAACCAGTCGCTTTGCCATCTGCGCCCGACGCAGCGAATCGCCGTGATGGCGCTGGAACCAGGCGGCGTAGCGGCCGTCGCGCAGCATGCGTGCGAATCCGATGCGCAGCAGGCGCAGCAGATCGGGGCGCTGGTCGCTCACGCAGAAATAGTCGTCCAGCGGGTAGTACAGGGCGACGCGGGGCACCACCACCAGCCGGCCCACGAGCCCCGGCTGGTCCATCTCGCCCCAGATCTCGTTCACCCCCCGGTGCAGCCAGTCGAAACGCCCGAGCTCCAGCATGCGAAACAGGCCCGCGTAGGTGGAGGCGGTCACCACCTTCAGTTCGAGCGTGCGCATGGCGTTCAGATCGGCCCAGTCGGCGCCGTAGCCCATGGTCCAGCGCCGCAATTCCTCGATGCTGCGCACCTCCGCCAAGCGCGGCGCCATCTCGGGCGTGGCCACGAGCAGGCGCAGGCCCAGCAGGCCGCGGCGCAGCGGCTGACGCAACAGCTGGATGCCGGGCAGGTCCTCCTGGCTGGAGGCGGCCAACGCCAGGTCCACGTGGCCATCGCGCAGCTCGTAGATCTGGCGGGGCTGCGACAAACCAGGCACTTTCTGCAGCACCACGGGCTGACCGGCTGCGTCGAAGAGCAGCCTGACCAACTCCTCGATGGCGACATTGCGCCGGTCAAAGGCGTCACGAGGTCCGGGAAAGCGCAAGGTCAGCGGCGCAGCCCTTGCCATTGCCGATGCGCCGCCCCAGGCGGCCAGCAGGCTGCGTCGCCTCACCCTGCCTCCAGTTCGGCCTGCGTCGGCTGCAGGCGCATCGCGTCGAAATCGCGGATGGGCGTTCCAGGCGCCACGCCATAGCCCACCACCTGCAGCACGCGGCGGCCCTCGAAATCCGCGCGCTGCAAGGCCGGCCCGAAGGTGCTCATGAAGAGGCGCCTGTAAACGCCGCTCTCCAACAGGATCCGAGCACCGGCCTGCAGTTGCGGAAGCCGCTCGTGCCAGGACGGGCCGAAATGAAAGTAGTCGTCGAGCGGGTAGCTGAGCGCAAGTCCAGGCACCACCGCAATGCCGTGGGGCACCAGGGTGGGGTGATCCATCTCCGCCCAGACCTCGTTGACCCCGCGGTGCAGATAGTCCACCTCACCCCTCCCCAGCGCTTGGAACAACTCACCGTAGCCCTGGTAGACGCGCAGCTTGAAGCCGAGGGTGCGCATCAGCGGTGCGTCCTGCCAGTCGGCCCCGTAGCCAAGCACGAAGCGGCGCTTGAGCGCGGCAAGGCTGCGCAGCGACGCCAACTCGCGCAGGCGTTCGCGCCTTGCCAGCAGCAGGCGCGCGCCCAGAAGGCCGCGCCGCATGGGCATCTTGAGCGGCCGCAACGCCGGATCGAAGCCGCCCGTGCTGGGCAGCACAGCGCAGTCCGCCTCGGCATCTACCACCCGGCGCACCATGCCGGATGTGCCGCGCGCCGGCACGCGCTCCAGCCGGGCGGGCAACCCACTCGCATGCAGCAAAGCCTGCAGCAACAACTGGGGAAAGTCGAAACGTTGGTCAGCCATCTCCTCGCCGACGGCAAGCCGAAGCGGTGCGTCGGCCGCCCACACGGCGCCGGCGAACGGTGGTTGCACCGCCGCGAAGCCGATCAGGCATCGGCGGCGCACGGGATACGAGCTCCATCGCGGGCAGCCGCTGCGCAGTGGGGCTGGCAAGCGGCGCTTCGAATCAGGCACCGGAGGCGGCCGGCACCGGCGCAAGCACCCGCTGGGCGGCGTCAAAGGCGGCCGCCGGCAAGCCCAGCGGTGCTTCGATGCCCGGCAGCGTCCACACCCTTCGACCGCTCAACGCGGCCCGTCTGATGGCGGCACCAAAGAAACGGCTGAACAAGGCCTGGTAGGCACCCTTGCGCTGCGCCTCATCCAGACCCCGCTCCAAGACCTGCTGCAGTTCCGGCCGCCGGGCCGAGACCCACAACAGATCGTCCAAGGGGTAGCGCAGCGCAACTCCCGGCACCACCACCAGGCCTCCAGGGCCGCTCAGACCGCCAAGCTGTGGGTCGTCGAGTTCGTCCCAGACCTCATTCAGTCCGCGACTCGCAAAGTCGAAACTGCCGGCACGCAGGCCCTTGTACACGTCCTGAAGCGAGGCCACCGGGCGCACCTGAAGGCCGGCCTTGCGCAACAGCGGCAGGTCGGCCCACTGTGCACCATGGCCGAGCTGGAAGCGGCTCTGCAACTCGCCGAAGGTGCGCACCGCCGCAATGTCCGCCGCACGCGCGCTGCGGGCCACGAGCAGGCGCACGCCCAGCAGGCCCCGCCGGATGGGAAAGCGCACCGGCAGAGCCTGCTCGGCCTTGGGCGGCTCCAGCATGGGCAACTGGCCGATGTCGATACGCCCAAGCTGCAGCGCCCCCGCGCGGCGAGCGGTGTCCAGGCCCTCATGCACGGCCACATCCATGTCCATCTGCGCGTGGGCCAGTGCCATTTGCACCAGCGCCTCGGCAAAGCGGGCGCGTTCGTCCTCGGGGTTCAGCCCGACCGCGAGCACCAGCCGAGGCCGCTCCACGCGGGCCGGGCGCGAGGCCGCCTGGGCGCCTGGCGCAGCGGCCTGCAAGGCCGGTCGCCAGCCCTCGAAACGCTTGGGGTCCAAGCCTGGTGGGGCCGGGTAGCCCTCCACACGCCAGGCCTGCGCGCCCGCGAGTTGGGCCAGTTCGTCCTCGTAATGCTGTCGCACCAGGGCCGCATGGCTGCCGTCGGCCAGCGCACGGCTCAGGCCCTGGGTCAGCGCTTCGTGGAGATCGCGGCGTTGAGGCGAGACGAAGAAGCAATCGTCCAGCGGGTAGTGCAGCACCAGACCCGGCACGGCCGCCAGCGGCGCGCCCTTGCCGTGCCGCAGCAACTCGGACACCACCTCGTTCAGGCCACGGCTCAGGTAGTCGGCCTCTCCCTTGCGCAGAAGCGCGTAAAGGGGCTCGTTAGAGGTCGACGGGGCCGCCAAGGCCATGCGGAATCCAAGCCGCTGCAACTCCGCCCGGTCACCCCAATCGCTGCCGTAGCCGAGCACGAAATCGCGTTTCAGCGCCGACAGGTCCTTGATGGCCTGGAACACCGGCAAGCGGTCTCGAAGCACCACCAGGCGCCGCACACCCAGCAGCCCGCCGCGCAATGGGTGGTCCACACGCAGCAGCCCGAACTGCTGGTAGATCTCGGCCTGCAGCGCCGGAAGCGGCGCTACGTCGACATGGCCCTCGCGCAACTCGCGCACCTGTCGCAGCCAGGTCTGGGTGGGCAGGATGTCCAGCGCATCCGACCAGCCGGCCTTGCGCAAGGCCAGCTTCAGCAGGTGGCGCTGAAACTGTCGGTACTCCGGTTCGGGCACCGGCGTGGACGGCATGCGCACCGGCCGTCCCTTGGCGAACGCCGCCAGGGCAGGCGCCATCAGCAATCCGAATCCAACGCGGCGACTGACTCCGTGAGCTTGCATCACCCGCCATTTTGAGCCGCCCGTGACGACCGGCACGGGCGCAGCCATGCCCAGGAAAAACCCTCGGGAGACAATGTTGGGTTATCCGCGAGACCACCATGACCGAACGCCTGCAGGCCGAAGTGCGCCGCCGCCGCACCTTCGCCATCATTTCCCACCCCGACGCCGGCAAGACCACGCTGACCGAAAAGTTGCTGCTGTTCTCTGGCGCGATCCAGATCGCCGGTTCAGTGAAGGCCCGAAAGGCCGCGCGCCATGCCACCTCCGACTGGATGGAGATCGAGAAGCAGCGCGGCATCTCCGTGGCTTCCAGCGTGATGCAGATGGAGTACCGGGACTGCGTCATCAACCTGCTGGACACCCCCGGTCACCAGGACTTCAGCGAGGACACCTACCGCGTGCTGACCGCCGTGGACGCGGCGCTGATGGTCATCGACGCCGCCAACGGTGTCGAGCCGCAGACGCGCCGCCTGCTGCAGGTCTGCCGCGCGCGCAACACGCCCATCCTGACCTTCGTGAACAAGATGGACCGCGAGGTGAAGGAGCCGCTGGCGCTCATGGACGAGTTGGAGCAGGAACTGGGCATGAGCATCGCGCCCTTCACCTGGCCGGTGGGCATGGGCAAGCAGTTCGGCGGTGTGATGGACCTGCGCGCACAAAGCATGCGCGTGTTCGCGCCGGGTGAGGACCGTGCCGGGGGCGACGAGGAGCTCATCACCGACCTGGGCAACCCCATGCACGAAAGCCGCTTCGGCATGGCCTGGGGCCAGGCCCAGGGCGAGCTGGAGCTGCTGCGCGAGGCCGCAGCACCCTTCGACCACGCGGAGTTCCTGGCCGGCAAGCAGACACCGATGTTCTTCGGCTCGGCCATCAACAACTTCGGCGTGCGAGAGGTGCTGGACGCGCTGGTGGAGCTGGCCCCGCCGCCCGGCGCGCGCAGCACCCTGCAGCGCGAGGTGCAGCCCGACGAGAAGAAGTTCAGCGGCGTGGTCTTCAAGATCCAGGCCAACATGGACCCGGCGCACCGCGACCGCATCGCCTTCGTGCGCTGCGCCAGCGGCCACTTCGAGCGCGGGATGCGCCTGAAGGTCACGCGCACCGGCAAGGACTTCCGGCCGAACACCGTGGTGAGCTTCCTCAGCCAGCGCCGCGAGTTGCTGGAAGAGGCCTTCGCCGGCGACATCATCGGCATCCCCAACCACGGCGTGCTGCAGCTCGGCGACACGCTGACCGAAGGCGAAGCCCTGCAGTTCACCGGCCTGCCCTTCTTCGCGCCGGAGATGTTCCGCAACGTCGAAGTGGCCGACCCGCTCAAGACCAAGCAGCTGCGTGCCGGGCTGACCCAGCTCGGCGAGGAAGGCGCCATCCAGGTCTTCCGCCCGATGGCCGGCTCGGTGCTGATGCTGGGCGCCGTGGGCCAGTTGCAGTTCGAGGTGGTGGCCCACCGCCTGGAGCACGAGTACGGCGTGAAGGCGCGCATCCAGCCCTGCCGCTTCCAAGTGGCGCGCTGGGTGACGGCCGACGACGAGGCGGAGCTGAAGCGCTTCATCGCCGCCAACGACCACCGCATGGCGCTGGACGCGGTGGATGCGCCGACCATCCTGGTCGAGTACGCGCCGGAGCTGCGCGCCATCCAGGAGAACTGGCCCAAGATCCACTTCCACGCGCTGCGCGAACACGCCGGCCTGGTGTTCCAGAAGCGCCTCGACGGCTGATCCGGCGCCACGGTCGGTATCGGCAGGCGCCACTCGCGTCAGGCGATCGGCGCAGGCCGCCGGTGTCCTGCTACAAGGGCGGCCTTCGGGGAGATGTTTCATGCCGCTGCTGCGCCTGCTGTGCCTTGTGCTCGCCTTCTGGCCCTTCGCCTCAACGGCGCAAAGGGCCGTTGACCTGACGGCCCCGGTCGCGACCGCCGCCTGGCCCGCGATCGCCCGCGACTGGCTGCCCTGGGCCTGGCAGGGGCACGAGGCCGAGCGCTGCCCGCGCCCGCAGGGCCGGGGC
>JAFLDE010000062.1 GCA_017302655.1 Burkholderiales bacterium
TGCTGGGCCGGACGCTGCCGGCCCCCGCCGGCGGTCGCGTCGGCTGGCGGCTGCTCACTGGGGACAAGCTGCCCTTGGTGGGTGGGCTGATCGATCCGCTGGCACCACCGCCAAGGCGTGCCACTCAGACGGCCCATTGGTCGCGCAGACCCGGTCTGCTGGTGTGCGGGGCGCTGGGCTCGCGAGGCATCACCTGGGCGCCGCTGGCAGCCGAGATGCTGGTCGCCCAAGCGCTGGGCTGGCCCTGGCCACAGAGCCGCGCGCTCGCCGCCGCACTCGACCCCGCGCGCTGGCAGGTGCGGGCGCACCGGCGAGGCACGGCCAGCCGCCACGCAAGCGAGGCTGGCGGGTAGCATCCCGGCCTCTTGCCGAGCACTCCCTGGAGCCCGCCATGTCCTCCCTGACCAAGCCCGCCGTCGACCTGCTCGCCATGTACGCGGCCTACCACCGCGACCGGCGCAACATCGCCACGCACTTCGTCGGCATCCCGCTCATCGTGCTGGCCGTCTGCATCCTGCTGGCGCGGCCTGGCTTCATCCTGATGGATCAGCCGGTCGCGCCCATCCACCTGCTGCTGCTGGCCAGCTCCGTCTGGTACCTGACGCGTGGCGCCTTCGCCATCGGTCTCATCACCGTGCTGGTGAATGGGCTGCTCACCTGGCTGGCGCTGCCGATCGCTGCAGCCAGCACCGCGAGCTGGCTGGGCTGGGGCCTGGGTCTCTTCGTCATCGGCTGGATCATCCAATTCATCGGCCACAAGTACGAAGGGCGCAAGCCCGCCTTCGTGGATGACCTGGTGGGTCTGCTGGTCGGGCCGATGTTCCTGGTGGCCGAGGCCTGGTTCGCGGCTGGTTTCGACAAGCCGCTGCTGGAAGAGATCGAGCGCCGCGTCGGCCCGACGCGCGGGGCTGCCCAGGCGCAAGCCGTGTGAGCGCAGTCTGCGTCTGGGTGATGGGCGCCGGCTCGGTCGGCGTCTTCCTGGGCGCACGGCTGGCCGCCGCTGGCCACACGGTGGTGGCCATCGGCCGCGAACGGCTGGGCCGGGACATCCGCCAGCACGGTCTGCGCCTGACCGATCTGGACGGATTCGACCTGCGTGTGCCCGCGCCGCCCCGCTGGGCGCTGGCACCCGACGACAGCCTGCCCCGTCCCGACCTCGTGCTGCTCACCGTGAAGAGCGGTGGCACCGCGCTGGCTGCCGCCCAGTTGGCAGCGTGCTTGAGTGCCGGCACACCGGTGCTCAGTTTTCAGAACGGCGTGGAGAACCTGGCCACCGCGAGGGCCGCCGCGCCCAGCCTGCGCTGGCTGGCCGGCATGGTGCCCTACAACATCGCCGAACTGGCCCCCGGCCATTGGCATCGCGCCACCAGCGGTGAGTTGGTGGCCGAAGACGACGCCCTGCTCCGGCCCTGGCAGCAGCGATTCACGCAGGCTGGCTTGCCGCTGCAGTTGCGCCGCAACATGCTGGGCGTGCAGTGGGCCAAGCTGCTGCTGAACCTGAACAACCCGGTCAACGCGCTGTCGGGGCTTCAACTGCGCGAGCAATTGCTGGATCGCTCATGGCGCCGCTGCACCGCCGCCTTGATGGCGGAGGGTTTGGCCGCGCTGGATGCGGCGGGCATCCGGCCCGCGCAGCTGTCGCCGCTACCGGCTGCCTGGATACCGGCGGTGCTACGCCTGCCCACGCCGCTCTTTCGTTTGGTGGCGGCGCGCATGCTGCGCATCGACCCCAGCGCTCGCTCCAGCATGGCCGACGACTTGCGATTGGGTCGGCCTCTGGAGATCGACGCCCTGTGCGGCGCCGTGCTGCGATTGGGCGAGCAGCATGGCGTGGCCACGCCGCGCAACGCCTGGATGCTGCGGCAGCTCAGCCAGTTGCCACCACGCGAAGACCTGGCAGCCTGGGCGAGCCTGCGCCAGGAAGCACTGGCGGGGGTCTGATCAAACGCGCTCGATGATCGTGGCGGTACCCATGCCGCCCCCCACGCACAGGGTGACGCAGGCTGTGGCGAGCTTGCGGCGCTCGAGCTCGTCGAGCACCGTCCCCATCAGCATGGCGCCGGTGGCGCCGAGCGGGTGACCCAGGGCGATGCCACCGCCGTTCACGTTCACGCGCTCGGGGTCGATGCCCAGGGCACGCATCGTCTGCAAGGGCACGCAGGCGAAGGCCTCGTTGATTTCCCAAAGGTCCACGTCGCCAGGCTGCATGCCGGCGCGCTGCAGGGCCTTCTGAACGGCCGGCGTGGGGCCGGTCAGCATGATCGTCGGCTCGCTGCCCACGCTGGCCAGCGCGCGAATGCGCGCCCGGGGGCGCAAGCCGGCCGCACGGCCGCCTTCGGCCGAGCCCACCAGCAACACCGCCGCGCCGTCGACGATGGCGCTGCTGTTGCCGGCATGGTGGCGGTGCTCGATGCGCGGCACGTCGGGGTAACGGGTCAGCGCTCGCGCGTCCAGGCCGGCTTCGCCCATTTTCTGGAAGGAGGGGCGCAGCGTGGCCAAGGCCTCCAGCGAGGCGTCGGCGCGCACGTTTTCGTCATGAGCAAGTCGCAGCTGGCCCCGTTCGTCGTGCACGGGAACCAGGCTGCGCGCGAAGCGCCCCTCCTGCTGCGCCTGTGCGGCTTTCTGGTGCGAGCGCAGCGCCCAGGCGTCGAGCATCTCGCGCGTGAAGCCCTCGCGGGTGGCGATGAGGTCGGCGCTGATGCCTTGTGGTACGAAGGCCAGTTCGCGAATGGCGCGCTCGTCGAGCAGCCAGGCGCCGCCGTCGCTGCCCATGGGCACACGGCTCATGCTTTCCACGCCACCGGCCACCACCAGGCGTTCGCCGCTGCCGCTCGCGACCTTGGCGGCGGCCAGGTTCACGGCTTCCAGCCCGCTGGCGCAAAACCGCGTCTGCGTGAAGGCCGGCACCGTCTGCGCCCAGCCGGCATCGAGCACCGCGGTGCGCGCTATGCAGCCGCCTTGCTCGCCGGTCTGCGTGACGCAGCCGAGCACCACATCGTCGACGAGGGCGGTGTCCAGCTGGTTGCGTGCGGCCAGGGCGCGCAGCACGGTGCGCGCCAGCCAAAGGGGCGTCAGACCGGAGAGCGAACCCACCTCGGCCTTGCCACGACCGCGCGGGGTGCGCAGGGCATCGAACAGATAGGCGTCCATCACGGCTTGATGCCCATTGGGCTGTTGTCGTCGCACACTTTCATCCACACGTACACCTCATCGCCCTTGGGCGCTTGGCCGTAATGAGCGCGCGTCGAGCTAGGTATTACGACGAAGCGCGAGGCACGCAACAAGCGCTCGATGCCGACTTTTCGCGAATCGGCCTGGCGCACTTGCGGTGGCCACTGCACGACGACGCAGAAGAGGGCGATGCCTTCATGGCGAATCAACGCCAGGCGGCGATCCAACAGCGCCATGTGATCGTCCGAGCGAATTTTCTGACCCTGGGGTGGCAGTCGAAGCACGACGAGGTCGGCAGGTCGGGGCGTGCGCAAGCTGAAGCTGCAATCGCTGAGGGCAGCAGGCAGTCCACCAGCTGCAGGCGATGGGCTGCAAGCCCAGGCCGACGACCAAGGCCAGAGCAGGATCAAGCCCAGGCAGCACCACCGCATCACATCGACCTCGACGCCAGTTCTTTCATGATTTCGTTGGTGCCCCCGTAGATGCGCGCCACGCGGGCATCGGCCCACAGCTCGGCCACCGGGTACTCCATCATGTAGCCGTAGCCGCCGTGCATCTGCAGGCAGATGTCGAGCATCTTGCACTGCAGATCGGTTGTCCAACTCTTCACCAGCGCGGCCCGTGCGGCGTCGAGTTCGCCTTGTAGATGCGCGCTCATGGCAGCATCCAGCAGGGCGCGCGCGGCGAGCAGATGGGCCTGCACCTCGGCGAGTTGGAAGCGGGTGTTCTGGAACTCCCACACCGCCTTGCCGAAGGCGCGGCGCTCCTTCGTGTAGCGCAGCGCCTCCTCCAGCCCACGCTCGATGCCGCCCACCGCCGAAATGGCGATCAGCAGGCGCTCCTGCGGCAGCTCGGTCATCAGCTGCACGAAGCCCTGGCCCTCGCGCCCCTCCTCGCCGCCGAGCAGGTTGTCCACCGGCACCCGCACCTCGTCGAAGAACAGCTCCGAGGTGTCCTGCGCCTGCATGCCGATCTTGTGCAGGTTGCGTCCGCGCTTGAAGCCGGGCACCGGCTGGCCCTCCGCATCTTCCACTTCGACCACCAGCAGGGACACGCCCTTGGCGCCGAGCGCCGGGTCGGTCTTGCAGACGACGATGACCAGGTTGGCGTTCTGGCCGTTGGTGATGAAGGTCTTGCTGCCGCTGAGCACGTAGTGGTCGCCGTCGCGGCGGGCGTGGCTGCGCACGCCCTGCAGGTCGGAGCCGGCGCCCGGCTCGGTCATGGCGATGGCGCCAATCAGCTCACCCCGCGCCATGCGCGGCAGCCAGCGTTGGCGTTGTGCCTCGCTGCCATGATGAAGGATGTAAGGCGCCACGATGGCCGAGTGCAGGCCACCGCCGAAGCCGGAGTTGTTGGCCTTGGCCAGTTCCAACGCCAGCACGGCTTCGTGGCCAAAGTCACCGCCGCCACCGCCATATTGCTCAGGCATGGCGGCGCAGAGGAAACCTTGCTCGCCGGCTTCGCGCCAGGCCGAACGTGGCAGCAAGCCGGCCTCGCGCCAGGCGGGCATCTGCGGCTCCCAACGCTCACGGAAGAAGCGGGCGGCGGCATCGGCCAGCTGCGCGTGGTCGTCGCGCAGCCAGGGAGAAGGGAAAAGCGGCAACATGGGGCGACTCGGGTAAGGGTGACGCCCGGATTGTGGTGGCCGCGCTCAGGCCTCCTGCTGCGGGAAATCGAGGCGACGCACCCCCTCTGGCGCCCCGATCAAGGCCACGCGAGCCTTGTGCCGCGCAAAGATGCCCACGGTGACCACGCCGGGCCATGCGCTCACTTCGTTCTCCATGGCCAAGGGGTCGGTGATGGCCAGCCCGCGTACATCCAGAATCTGCTGGCCGTTGTCGGTCACGCAGGCTTCGCGAATGCGCGCCACGCCGCCCAAGGCTGCGAAACGTCGGATCAGTTGCGGCGCGGCCATCGGGATGACCTCCACCGGCAAGGGGAAACGACCCAGCACATCGACGCACTTGCTGGCGTCGGCGATGCAGACGAATCGTTCGGCCAGATCGGCCACGATCTTTTCGCGCGTCAGCGCAGCCCCGCCGCCCTTGATCATGTGACCGCGAGGGTCGATCTCGTCGGCGCCGTCGATGTAGGTGCCGATGCGCTGCACGGCCGCGGTATCCAGCACCGGGATGCCAGCCGCCATCAACTGACGGCTGCTGCGCTCGCTGGAGCTGACCGCCCCGAGCACGCGCAGGCCGCTGCCCGCCAGAGCCTCGATGAACAAGTCGACGGTGGAGCCGGTGCCCACGCCCAGCACCTCGCCTTCGTGAACGAACTCGAGTGCGGCCTGCGCCACCTGGCGCTTGAGTTGGTGTTGGTCCATATTCAAAAAGCGAAGGGGCCGCGCAGGCCCCTTGTGTGCAGAGGAAGAGGAATCAGAAGCCCAGCGACGCCAGCAGGTCGTCCACCTCGCCCTGGTTGGCCACCACGTCGGTGCGACCTTCCGGGTTCACGACGGGGCCGTGCAGCACTTCCGGCGCAACCTTTTCGCGTTGTTCGGGCGGCACCACCTGCACCAACAGTTTGACCAGGCTGTCCTCGAGTTCACTCGTCAGCTGAACCACCTTCTTCACCACCTGGCCGGTCAGGTCGTGGAAATCCTGGGCCATCATGATGTCGGTGAGGTGCTGGTCGATGCGGGCGGTCTTGCCTTCGACTTCGCTGACGAAGTTCATCACCGCACCGCTTGCGACGGCACGGACCGGGTCGGCCGTGAGGCTGGCAGCGAGTTCCCGCGTGGCGCTGGCGATGGACTCATGCTCAGCCTTGGCCTGATCCACCGAGTTCAGCACCTTGTTGGCCGCCGCCGCCGTCTTGTCGGCGATGTAGGTGAGGCGGCTCCGCGCGTCAGGGAGGCCTTCGGTAGCGGTCTGGAGCTTGGGCATGACGCCCAACTGCGACATGGTGTCGTGCAGCAGGCGTGTGATGGATCCAAGCTGCTGGAACACCGCCGGATCCACCATCAGCGCCTGCCCCTGCGCCAGCTTGGCCAGTTCTTCGGAGTTCATGCTCAAGCCCCTTGCATCTTCTGGATGATCTTCATCACCTTCTCTTCGAGGGTGGCCTTGGTGAAGGGCTTGACGATGTAGCCAGATGCACCGCTTTGCGCAGCCAGCACGATGTCTTCCTTGCGCGCCTCGGCGGTCACCATCAAAACCGGGAGGTGCTTGAGGCTGGGGTCTTCCTTGATCGCCTTGAGCAGTTCGAAGCCGGTCATGTTCGGCATGTTGATGTCGCTGACGACGAAATCGAACTTCGAGGCGCGCAACTGGGCCAGCGCGTCAACGCCGTCCTCCGCTTCCTCGGCGTTGGTGTAACCGATTTCCTTCAGCAAGCCACGCACGATGCGACGCATGGTCGAGAAGTCGTCAACGATCAGAAACCGCAGGTCAGCGCTCATGGCAATCTTTCTTCAGTCTTCATCCGGGAGCAGACGGCGGCGCACTGGCGGCTTGCGCGGGCTCGTCCGGCAGGTTCTTCAGCACGGCGTCTTCGGCGTCCCGATTCATCACGATGATGCTGATGCGGCGGTTCGCCGGACTCGCCGGTGCCTGAGTGTCCAGAAGCTTACTCGAAGCCAAACCCTGAACCCGCAGCATCCGGGCCTCGGGCAAACCCCCTGCCACCATCTCGCGGCGCGAGGCGTTGGCACGATCGGCGCTGAGTTCCCAGTTGCTGTAACCACGGTCCCCCCCTGAGAAGGGCTGGGCGTCGGTGTGTCCTTCGACGGTGAGCCGATTCGGCACCTCAGCCAACACGTTGCCGAGTTCCTGCAGCAGTTCACGCATGTAGGGCTTCACCACGGCCGACCCACTGTCGAACATCGGCCGGTTGCCTTCGTCGGCAATCTGGATCCGCAAGCCCTCCTTGGTCATCTCCAGCTTGATCTGACCACCGAGCTGGGCAAGGCGAGGATTCAAGGCCACCACTTCCTCAACCTTCTGCTTGATCTGCTCCAGGCGCGCGGCCTCGGCGCGGCGCTGCTCTTCCTTGAGCGCGCGCAGGTTGTAGCTGCGCTTCTCGGCCTCGATGTCGCCATCCTTCACCTGACCGCCCTGGCGCATGATGTTTTCGCCGCCGCCTTTCACCAGCGAGGAGGCGTCGCCAGCTCCCGTACCGCCAAACATGGCGATCTTCATCGGGCTTTGAAAATAGTCCTGGATGCCCTTGCGATCGCCTTCGGTGGTCGAACCGAGCAGCCACATCAGCAGGAAGAAGGCCATCATGGCCGTGACGAAGTCGGCGTAGGCGATCTTCCAGGCGCCGCCATGCGCGCCATGGCCGCCCTTCTTCACCTTCTTGACGATGATGGGTTGGAGCTTCTTGGCGTCGCCAGCCATGCTCAGGCTCTCCTACGGCGGCAAGCCGGCGCCGCGCCGCCCCGGGCCGGCAGTCCTTCTGCCGCGCAGGCTTTCAGGGCGCTCATCACTTCTTCTTCACGTGCGCTTCCAACTCCGCGAAGGTCGGCCGCACATTCGAGTACAGCACCTTGCGACCGAACTCGATCGCCACCTGCGGCGCATAGCCTTGCATGCTGGCCAGCAAAGTGGTCTTGATGCAGGCCAGTTCCTTGTGGCCCTCGTCAAGCTTCTGTTCCAGCAAGCCGGCCAAGGGTTCGGCAAAGCCGTAGGCGAGGAAGATCCCCAGGAAGGTGCCGACCAAAGCCGAGCCAATCATGCCACCCAGCACGGCCGGCGGCTGGCCCACCGAGCCCATGGTGTTCACCACGCCCAGCACCGCCGCCACGATACCGAACGCCGGAAGTCCGCCAGCGAGTCGCTGCAAGGCAGCCACCGGGGCATGGGCCTCGGCGTGGTGCGTGTCGATCTCGGCGTCCATCAAGGACTCGATTTCGTGCGCATTCAGATTGCCGCTGACCATCATGCGCAGGTAGTCGGTGACGAACTCGGTGACGTGGTGGTCATGGCCGACGTTCGGGTATTTCTGGAAGAGCGGCGAACTGTGAGGATCCTCGACGTCCTTCTCGATGGACATCAGGCCTTCCTTGCGCGCTTTCTGAAGGATGTCATAGAGCAACGCGAGCAACTCCATGTATCGGTCCTTGGTGTACTTGCTGCCCTTGAAGCACATGCCCAGGCCGGCCACCGCACCCTTGATGACCGGCATCTGGTTGTTGGCCAGGAAGGCGCCGATCGCAGCACCGAAGATGGTCGTCATCTCGAACGGCAATGCCTTGAGGATCACGCCCATGTTGCCCCCGTGCGCGATATACACGCCGAAGATGCACGCAAGCATGAGAACCCAGCCGACGATGACGAACATGCGCGTTCAGGGAGTGGAAGCAGTAACCATTGTGCAAGCTCCGGCGGCCTGCTTGGGCGCGCAAACACCCAACAAGCGACGGTCAATTCCTCGCATAGACGAGCAAGCGGTGGCGCCCCACCGGCAGCTCCCAGCGTGGCTCACCGCCCGGAAGCGCGAAGTCCAGGCTCACCAGCCAACTGCCGGGGCGCATTTCGCGGCGCGCCTTGTCCAGCGCGGGCTGCATCGACTCCGGACGCTGGAACAGGTAGACCACGTCGTAGGCCGACCAATCTTCAGCCCAGAGGTCCGCGCGGCGCACTTGTGCCCAGGGACAGCGCCAGCGTGCCCAACCGGCCAGCAAGGCACTCGCCTCCACGCCATGCAAGCTGACTTGAGGATAGGCACGGCGCCATGCGCGCAGCGCGGCGCCACTGCCACAGCCCGCGTCCAGCACGCTGGCACCTTCATGCAGTGGCAACAGAGGAGGCAGACCATCCAGGGCGCCTTTGGGTGTCAAGAACAGCGGGGCGTCTCGCCAGTGCCGCCATGGGTAGAGCATCAGCAAGCCAGCCAGCAGCACCGCCCAGAACCAAGCAGGCAGCGGCAGACCCATGAAGAGCAAGGCCAGCGGCAGACCCAGCGTCACGACCACACGGCGCCAGGGGCGCTGGTGCAGCAGGCCGAGCGCCAGTCCGAGTAGGCACGCTGGCATCCAGCCCCAGGACTGGGCGAGCAGCCAGGCCAGCAGCCAGGCGGCCAGCGCGCTGGCGGGCCACAGTCCTGCCAGACGTTCGGTCAGCGTGCCCCTGAACCTCAATGCACCTCGTGCGCCATGCGGCCCTTGCCGGCACGCGCCGGTGGGTTGCACAGACCGCAAACGTAGTGACGCGCCAACTCGTGGGGGTGCGTCACGAAGTGGCCTCCGCACTGCTTGCAAGCGGTCATGCTGAGCATGCCGTTGTCCATGAACTTCACCAGTCTCCAGGCTCGGGTGATGGACAGCATAGGTTCGCCGAAAACCTGCACATGCTCCAGGTAGAGCTGGTAGGCCTTGATCACCGTGTCGATTTCTGACAGCAGCGCCGCCTTGTTCAGGTACTCATGGATGTTCATGAACAGCGAAGCGTGAATGTTCGGCTGCCAGGTCATGAACCAGTCGGTGGAGAACGGCAGCTGTCCCTTGCTGGGCGAGCGGCCAGCGACCTCTTTATAAAGCCTGAGCAAGCGCTCATAGCTCAGATCGGTCTCCGACTCCAGGACCTGCAGGCGCGCGCCGAGGCGGATCAGGGTCACCGCGCATTCGATCTGGCGGGCTTCGTCGAGGATGGACTTGACGCGTGGCATGCGGGCCTCCGCTCAGAGCGACTGTGCGTGGCGGCCGGCCATCAGGATCTGCGCATGCAACTGCGCCGACTGATCATTGACGGCGGGCTTGTGGCGGCTGGTGAGCAAGCTCCAAACCAAGTCGTCTTCCATGCGGAAGCGGCACAGCAAGGTGCTGGAGGCAGCCAGCTTCTGAACCTGCGCGGGGCTCAACTGGGCCAGCAGGGTGGCAGTCTCCTCGCTCACGCCCAGGCGGTAGAGAGCCTGCTCGCGGTCGGCGCGAATCAGGCTCTGCGCCAGCATCAGGTAGCTGAGATTGGTCTCGCGGATCTCGGCAAGGATTTGCTCGGGGGTCATGCGGGTCTCCTGCGGCGCCTGGAAGGGGGCTGCCATGGAGAAGCATTCTTGAGATCGCGAACTGGGGCCGGAATCGGCCCCAATCCATGGTCCGCCTAGGAAAGCGCGGACGGGTCTTGTCAGACAGATTCCGACAAGCGTGTCAGGCGCTGGATGCGCGCCAACTCGCTGCGCACCAAGGGCATGAGCTCTGGCGCTTCGCTCATCAGGCTCTGACGCGCCTTGCCTCGCAGCAGGCGCTTGAGCACGCGCGCAGCCTCGGCCGCCTCGCCAAGGCCGGACAACGCAAAGCCCAGCGCGTACAGGCTGGGGCCATGTTGGGGTTGAAGCTGCAAGGCCTCGCGCGCATAGCTGGCAGCGTGGGCGTACTCACCGGCGGTGAGCAGCATGGCTGCCATGTCGGACTGCAGGTCAAAGCTCATGGGCTGCGAATTCAGCGCGCGCAGCAGGACGGTGACGCCGTGACCCAGGCGCCCGCGGGCCGCCTCGGCATACGCCGCATTGCGGGCAGCCGCCAGCAGCGCGACCGCTTCGGTCATGGACTGGCCCGGCGCAGGCACGACGCCGCTGAGCGGACGGGCTTGAACGGCAGGGGAGGCGGTCGGGGTCGGCATGGCAGGACTCCTGGATGAATGAATGCGCGGGCGCGCGTATCGGCGTCCGTGCGCCGGACTTTAGAAATTTCTGCCTCGCAACGAGGCCGGGAGATGCGCGGCAAAGGCGGCGGTTCTCCGCCCCTGTCCGCAGCCAGGGCGGCCGATATCCCCTTCAGAGCGGGCGGCTTGCAGGCCGCGCGTTCCTTTCAGCACCCAGGAGCCCTTCCGCACCCAGCCCGACCCCGACGCCCGCGTGACCCTGTTCACGTCCAATTGCAGCCGATTGCCCTGTCTTTTCAGGCTTGACAGCTGACGCTCAAGTTTTATTGGGCGTCGGCCGACAACCATTCATCGGGCCGCTGCAACGGCTCGGTTGTCCGGCTGAGAGACGTTGGCGAAAGCCAGAGGGTCGATCAGCGCCGGGCGGGGGCAGACAGCCCCCTGCACCATCGGCCCTCAAGGCCGGGCCTTGTCAAACCGCTGAAAGGAATCCTCATGCCCGCCATCATCAATACCAACATCACCAGCCTGAACGCGCAGCGCAACTCCACCATGAGCCAGGCCGCGCTGACCACTGCCGTGCAGCGCCTTTCCAGTGGCCTGCGCGTCAACTCCGCCAAGGACGACGCCGCCGGCCTGGCCATCTCGGAACGGATGAACGCACAAGTTCGCGGCATGAACGTCGCCATCCGCAACGCCAATGACGGCATCTCGCTGGCGCAGACCGCCGAAGGCGCACTGTCCAAGGTGGGCGACGCCTTGCAGCGCATGCGCGAACTGGCGGTGCAGGCGCGCAACGCCACCAACACAACGGACGACAAGGCCTCGCTGGACAAGGAATACCAGCAACTGGGCGCAGAAATTGGCCGCGTGCTGGCTGGCACCACGTTCAACGGCGAAGCCGTGGTCGGCGCGCAAGCGGGTGAGAAGGTCTTCCAGGTCGGCGCCAACACCACGGCCAACGACATCATCTCCGTCACCACGCAGGACTTCACCGGCAATGCCGACATCACGGCGGTGACCGGCGGCAACCTGAACGGCGACGCCACGGCTCTGGCCACCGTGATTGACAACATCGACACCGCTCTGGACACCGTGAACGGCGAGCGCGCCACCTACGGTGCGGTGCAGAACCGCTTCGACGCGGTCATCAGCAACCTGATGATCTCTGCCGAGAACCAGGCCGCCGCACGCAGCCGCATCACCGACGCCGACTTCGCGGTCGAAACCGCCAACCTGAGCCGGGCGCAGATCCTGCAACAGGCCGGCACCTCGATGATCGCCCAGGCCAACGCACTGCCGCAGCAGGTTCTGTCCTTGCTTCGATGACGCCTGGCCGGCCTCGCTGACCTCTGGTACAGCCGCCGGCAAGGCTCTCTCCGCCGCGGAGCAGGCGGAGCTGATTCGAGAAGCGGACAACCTGAGTCCACCAGCACAAGCTCCTCCTTGACCACCGCCCCACTCGCGCCGGGCGGTGGTTCTTTCACAGAGCTCTTGTGCACCGTGCTTCAACAAGCATGCTGAAACGCTGAAAAGAACCGGAATTCCGGCCAAATCGGGTCGGGCCATCAAGTCGCCTTCGAGGCAACCGACAACCAGCCATCGGTCGCTGCTTTCCAGCGCCGCCACTGGTTTCGAATCCCTCGCCCAAGGAGCGCGACATGCCCGCAGTCATCAATACCAACATCGCGTCGCTGAATGCACAACGCAACACGGCGATGAGTCAGGCTGCGCTGCTGGTCAGCACGCAGCGCCTTTCCAGCGGCCTTCGCGTCAACTCCGCCAAGGACGACGCAGCCGGGCTGGCCATTGCCGAGCGCATGAACGCGCAGGCTCGTGGCATGGCAGTCGCCATCCGCAACGCCAACGACGGCATCTCGCTGGCGCAAACCGCCGAAGGCGCGCTCTCCAAGGTGGGCGACGCCTTGCAGCGCATGCGTGAGCTGGCCGTGCAGGCACGCAATGCCACCAACACCGCCGACGACAAGGCCTCGCTGGACAAGGAATTCCAGCAGCTCGGTCAAGAGATCACCCGCGTGCTGGCTGGCACCACCTTCAACGGCCAGGCCGTGGTAGGCGCCAACGCCGGCGACCAGGTCTTCCAGGTCGGCGCCAACACCACGTCCAACGACATCGTCACGGTCACCACGCAGGACTTCAGCATCAACGGCGACATCGGCGCCGTGGTGGCTGGCTCGCTGACGGGTGACTCCGACGCACTGGCTCTGGTGATCGACAACATCGACACCGCATTGGATGTCGTCAACGGCGAACGCGCCACTTACGGTGCGGTGCAGAACCGCTTCGAGGCCATCATCAGCAACCTGATGGTCGCGCAGGAAAATCAGACCGCCGCGCGCAGCCGCATCATGGACGCCGACTTCGCCGTCGAAACGGCAAACCTGAGCCGCGGCCAGATCCTGCAACAAGCGGGTACGGCCATGATCGCGCAGGCCAATTCACTGCCGCAGGGCGTCCTGCAGTTGCTCCGAGGCTGATCCACCAGACTCAGAAATGGGCGGGCTTGGACCCGCTCATTGACCGATCGCGGCAGGCGCCGCACTCCAAGAATTTGCGCCACAGGCCCGTTCCCTCGGGTCCAGAGCGCCAAGGAGTGCCCGCATGCCGCAGATCATCAACACCAACATCGCGTCGCTGAATGCACAGCGCAACCTGAACGTGTCTCAGGGATCGCTGTTCGTGGCCACGCAGCGCCTGTCTTCGGGCATGCGGGTCAACTCCGCCAAGGACGACGCCGCCGGCATGGCCATCGCCGAGCGCATGTACGCTCAGGCGCGCGGTTTCGCGGTCGCCATCCGCAACGCCAACGACGGCATCTCCCTGGCCCAGGTGGCGGAAGGTGCGCTGGCCAAGATCACGGACAACCTGCAACGCATGCGCGAACTCACCGTGCAGGCGCGCAATGCGACGAACTCCGACGGCGACAAGGATTCGTTGGACAAGGAGTTCGGTGAGTTATGCAAGGAAATTCAGCGAATCACGCAGGGCACCACCTTCAACGGCAAGGCCATCCTGGCGCAGGCGGCGGGTAGCCAGATTTTTCAGGTCGGGGCCAACACCACGGCCAATGACGTGATCGACTTCACCACCACCGATCTGTCTCAGGACGCCCGCATCACCATCGTGGCCGGTACCGACAACGCCGGCTCCGGTCGCGCCACGATCGGCGCCATCACCACCATCGACGACCTGGCGGTGGTGATCAACAACATCGACACCGCCTTCGACTTCATCAACGGCGAGCGCGCCACGCTGGGCGCGCAACAGAACCGCTTCGAGGCGGTCATCAACAATCTTCAGATCTCCCACGAGAACCAGATGGCGGCGCGCAGCCGCATCATGGATGCCGACTACGCCCAGGAAACCTCCAACCTGAGCCGCGCCAACATCTTGCAACAGGCCGGCACCGCCATGGTGGCGCAGGCCAATCAGCTGCCGCAGCAGGTGCTGCGACTGCTGCAGGGCTGAAAAAGTTCACGCCGCGGGCCTAAAGTTTCCCGCGCTGACGCCGATCTCGCAGAAGCGGACATCCCGGTCGGGATCGTCCGCTTTGTCGCACGCGCTGGGTTTCTTGGAATGAGGAGCAACTGATCATGGCCACCATCACCTCCGCCGGTATCGGCAGCGGCATCGATGTCGAGAGCCTGATCTCGCGCCTGGTGTCGCTGGAGCGCCAGCCCATCGATCAGCTCAAGCAGCGCACCGATGGCTTGAAGACCCAGCTCTCCGCCATCGGGAAGTTGCAAAGCAGCCTCTCGACGCTGCGTGACCTGTCTGGTCGGCTCAGCCGCAGCGAAGGCTTCAGCGGGGCCACGGCCTCGAGCAGCGATGCCACCGTTTTCACGGCCAGCGCGGCCAGCGGCGCAGCGCTGGGCAACTACAGCATCGAAGTGAGTCGCTTGGCACAGGCGCAGTCGGTGGCCAGTGCCCCCGTAGCGGCCGGCGCCAGCACTGGCACCGGCACCATCACCATCGAACTGGGTCGCTATGCCGACGACCTGTCCACCTTCGACGCCGACCCGGCGCGCACCTCGCTGGTCATTCCGGTGGTCGCCGGTCAGGATCAACTGGACAAGATCCGCGACCAGATCAACGCCATGAAGGCCGGCATCGTCGCCAACGTGGTCAGCGACGTGAACGGATCGCGCCTGGTGATGCGCGCCACCGACAGCGGAGCCGCCAACGCCTTCCGCGTCACCGTGGCGGACGATGACGGCAACCCCACCGATGCCAGCGGCCTGTCCGCCTTCGCGTTCGATCGCACCGCCGGTGCCGAGGTCAACATTGGCTCGCTCAAGCAGGTGGCGCAGAACGCGCTTGCCAAAGTCGATGGCGTGGACATTGAATCCGCCAGCAACCGCGTCGAAGGGGTGGTGCAAGGCGTCACCCTGAACCTGCTCAAGACGACCGCCGTGGGCAGCAGCGCCACCCTTTCCGTGGCGCAGGACAAGACGGCCACCAAGAAGCTCGTCACCGACTTCATGGCCGCCTACAACGACACCCTGAAACAGCTGCGTGACCTGACCAAGAACGATCCGAACGGCACCACCGGCCCCCTCAAGGGCGACCAGACCATCAACAGCATCCAGTTCCAGCTGCGTCAGATTGCTGGCTCCAGCACCACGCTGGGCGGCACGCTGACGCGCCTGGCCGACATCGGCCTGGACCCGGGCTCGGATGGGTCCCTGAAATTGAACGACAGCAAGCTGGAGGCGGCTTTGGACAAGCCCGACAACCTGCGCCTGCTGTTCTCCGGCGTAGACAGTGCCGATGCCGCCAACAGCGGCTTCGGCGTGCGTCTGCGCGAGGCGGTGGACAACCTGTTGTCCTTGGACGGCCGCATCGAATCGCGCAAGGCCGGCATCAACAACCGCATCGAAGCCAACGACGACCGCAGCGAGGCCCTGGAGCGGCGCGTCCAATTGGTGGAGAAACGCCTGCGTGCCCAGTACACCGCGTTGGACGGCACCATGGGGCGCAATGCCGGTGTGGCCAGCTACCTCCAGCAGCAGTTGGACCGGCTCTGAGCGCAAGCGGTGTGAATTAGCCCGCATCGGCGGTGCAATTGACGGCTCAAGGCCGTGGCTCGGCGGCCGAAAACAAGGCATCCCCCGCAGAGCCCTCCGCCATGTACGCTCAAGCCTCCCCCTTCTCGCCGCGCCACCAACGGCCCAACAACGCCTACACGCGCGTCGGCTTGGAGACCGAGGTTCACGATGCCAGCCCGCACCGGCTGATCGCCCTGCTCTTCGACGGCTTGTTCGCCAACCTGGCACAGGCCGAAGGCGCGATGCTCGGTGGCCAGCGCGAGCTCAAGACTCAGGCGCTGATGCGCGTCGTGCGCATCCTCGACGAAGGACTGAAGGCCGGCCTCAACATGGAGGAAGGCGGTGAGCTGGCGCTGCAGCTGCACGGCGTCTACAGCTTCTGCACGGTGCGCATCACGCACGCCAACCTTCGTGACGATCTGGAAGCCTTGCGCGAAGTGCGTCGTATCCTGACCCCGGTGCGCGAGGCCTGGGGCCAGATCACCCCGGCGATCGACCGCGCGACCGACCAAGCTGCCGCCGCCTGAACCCCTAGCGCCACGCCATGAACGCTCAACTCATCAGCTACTACGAAGCCATCGAGAAAGCCAGCGGCGAGATGCTGGACGCTGCGCGTACCGGTGACTGGGACGAAGTCTGCAAGCTTGAAGGCGCTTGCGCGTTGCTCATTGCCCAGCTGAAGCACGCGTCCGGCACCCAGCAACTGGCCGGCGATGAACTGCCGCTGAAGACCCAATTGATGCAGCGCATCCTGCTCAACGACGCCGAGATTCGACAACTCGCCGAACCCTGGCTCGACGAGTTGGGCCGCCAGATGGGCGGCAGCAAACCGACCCTACACTGACCGCGCCGGCGCCTTCCCCGATGAGGCCGCGACGGCCCATCGCATGCCCGCCGACGACCTCGAACTCGATCATCCGACCGGCATCGCCTCGCTCTTGTCCGAGGCCGTGCAATCCCAGCAACGCCTGACGCTGAGCTCGCCGGGCGGAGAGGCACTGGCCTTGCTGCCGTCGCGGCTGGACTCGGCGTCCGGAGGCCTGCTGCTGCGCCTGCCCGGACTGCAGGTCGAAGCGCCGGATTGGCTGATGAAAGGCCCGGTGCATGCGCAGGTGCTGCTGGACAAGGTGCGCATCGATTTCGAGCTGGACGAGGCGCGGCAACTGCTGCTCGACGACGGCTTGCCTGCCTTGCGCATCGGTTTGCCTGCCCGCATCCGACGGCATCAGCGTCGCCAAGCCTTCCGGGTGGCCCCACTGTCGCAACATCACCCCCGTGCCGTGCTGCCGGTGGCTGGCGAGGCTCGACCGCTTCGCCTGGTGACTCAGGACCTGAGCGCCGGCGGCGTGGCACTTCGCTGGCCGGCATCCAGAGCCCTGCCCTCGCTGGAGGCGCGCCTGGACGGAGTTGAACTTGAACTGGAGCGGGAGCTGCGCATCGGCGTGAACCTGATCGTCGAGCATGTGCGACAGGATGCGCGCGGCGACTGGGTGGTCGGCTGCGCCTTCCGAGATCTCGCGCCGCAAGCCGAACGGCAGTTGCTCTTGCACCTGAATCAGATGCAACGTCGCCATCGGGTGGTGGCAAGCCGCTGAGCCTTCGAAGCCCTTCAGGGCTTGCGTGCGAGCACGAAGACGCGGATGTCCTTGCCCTTCGTGCCGTGGCGCTCCACGGCCTCGATGCGCAAGTTCTGCCGCTCCAACGCTGCCAGCAAGGTCGGTGCCTTGAACACCTGCACCGGGGGCGCCTTGCCCAGCAGTCGCGCCAGTGGAATCGCCAGTCGTGGAATGAGGGGATTCATTTCTCCCACACAGGCGGTCTTGGAAATGAACAGACCGCCTGAATTGAGCGCTTGAAGGAGGCGCGCCAGGCTGTCGTCGAGATCGGGCAGCAGGTGCAACAGGTTGAACGCCAGCACCCTGTCGAACGACGGTCCGGCGTCGGCCTGTCCTGGTGCGGGCTTCAGCGCCTGCGCCGTGGCTGCAACCGCATCAGCCACCCTGAAGTGCAGGCCAGGGGTGGGCTGAAGCGCCAGCCGCTCTCGGGCGATGGCCACCATTTCCCGTGAGAGGTCAGTGGCCAAGTAGCTGTGCACCCGAGGGGCCAGCCGCAGGGCGGTGCTGCCGGTGCCACAACCCACCTCCAGCACCGTGTGCTCCGGCTGCAGCAGTCCACGCACCCGCTCCAACGTGGCCTCGTAGCCTGGCTGGTCGGCGATGGGGTCTTGCGCGTACTTGCGCGCGATGCGATTCCAAAACTGCGCCTGAGAAGACAAGGCCAAATCTCCTGCTGAAGGGAGCGCGGACGAAAGAGAGGGGGTCATCGGCGCGCCGGCACTGGCCGCCCGCATGTTCAAACACCGCGCAACGCGTCTCGACGACGGTGGTGGGGTGAAGCTTTCAGAAAAGACATGGCAGTGGACGAGCCGGGGGTCGATCGGGGTGATGACCGCATCGGCCGACGCTCACCTCCATGAGCACCATGCTATCCATGCAAGGATGAGGTAAATACCTGACCCGGCGCAGATCTCTCATACATTGCCGCATGGATCAGATCGATTGGAACCAACTTCGCGCCTTTCTGCATGCCGCCGAGACGGGGTCGATGTCGGCTGCCGCGCGCCGCCTCGGACTCTCTCAGCCCACGCTGAGCCGGCAGGTCGCTGCTATCGAACAGCGCCTTGGCGTGGCGCTCTTTGAACGCATAGGCAAGTCCCTCCAGCCCACCGCGACGGCCCTGGCCTTGCTGGAGCACGCGCGCAGCATGGGCGCCGCCGCGGAGGAGCTCAGCCTTGCCGCCAGCGGCCACGCCCAGACCATCGACGGCGTGGTCAGCATCTCGGCCAGCGATGTGGTCGCCGCCTGGTTGCTCCCCCCCGTGCTGCGGGCCTTGAGCGAGCAGGCGCCCGCTTTGCGAGTCGAGATCGTGACCACCAACGCGCTGTCAGACCTGCGCCGGCGCGAGGCCGACATCGCCGTGCGTCACGTGCGTCCCAGCGAACCGGAACTCATCGGCCGATTGCTGCGCGAAACCACCGCAAGCTTCTACGCCTCACATGATTGGGTGCGCCGCCATGGCCACCCGCGCACGGCTGCGGATGCGGCATCGCAGCGCTTCGTTGGCTCCGATCGACAAGATCGCTACCTCGGCTACCTGCAAGCCCATGGCCTGCCGCTCACCCCGCAGGCCTTCAGCTGCTACGCCGAGAACTCCTGCACCGGCTGGGCGCTGGTGCGGCAGGGCCTGGGCATCGGGGCCATGATGGACGAGGTGGCCGATGGGTGCTCCGACGTGGTTCGCGTGCTCGACGATGTGCCGCCCGTGCACTTCCCGATCTGGTTGGTCACCCACCGCGAGTTGCGCACGGCCCGGCGTATCCGCATGGTGTTTGATCACTTGGCCACGGCATTGGCGCGACCCATTGCGTAGGGCGCTTCGACGCCAAGGGCACTGCCTGGCCAGGCACAAGCGGTCCTCAGAACGCAAGGTGCCTCATATCCACGCCAGAGGCTCGGTCCTTCGGCAGGCACAAACGGTCCACAGGACGCTAAGTGCCTCATGCCCTCGCCAGAGGCTCGGTCCTTCGGCAGGCACAAACGGTCCACAGGACGCTAAGTGCCTCATGCCCTCGCCAGAGGCTCGGTCCTTCGGCAGGCACAAACGGTCCACAGGACCGTTTGTGTCCTGCCTCAGACCTGCATGTTCATGATTTCGGAGTAGGCGGAGACGAGGCGGTTGCGCACCTGCAGCGCAGTCTGGAAGCCGATCTGCGCCTTCTGCATGGCCACCATGGTCTCTTCCAGGCTGACCGTGGGGTTGTCCAGTTGCACTTCGCGCTGTAGGCGGCGGGCCTCGTGCTGCTGCTGGCTGACGGCCTGCAGGGCCGAGGCCATGGCGTCCTGGAAGCTGGCCTCGGTGGCCCGAGTTGACTTCGCGGACGACGCCGTAGGTGCAGCCGGCAACGTGAGCCCCGCCCGCTGGACGGCGGCGGCGAAGTCGAAGGGCTTGACCGAGGAAATCGGATTCATGGTGCCAGGAGCCTAAGACCGAGAGGCCGGCATCCAGCCATCGAACAGGGCGCGCTTTATCGGCCTTCTTGCAACTTACTTGAGGGGGTGCCAGCGAACAATCGGCGGCCATGAATACGGCCGTTGCCGCTCCGCTTTCTTCGCCCCCGCCCGTCGAGGTGGTGGTGCAGCCACTCACGCTGGGCCAGCGCCTGCAGGCCATGCCCCGTCGCAGCCAGATCAGCCTGGCGCTGGGTCTGGTGCTGCTTTTGGGCCTGCTGCTGATGCTGCCTCGCTGGACCAGCCAGGGCGAGCTGCGCCCGCTGTTCACCGGGCTATCGGACAAGGACGGTGGCGCCATCGCGGCCCAGCTGGCGCAGCAGCAGGTGCCGCACCGCATCGAGGCCGGCGGCACGATCCTCGTACCCGCCGGCCAGGTGTACGACCTGCGCATGAAGCTGGCCGCCGCCGGCCTGCCCAAGGGCAGCCTGGTGGGCTTCGAGCTGCTGGACAAGCCCAGCCTGGGCCAGACCCAGTTCAACGAACGCCTGAACTTCCAGCGTGCCTTGGAAGGCGAGCTGACGCGCACCATCACCGCGCTGGCGGACGTGATGGACGCCCGCGTGCACCTGGCCATGCCGCAACAGAACGGCTTCTTCCGGGAACAGCAGAAGCCTTCGGCCTCGGTCATGCTGCAGCTGCGCGGCGGCCGCAGCCTGGACCGCGCGCAGGTGGCCGGCATCGTGCACCTGGTGTCGAGCAGCGTGCCCGAGCTGCAGCCGGGCAGCGTGAGCGTGCTCGACCAGACCGGCAAGCTGCTCTCCAGCCCCAGCGACGGCCACACCGCGCTCGGCTTGGACGAACAGCAGCAGCAGTACAAGGGCCAGCTGGAGAGCAACCTGGCGCGCCGCATCGAGGCGCTGCTGGAACCCATCGTCGGCCCCGGCAATCTGCGCGCCACGGTGACCGCCGACCTGGACTTCAGCCAGACGGAACAGACCAGCGAAGTCTTCGCCCCCAACCAGGGGCAGAACGCCAAGCAGACCCTGCGCAGCCAGGTGCTGAACGAGAGCAGCAACGGCGCCGGCAACGGCCTGCCCACAGGCGTGCCCGGCGCGGTCAGCAACCAGCCTCCGGTGCCCGCGCAGGCGCCCATCAACGGCGCCTCGGCGCCACTGCAGGGTGCCCAGCAGGGAGCAGGCAACGGTGCGGCCAACCGGCGCGACGAGACGCGTAACTACGAGGTCGACAAGACGGTGCGTGTGACGCGCCAGGCCGTGGGCGAGGTGCGCCGGCTCAACGCCGCCGTGGTGCTGAACCACCGCACCCGCACTGACCCGCGCGGCAAGACCAGCACCGAGGCCCTGCCCGAGGCCGAGATCGAGCGCGTGACCCAGCTGGTACGCGAGGCGATCGGCTTCAACGAGCAGCGCGGCGACTCGCTGCGCGTGGTCTCCAGTGCCTTCGTGAAGCCCGAGGAGCAGGAATTCAGCCTGCCGCTTTGGCAGCAGCCCTGGGCGCGTGACTTCTTCAGCATGGGCGCGGTGCCGCTGGCCCTGGTGCTGATTGCCGCCATCATCGTCTTCGGTATGGTGCGTCCAGCGATCAAGGCGGCCTACCCCGAACAGCTGGTCATCGAAGAGAAGGTGCCCGCGGGTGCCACGCTCAGCGAGGTGGTGGGCGACACGCCGGCCGCCGCGCCGGCCGACCAGCTCGGCCTGCCAGCGCTGGAAGCCCCCATCGACGCCACCAAGCTGGAGCGCGCGCGCATGTTCGCGCAAGGCAATCCGCTGGCAGTCGCCAATGTGGTGCGCGCCTGGATGGCCGGTGAAGAACCGGAGGGAGTCTGAGCATGGACGACAAGGGTTGCGAAGACGCCGCCATCCTCCTCATGAGCATTGGCGAAGAGGAGGCCTCGGAGGTCTTCAAGCACCTCTCGCCGAAGGAAGTGCAAAAGCTCGGCGAAACCATCGCCAAGCTGAAGGTGATTCCGCGCACACGCGTGGAGGAAGTGCTGGACCGCTTCGAGAAGGTGGCCGGCACCCAGAGCATGCTGGTGCAGGACACCGACGAGTACGTGCGCCAGGTGCTGCGCAAGGCGCTGGGCGAGGACAAGGCCAACCTGCTGCTGGACCGCATCCTGCAGGGCTCGGACGTGTCGTCCATCGAGAGCCTGAAGTGGATGGACCCGGCCTCGGTGGCCGAACTGCTGCGCAACGAGCACCCCCAGATCGTTGCCGCCATCCTCGCCCATCTGGAGTTCGACCAGGTGGCCGATGTGCTCAAGCTCTGGACCGAACGCCACCGCAACGAGGTGCTGATCCGCATCGCCACACTGGACGGCGTGCAGCCGCAGGCTTTGAAGGACCTGAACGAGGTCATGAGCCAGATCCTGGCCGGTGGCGACCGCATGAAGAAGAGCAGCCTGGGCGGAGTGAAGAGCGCGGCAGAGATCATCAACATGATGGGCAGCGCCACCGAGGCCTCGGCGCTCGACTACATCCGCGAGCTGGACGGCGAGCTGGCGCAGAAGATCATGGACAACATGTTCACCTTCGACGACCTCGAGAAGGTGGACGACAAGGGCATCCAGTCCCTGCTCAAGGAAGTGCAGAGCGAGTCGCTGGTGCTTGCGCTCAAGGGCGCCAGCCCCGACCTGCGCGACAAGATCTTCCGCAACATGTCCACCCGCGCCGCCGAAACGCTCAAGGAAGACCTGGAGTCGCGCGGCCCGGTGCGCCTGTCCGAGGTCGAGGCGGAGCAGAAGGAAATGCTCAAGATCGTGCGCCGACTGGTGGACGAAGGGCAGATCGTGCTCGCCACGGGCGGCGACGACCAGTTCCTGTAAGGTCAGGGCCTTGTCGTGTCCACCGCCACCATGAGCAAAGCCAAGGAAAGGCTGAACGTGCCACCCCCATCGGGCGGCGCGGCCAAGCCCAGTTACGGGCGCTTCATCCCCAAGGAGGAAGTGAACGCTGCGCAAGCCTTTCAGTTGGACAGCTTTGGCGACAACCAGGCCAAGCGGCCGCCGGTGAGCGCCCCCACGCCGCCCGAGGCCAAGGCCCCACCCCCCCCGCCGCCGCCGCACCCGCGGGAATTGCTGGCCGCCGCACGCCAGGCCGGCTACCAGGACGGCCTGCGCGATGGCTTGGCCGCACTCGAGGCCTCCAAGCAGCAGCATGCGCGCCAAGTGGCGGCGCAGCTGGGCGTATTGGTGAGCAGCTTCGACGCCTCGTTTGCGGAGCTGGAGTCTCAACTGGCCGATGCCTTTACACGCAGCGTGGTGCAGATTGCCCAGCAAGTGCTGCGCAGCGAGTTGCGCCTGCACCCGGATCACGTGGCCCAGGTGGCGCGCGAAGCGGTGGAAGCGCTGATGCTCACCGCCCGCCATGTGCGCGTGCGCGTGCACCCCGACGATTTGCCGCTGGTGGAGGCCGGCGCCGCCGAGGTGCTGGCCGCGCGTGGCGCCACCCTGTTGGCGGACGCGACCATCGAGCGCGGTGGCTGCTTTGTCGAATCGGACATCGCCACCGTGGATGCGCGCATCGCTAAGCGCTGGCAGCTGGCGGCGGGCATGTTGGGCCAACGTGCCGAGTGGTCGCTTGAGCCCGGCGAGATTGCCGAGGACCGCTGATGCCGCAGGCGCAACGCATCGAGCGCTGGCAGCAATTCCTGGCCGATCTGCAGCAGCACGCCAGCGAGCCCCAGCCCCTGGAGCCCGCCGGCAAACTCACGCGCGTGGCCGGCCTGGTGCTGGAAGCCACCGGCCTGAACGTGCCGGTGGGCACGCTGTGCGAGATCCAGGTGGCCGACGCGGCCGAGAAGTCCGGCGTGCGCCCCGCACGCGCCGAGGTGGTGGGCTTCAACGGCGACCGCGCCTTCCTCATGCCCACCGACGAGTTGCACGGTCTGGTGAGCGGCGCCAGCGTGCGCGCGCGCAGCACGCCACCGCGACCGCCCCTG
>JAFLDE010000063.1 GCA_017302655.1 Burkholderiales bacterium
CCCAACAACCACTGCGGCGTTCGCCGCGGTTTCCTCCCTCGGGGCTTATGCAACACCTGCCCGCCGGCATCGGTGGCCTGCGCCCGCCTGCGCGCTTGGGCAGGTGTCGCACAAGCCTTAGCTGGAGCTGCCGGTCCCGGTACGGCAGGCGCTGCTTGCCAGCCGCTTGCCTGCCGATTCTTTGGCCGTGTGGATTGGGCCGCTCGAGGTTGGCAGCCCACAACGCTTGAGCTGGCGCGAGCACGAGCCGCACAACCCCGCTTCGCTGGCCAAGCTCGCCACGACCTGGGCGGCGCTCGAGCAGCTGGGCCCCGCATGGCACTGGCGCACGCCCGTGTGGATCCAGGGAAAGCTAGATCCCCAAAGCGGCGAACTGCATGGCGATGTCGTGCTGGCTGGTCGGGGTGACCCCAGCCTGGTGCTTGAGCACCTCTGGCTGCTTCTTCGCCGCCTGCAGCAGCAGGGTGTACGCAGCGTGCAAGGTGACTTCGTGCTCGACAACCGCGCCTTCGAGCCCGACCTCGCCACCGCAGCCGACTTCGATGGGGAGCCCTGGCGCCCAGGCAATGTCCGCCCGGATGCGCTGCTGTTCAACTTCAAGAGCTGGACCCTGCACATCCAGCCAGACCCCGCCCGCCAAGTGGCTTGGCTGAGCACCGATCTGCCCATGCCACTGTCGCAGGACCGAGTGCCCTTGCGTGCCGGCGCCTGCAGCGATCCACGCGGTACCTTGCGATTGAATTGGCGCACACAGCCGCCTCGACCTGCTGAAGCCACGCCGATGCGTCTGGACGGCCACTGGCCTAGCGCCTGTGGCGAACACCTTTGGCCCTTGGCCGATCCGGACCCCAACACTTACAACCACCGCCTTCTGGCCGCCCTCTGGCGCGAATTGGGCGGACGTCTGAAGGGCCGCGTGCGCGATGGCTGGGCACCTGTCGCACAGGCGCCCACCTTCGAGTGGTCCTCGCCCTCTTTGGCTGAAGTGGTGCGCGACGTCAACAAGCACAGCAACAACCTGATGGCGGAACAACTCGCGCTCACGCTGGCGCTGCAGTCCGGCCTTGAGCCCGTCGGCGTCGAGGCCGCTCGTTCCAGCTTGCAAAGGTGGCTGCAGCGGCGCCTGGGCTGGAAGGACGGCGACTTCGTCTGGGACCGCGCGTCCGGCCTTTCACGCCATACCCGTCTCAGCGCCCGCCAACTGGCTGAGCTGCTGCAGGTCGCCTGGACCAGTCCGGTTATGCCCGAATTTGTAGCTTCCCTGCCTCGTGCCGGCGAGGACGGCACCCTGGCCCGCGACCCAGCTCGCTTTGGGGCAGTCATCGGTCGGGCCCACTTGAAGACCGGTTCCTTGCGCGATGTGCAAGCGATGGCCGGCTATGTGCAAGGCCGGAGCGGTCGCCGTTACGTGCTGGTCGCGCTCTTGCAGCATCCACAGGCTGGACAAGGTCAGCCGGTGCTCGAAGCCTTGCTTCGCTGGACGTATGAGGACTAGGGTCTCTAGAAGGGATTTCGCGCGGCGCGGCTCACGGCCGACTGCCCGATCTGACTGTGCGCAGCCGTGCCCAAGCGAAGGCTGTCCGCCCAGAGCCAGCTGGTCGCATCGCCGTTGGCCACCAGGGTGGCCGTCGTGCAGTCGGGCAGCCCCACCGCACACACGCCCTCGGTCACGTTCGTCAGCTGTGCGCTGAACGGGAACTGCACCAAGGCATCCACCAACTCGTCGGCCAACACCAGACCGACCAGGCGGCCGTCATTGACCAGGGTTAGGCGCAGCTCTCGGTTGAACGAATTGCTGAGTTCCTTCAGCAGATCCTGGCGGTTCACATCGTTGCGGTTCTGGCGCTCGGTGATGGCAAAGGGGGTGTTGCCGACATTCGGCAGCGTCAGCACCAGAATGCGGCCGTTGGCGTTGGCCAGGCGGTTCACCTCGGCCGCCAATTGGCGACCACGTTCGCCGGCTTGCGCGACGAGTTGCGTGCGCGATTGGGCGGGAAACTGCGCGTAGAGGTCGAGGATGTCATGCAGGCCAGCCATCACGGTGATGAGGTCCGTGCGAATCAGGCCACCGCCCGAAAAGTGCTGGTCAATCTGCCTGCGCACATCCGCCACCCGGGCGCCTAGTTGCGCATACTGCAAGCTGCTCACGGTGGCGTTGGCCGGATTGCAGGCCGCCAGCACCAGATTGAACGAGGCCGCCACGGTCTGGACCCAGATCGGGTTGGTGGTGCAGTCGGGCGACGGCTGGCCATTCTCAAAACGCAGCCCGTTCACAGCGTAACGTTTGCCCTGCGGTGTCACCAGGCTGCTTTCGTCGCCAAAGACGATCAGACGCCGAGGTTCGAAGGGGTCCACCTGCGAGCTCCCGCCTCCGCAGGCTGCGAGCAGGGACAGTGCCACTGCGGCAAGGGCAAGACGGGGGCGCAACTTCATGGACGGGACTCGCGGGGGCAAAGTGGAATCAATGGGGATGGTGGGCGGCGGCGGCACGCTGGAGCCGATCCAGCACACCGGCCCAACGCGGATCGTTGGCCGGCGGGGCCTCGACCCATATTTCTTCGGCGCCTTCGTCGTCGAGTTGGCGCAGGGTGGCAAACAAGGCTTGCGCGGCACTCTCGGGCTGCGCAGCCATCTCGGCCCAGCGCAGGCCAGTGGTGACCGGCGCAGGGGCGCGGGAATATACCGCCAAGCCCTGCGGCAGCCTTTCGGCCGCCAAGGCCTGCTTCAGTGCCGGGGGGGCGAACAGGCGCAGTCGCGCACGCGGCGCGTAATGCGCAGCCAGGGTGCCGGAGGCGCGGGGCGAATGGCCGTCGGGTGCACGCAGCGGTTGCCGGAGCAGGGCTTCGAGCTGCAGGCGATCCCATTGGCCGGGTCGCAGCAGCACCGGGTGCTCGCGGCTGCAGTCGACGATGGTCGACTCGATGCCCACAGCGCAGGGGCCACCGTCGAGCACTGCCACGGTGTCGCCGAATTCCTGGCGTACGTGCTCGGCGGTGGTCGGACTGACGCGGCCGAAGCGGTTGGCGCTTGGAGCTGCCAAGCCGGGCACGCCCAGCTGCCGGGCCTGCGCCAGCACCTCGTGGAACAAAGGGTGAGCCGGGCAGCGTAGGCCGATGGTGTCTTGTCCACCGGCCGCGGCCTGCGCCACTCCGGGGCGGCGGGGCACGATGACTGTGAGCGGCCCCGGCCAGCAGTGCTCGATGAGCGTGCGCGCCAGCAGCGGCAACTCGGGGCAGAAGAACTGAGCGGCTTGGACATCGGCCACATGCACGATCAGCGGGTGGTCTGATGGCCGCCCCTTGGCGGCGAAGATCTGCGCCACGGCGGCATCGTCATCGGCGCGCGCCGCCAGGCCGTAGACGGTCTCGGTGGGCAAAGCCACCAGCGCGCCATCGGCCAGCAGGCGGGCCGCCGAGGAGACGTCGTCAGCGGCTGCCATCAAGCGTGGCAGGGCAGCCTGAGCAGGGCTGCGGCACGGCGCGCCAACGCGGCGGCGTCCTCAGCGCTGGCGGCGGTCAGGGTCAGGTGGCCCATCTTGCGCGCGCGGCGCGGCTCTACTTTGCCGTACAGGTGCAAGTGTGTGCCTTCAAGCGCCAGCAGACCGGCCCAATCGGGCTCGCGCTGTTGGCCCTGAGCATCGAACCAGAGGTCGCCCAACAGGTTGAGCATCACCGTGGCGCTGTGCTGGCGCACCGCAGGCAGCGGCAGACCGGCCAGGGCGCGCACCTGCAGGTCGAACTGAGACAGGCTGCAGGAGTCGATGCTGTGGTGCCCGCTGTTGTGCGGGCGGGGCGCCATCTCATTGGCGAGCAGGCGCCCGTCTTCCAGCACGAAGAACTCGATGCACAGCACGCCCACGTAGCCCATGGCCTCGGCGATGGCTCGCGCGTGCTGCTCGGCCTGGGCGATGCACTCGTTCGCCACGCCCGTGGCAGGTGCCACGGTGGTGGCCAGGATGCCGTCCTCGTGCCAGTTGCGCTGTACCGGCAGCAGGCTCATCGCGCCGTCCTGCCCGCGCGCCACCACCACGCTGAGCTCCGCCGCCAGCGGCAGCAAGGCTTCCAGCACGCAGCGCACGCCACCGAGCTCGCGGAAGGCGGTCAGCAGTTCGGCACGGTCGCGCACCCGGCGCTGGCCCTTGCCGTCGTAGCCCAGGGTCGCCGTCTTCAGGATGCCGGGCAGCAAGGCGGCGTCGGCGGCTTCGCAGTCCGCACTGCTGGCCAGCACCGCATGCGGTGCACAGGGCACCTGGCTGCGGGCGAAATGTGCCTTCTCGGCAGCGCGGTCCTGGCAGACCGCCACGGCGGTCGCCGCCGGCGCGACGAAGCAGCTCTCGGCCAGCTTGGCCAGCACGCGGGCCGGCACGTTCTCGAACTCGGTGCTGATGGCTGGGCACAACTGCGCCAACTGGGCCAGCGCCCGCGGCTCCTCGTAGGGCGCGCACAGGTGCTCGTCGGCGGCGCTGCCGGCCGGGCTGTTCAGGTCGGGGTCGAGCACCGCCACGCGATAGCCCAGGCGCTGCGCCGCATGCACCGCCATGCGGCCCAACTGGCCGCCGCCCAGCATGCCGAGCCAGGATCCAGGGGGCAACGGCTTCATTTCAGTGCCGTCGGGCCGCCCCAAGGCACTGAGCGCCCCCTCGGGGGGTGGCGAGCGAAGCGAGACTGGGGGCGAGCTCATTTCAGATCGGCGCTCATCGCGCGCGCCGCGTCGGTCTGCCGCTGGCGGAAGGCCGCCAGCCGCTCGCGAAGCGGGGGGTCTTGCGAGGCCAGCATGGCCACGGCAAACAGTGCCGCATTGGCCGCGCCCGCGGTGCCGATCGCGAACGTGGCCACCGGAATGCCCTTGGGCATCTGGACGATGGAGTGCAGGCTGTCCACGCCTTGCAGGTGGCGGCTGGCCACCGGCACGCCCAGCACCGGCACCAGGGTCTTGGCCGCCAGCATGCCGGGCAGGTGCGCCGCACCGCCCGCGCCTGCGATGATGGCGCGCAGGCCGCGCGCCTCGGCCGTTTCGGCGTAGGCAAACATCTCGTCGGGCATGCGATGAGCCGACACCACCTTGGCTTCGAAGGCGATGCCGAACTCGGCCAGAATGGCGGCCGCTTCCTTGAGGGTCTCCCAGTCGCTGCTGGAGCCCATCACCACGCCGATGCGCGGTGCTTGTTCTGGAGTCACTGGCGCTCCTGCGCTGCAAAGCCTTGAATTTTAGGTGCGTCGACTCACCTGCCCTGCAAACCCTCCAACGCGCTGGCTCTGCTCACTCCGCGCAGCCCAACTGCTCCCGACATGATCGACATCACCCTGCAGAACTTCGAGGCCGAACTCCTGGCCGCCAGCATGAAGACCCCCGTGCTGCTGGACATCTGGGCACCCTGGTGTGGCCCCTGCAAGCAACTCGGCCCGGTGCTGGAGAAGTTGGAGACTGAGTACGACGGTCGCTTCATCCTGGCCAAGCTGAACAGCGACGAACAGCCGGAGATCGCCGGCCAGCTCAGCCAGGCCTTCGGCGTGCGCTCGATCCCCTTCTGCGTGATGTTCATCGGCGGCCAGCCGGTGGACGGCTTCGTGGGCGCGCTTCCGCCTGAGCAGATCCGCGCCTTCCTCGCCAAGCACGTACCGGGCGAGCAGCAGTTGGAAGCCGAGGAGGACGTGGCCGAGGCCGAGGCGCTGTTGGAAGAGGGCGACGCCGACGCTGCCATCGCCAAGCTGGAAGCGGCACTGCAGGCAGACCCCGCCAACGAGACGGCGCGCTTTGACCTCGTGAAGACCTGGCTGGAGCGACGCAACCTGCCGGCCGCCTTGGAAGCCTTCGCGCCGGTTGCAGCTCGCGCTGCCGACACGCTCACTCCTCACCCCCGCTTTGCCGCGCTGGCCGCCTGGATCGCCTGCGGCGAGGCAGCAAAGTCGGCGCCCGCGCCGGCCGAACTGCAGCAGGCCATCGCCGCCAACAAGCGGGACTTCGAGTCGCGCCTGCGCCTCGCGCAGTGCCTGGCCTGGGCCGGGCATTTCACCGACGCCATGGACGAGTTGCTCGAGATCGTGATGCGTGACAAGGCCTGGAACGAGCAGGCGGCGCGCAAGCTCTTCGTGGCGCTGCTGGAGATCTTGACGCCGCCGGTACCCAAAGCGGCGCCCGGGGCGGTCAAGGAAGCCGCCGGCAAGTTGCAACTCACGGGTCACGCTGCCACGGTGCCGGCCAATCCGGTGGTCGACAGCTACCGGCGCAAGCTGTCGATGGCTCTGTTCTGAAGGCCCGCTTCAGGCCGGCTGCAGGCCGCTCTCGGCCATCATGGCCCGCCACTGCGCCTGCAGGGCGCGGAACTCGGTCCAGCGCCCGTTAGCCAAGGCTTGGTGGCGAGCCGCGTCCTGGGGCAGATCCAGACCCGCAAACACCTGGGCCAGTCGGCTGTGCGTGTTGGCTTGGTCGTCCAGATCGCAACTCGGATCCAGCTCCAGTTCGCTTTCTCTCGCCTGCGCCAAGGCTGCGTCGCGCTGCCCCAACCGCAGCCTGCACCAAGCCGTCTCGGCCAGCAGGCTGGAGCCCATGCGCGCCAGGCCCTGAGCCAGCGCTTTGGGCAGATGCTGCTCGAACAGCGACAGGGCCTCAGCCACTTCGCCGTTCACCACCAGCACTTGCGCTTTCAACAAGGGGCTCAGCACATTCAGCGCCTGCATGCCCATCGCCTGGTCGTAGTTGCTGAAAGACTGCACACCGGGCAGCAGGCCCGCGAGGTCGAAGGGCCGCCCCTGCGCCGCCGCACGCCGCGCAGTGGCCACCCGGTACTGCGCAGCGTTGTGCATCAGCGCCGAGAGCGTCGCGTCGTCACCCACTGCAGCGGCGTGCTGGCGGGCACGGGCGTACCAGGGCGATGCACCTTCGGCGTCGTCCCCTTGGTGCAACACCATGGCGGCGACCATGTTCAGACGCGCGCGGGCCAGCGCGTCATCCTCGGCTGCAGTCGCAAAGCCTTCGCGCAAGTGCTGCCCACAGGCTTCGACCTGGTTGTCGGCGAGGCGCAGCTGCGCCAGGAAGGCGTGGGCCTGGGCCTCGACCTCACGTTGTCCGCAGCCATGCGCCAGCGACACCGCTCGGGCGAGCCGATCGCCCGCGTGATGACCGAAGTCGGTGTAGTAGGCCAGCAGGCCCTCGGCGAAGTTGATCCAGGCCGCCAGCGCCGGGTTGGGGCTGGAAAAGGCGGCTTGGTGCAACTGCGTGAGCGCTTCGCGCGCCTGCTCCAGCTCGCCTTGGCGCACCAGCAGGGCGGCCAGCCGGCCGCGCAGCAGGTGGGCGCGCAACTGCTCGCCGCTCTTCAATGCCGCGTTCAGCTCGGCGTCGGTACGCGCGAGCAGTCGCGATCGCGGCGTGGTCACGCGTCCACCCCCAGGCGCTTGAGGGCTTCGGCGTAGGTCGCGGCGGTCTGCTCGATGACCTGCGGCGGCAGCGTGGGCGCAGGAGCCTGCTTGTTCCAGGGCTGGGCCTCCAGCCAGTCGCGCACGAACTGCTTGTCGAAGCTGGGCGGGTTGGCGCCCTCGCGGTAGCTTTCCACCGGCCAGTAGCGGCTGGAGTCGGGCGTCAGCACTTCGTCCATGAGGGTGAGTTGGCCTGCCTCGTCCAGGCCGAACTCGAACTTGGTGTCGGCAATGATGATGCCGCGCTCCAGTGCGATGGCTGCGGCGGCCTCGTAGAGGCGAATGGCGGTGTCGCGTACCTGCGCGGCCAGCTGCGGGCCTACGAGCGCCTCGCACTGTGCGAAGTCGATGTTCTCGTCGTGCTCGCCCACGTCCGCCTTGGTCGCCGGCGTGAAGATCGGCTGAGGCAGCTTGCTGGCGTTGTGCAGACCCGCCGGCAGTGGCACGCCGCAGACCGATTGCGAAGCCTGGTACTCCTTCCAACCCGAGCCGGCCAGGTAGCCGCGCACCACGGCCTCGATGGGCAAGGGCTTCAAGCGCTTGACCAGCATGGCACGGTCCCGGACCTGCTCGCGCTCGTCATCCGCGACCGCTGACAGCGGGTCTTCGCCCGTGAGGTGGTTGGGCACGAAGTCCTTCAGGCGCTCGAACCAGAACAACGCCATGCGCGTGAGCAAGGCCCCCTTGCCGGGAATGGGTTCGCTCATCACCACGTCGAAGGCCGACAGGCGGTCGCTGGCCACCATCAGGATGCGGTCGCTGCCCACCGCGTAGTTGTCGCGCACCTTGCCGCGGGCGAGCAGGGGCAGCGAATGCAGCTTGCTTTCGTAAAGGCTCATGGCCGCATTGTCGCCAGTTAAGCTTTGCAACATGTTCTGGTACCACGAGATGTTGATGCTTCACCTGGTGCTGGTGGTGGCCAGCATCGGGCTGTTCTTTGTGCGCGGATTGGGCGTGCTGATGGGCGCCAGCTGGCCGATGGATGACCGCCTGCGCACCCTGGGCGGTGGCTTCGATTTCCTCATCACCATGGTCGGCCTGAGCCTCTGGGGCCTGCTGCAGATCAGCCCCTGGATCTACACCTGGCTGCTCGTGAAGTTCCTGCTGCTGCTGGCCTACATCTTCTTTGCCAACCTGACGCTGCGGCTGGGACAAAGCACCGAGCTGCGATTCTTGGGCTTCGTGCTGGCGCTGGCTTGTCTGGCCGGGATGGTGCAGGTGTCGCTGACGCGCGATCCGTGGGGCGGGTTCTAGCGCAACTTGGCGCTGTCCAGCCCCACGCGCACCGCACCCCAGTGGCGGCCGTTGAGATGAATCGGCAGCGACAGGTCGTTGACCACCTCACCGGTGTCGCGCAGATAGGTCTGGAACAGCAGCGGCTTCGTGTTGCGCGCCAGCTTGATGCCTACTGGGTCGTCGAACACGCGCTTGTGGCGGCTCTTGGCCAGGTCGTGCTCGTACACGCCGGTTGGCGGCTCGGAGAAGCGCTTGTTGTGCGCCGGGGCGTAGCCGTTGCTGTCCACCGCCAGCGCGTAGAGACTGCCGTCCAGGCGCGGTAGCACGGCGTCGTAAAGCGCCTGAAGCTCGGATTCAACTGCGTCGTCGTACTTCGTGCGAAAGCGAGGCGGGTTGCTGCCTTCGATCTTGCGGTACTGGTGGTCGAACACGTCCACGCCGCGAGCCGCATAGGCCTGCAATCGTCGCGCCACGTCGTCGCGAAGTTCGGTGGCGATGTCGACCAAGGCATCGAAGGCCGTGCCGCCAGTGCGGAATTCCGCCAAGGTGCCTTGAATGATCTCGGTGTCTTGCCGCAGCTGATCGACACGCTGGGCGGAGTCACCCATCAGCGAATGGACGGAGCGAGCCGACTCCGACACCGCCTGGATGCGCCCGTTCATGTCCCGGTTCACTTCGGCCAGCTCGCCGATCGAGCCGGTGATGCTTTGCACCGTGTCCGCCATGGCGCGGAAGTCGCTCAGCAGTTGCTCAAAGCGTTGCGTGCTGCCGTCGATGCGTCGCGCCGACTCGTTCACGCCTTCGCGAATCGACTCGGTGCCCGCCATGGTGGACTCCACCAGCGCCTGCATGGTGGCACTGCGCTCGCTGATCTCGCGGGTCTCGTCATTCACCCGGCCTGCCAGGTTGCGCACCTCGGCGGCCACCACGGAGAAGCCACGCCCTGCCTCGCCGGCACGGGCCGCCTCGATGGCGGCGTTCAGCGCGAGCAGATTGGTTTGCATCGCAATGCGTTGGATGACGCTGCCGATGCCGGCGATGGCCTTGGCCCCGTCGGCCAGTTGCTGAACGGTGACGCTGAACTGAGCCACCGTGGCTTCCATCTGCGCCATGCGCTCGCGGGCCTGTTGCAACTCGCTCATGGAGGCGGTGGCGGAATCCAAGTTGCGCGCCGACATGGTGGAGAGTTCTTGTGTGCCGCCTTCCACCCCCTGGGACAGCTGCGTGACGCGCGCCGCAGCAGTGGACAGGCTGTCGGCATCGGCACGCTGCGCGGTGGCGCGCTCGGCGGTCAGATCCACCTGCTTCTTCAGATGGGCGACGTTGATGGCGGTCTCGATGCTGCCGGCTCGTGCCCCCAGCACCAGCTCGCGAATGCGGCGCAGGAAAGCGGCCACCGTCCAGGCGCCCGGCGTCAGCGGCAGCACGCGCGTGTTCAGTGCGGCGCGTCCCTCGATGATGCGGGCCAGCGCCGTGCGCGCCGTTCCTGGAATTCGCAGCCAACGCGTCCACGCCATGCCGATGCTCCTGGTTGATGCGGACGCATGTTACGGATGCGCACAAGACCTCTGGCCCCGCATCGGCGGCCGGAACTCACATGGAGAGTGAACCCTCTCGAAATTCGGTCTTGTCCAGCCAAAGGTTCAGCAGCACCGGCTGCCCGCCAGCGGCCAGTTGGCGGGCCTGCTGCAACGCGGGCTGCACCTCGTCGGCCCGCTGCACGCACAGGCCGGCGGCGCCCAGGCCCTCGGCCACGCGGTGGTAGCTGCTCCGTGCCAACACGGTGCCTACATCGTCCTTCAGCATCTTGACCTGCTCGCGGGCGATCTGCGTCCAGCCGGCGTCATTGCCCACCACCATGATGACGGCGAAGCCTTGGCGCACGAAGCTGTCGATCTCCGCCAGGCTCCAGCCGCAGGCGCCGTCGCCGAACACGATCCACAGCTCGCGGCCTGGCCGCGCCATGGACGCCCCCAGCGCAAAGCCGGCGCCCACGCCCAGGGTGCCGAAGGCGCCTGGATCCAGCCAAGCCAACGGGCCACGCGCCCGCAGCACGTAGCTGGCGGTCGAGACAAAGTCGCCGCCATCGGCGACGAAGATCGCGTCGGCGGCGGCTGCGACGTCCATGGCGCGGAAGAAGGCCAAGGGGTTCACGTACTCGCCAGCGCGTGCCGCCTGCACGTCGATCTCCTGCTCGCGCGTCCGGTCGCGTTCGGCCAGTTGCTCGAGCCAGCCCCCCCAGGACGCGTGCGGCAGATCGCGAGCCGCCAGCCGTTCGATGAAGTCGCCGGCGTCGCCCAGGGCCAGGACGTCCGGGCGGCGGTTCAGGGTGGCGTCCTGGCGGCTGCGGTTGGCGGCGATGAGCGGGGTGCTGCGGCGCACATGCTTGCCATAGTCGAGCCGGAAGTCGCACGGTACGCCGGCCAGCAGCACGCAGTCGGCTTCGCGCAGCGCGTTGCGCCGCGCATGGCGGCGCTGCAACGGGTGGTCGCGCCCCAAGAGGCCGCGCGCCATGCCCGACAGGTACACCGGCACGCCGAGGCGGCTGACTGCGTCGGCCAGAGCCTCGGCCTGGCCCGCGCGCAGCAGCGCCTGGCTGCCGATCACCATCAGCGGCCGCTCGGCCCGCGACAGGCGTGCCGCGGCCTGCGCCACCGCGCGTTCGCTGGCTTGCGGCACTAGCGCCGTCGCCGGCGGGCTGATCTGCACCCGATGGTGGTCGGCAAACAGGCGGGAGGCATGGCGGTTCAGGTACCAGCGCATCAGGCGGTCAGCCACGCCGCTGCCCTTGCCGGCGGCGTCTGCGTACCAGCCACGGATAGAGGCCTCGTCGTACAGCAGGTCCACCGGACATTCCAGGAACACCGGCCCGGGTACCCCCTCCAGCGCCAGCGCCCAGGCCTCGCGCACGGCGCCCGCCAGGTCGGCGACGCGGCGCAGCTTGAAGAAGCGCTTCACATGCGGCGCCACCAGCGGCCGCTGGTCGATGTCCTGCAAGGCGCCGCGCCCCTGCAGCGCGGTCGGCGCGGCGCCGCCGAGGAGGATCAGCGGGCTCTGCGCCAACTGCGCGTTCTTCAGCGCGGTGATGGTGTTGCTGATGCCCGGGCCCGCCGTGACCGCGGCGACGCCTGGGCGGCCGGTCAAGCGCGCCTGAGCGTCAGCGGCGAAGACCGCCGTGGCTTCGTCCCTCGTATCGACGATGCGCAGCCCACGCGCCTTGGCCGCCGAAAGAATAGGCGCGATGTGCCCGCCGCAGAGCGTGAAGAGGCAATCGGCCCCGGCGGCCTGCAGCGCAGCGGCGACGTGGTCGCCGCCGTGGCTCAGTCCTGCCATTGCACCCCCCGCCGCGCGTACCAGTTGGGCAACTCTCCTTCCACCAGCGCCTCGATGCGAGCGCGGCGGATCTTCATCGTCGGGGTGAGCAGGCCGCTCTCGATGCTCCAGGCCTCGCGCGCCACCACGAGCGTGTGCAACTGCTCGGCGTCGGGCAGGCGGGCGTTGAGGTCGTCCAGCAGGCGCTCCAGCGCCACCTGCACGGCGGCGCGCGTGGGCGCTTCATGCTGCGTCGGTCGCAGCCGTTCGGCCAGCACCACCAGGGCGAAGGCGGCTTGCTGCCCAACGCCGGAGACCATCGACATCTCCAGCATCGGGTGCGCGTTGAGCCGGTTCTCGATCGGCGCCGGCGCCACGTACTTGCCCTTGGCAGTCTTGAACAGCTCCTTCACGCGGCCGCTGATGCGCAGCAAGCCATCGGGGCGCTGCTCCCCCAGGTCGCCGGTGCGGAAGAAGCCGTCCTCGGTGAATGAAGCGGCCGTCAGCTCCGGCTCCTTGAAGTAGCCGCTGCACTGCCCAGGGCTCTTGATGAGGATCTCGCCCTCGGGGCTCAGCTTGCATTGCACGCCAGGCATGGGCACGCCCACCCAGCCGGCTTCGCCATGCGCCTCGTTCGAGCTGTGCGAGTAGGAGTTGTCCTCGCTCATGCCGTAGCCTTCAAAGAGACGCAGGCCGAGCTTGCGGTACCAGAGGATCAGTTCGGGCGGCAGGGGCGCCGAGCCGCTGCCGGCCTGCACCACGGCGTCCAGGCCCAAGCCCTTGAGCACCTTGCGGCGCACGATGCCGCCCAGCAGGGGGATCCTGAGCAGGCGGTCCAGCTTGGCCGGCGGCATCTTGGCAAACACGCCCTGCTGGAACTTCAGCCACAGGCGCGGCACCGAGATGAAGAGCGTCGGCCGCGCGCGCTGCAGGTCGGCCATGAAGGTGTCGATCGACTCCGCGAAGAACAGGTGCGTGCCGCCGTCCACCAGGCTGGCCGCCTCCACCCAGCTGCGCTCGAAGCTGTGCGCCAGCGGCAGGTAGGAGAGCATGCGGTTGGTCTGCCCGGCGCCGACCCGCTGGCGCACGTCGGCCGCGATGCCCTGGCCGGCGCGAGTGATGGCACCGAAACTCGTCATGACCCCCTTGGGCGTGCCGGTGGAGCCCGAGGTGTAGAGCAGCATGGCCAGCTCGTCCTCGCTGCGCTGCAGGGGCGTGGCCAGGGGCGGCGTGCGCGCCACGATGTCGTTCCAGCGCGGCAGGCCGGCCGCGCTCTCCGGGGCGAGCGGCAGTGCAATGCAGGGCAGGCCCTCGGGCACGCCCTCACGCTGAGCGGGCCAGTCGTCCAGCTTGCCGACGAAGAGCAGGCTGGCCTCGGCATGCTCCAGCACATAACGCACGGTCTCGGCGCGCTCGGTGGGGAAGATGGCCACCGTGCAGCCGCCGGCCATCCAGATCGCCAGCTCGGCGGTGATGAAGTGCGCGCAGTTCTTCGACAGCATGGCGACGCGTGCACCGCGCGGCAGTCCGAGCGACCGCAGATGCGCGGCCATGCGCGCCGCTTCGTCGAACACCTGGCCCCAGGTGGTGTCGATCACCTGCCCTTGGCCGACGGGCTGGGTGAAGAACACGCGATCCGGGTTTTGCTTCGCATGCGCGACGGCGAGATCGAGGATGAGGGGGGTGGCGGTGCTCATCCCCTCAGGCTACGGCGCGAAGGGGATTCAGCGAGGCGGGGGAAACCCAAGCCTGGGCCATCGATCCAACCAGCGCTTGTCCCGCAGTCGGTGCGTGAAGGCATGGGGATCGGGGCAGCGTGGGTTGGCACGCAGTTGGCTCATGAGCAAGTCGGTCAAGCCCAGCGGTGCGACCCAACTCAGGCGATCGTCGCGTTCCAGGCGAACGCCCACGGCCGTCGCGGTTTCCGGCCAGGTCCCCAAGGCCTCCGTCAGCGAGCGGTTCGCGGGAATGCTGCGTCCTTCGGAGCAGCGGAACCAGCGGTGCACATGGGCCTGGTTCACCACATCCCAGTGTGGGCCCGGGCAGGACTGCTGCAACTGCGCCTGCAGGCGGGCGTCCGCCTCGCAGGGCAGTGCGGGGTCGAAATGCACGAGATCGACATCGAGGTCGCTGAAGCCCTCGGCCCCAGCGCCGTACCAAGCGTCCCAGGCGCGGTTGCGCACTGCACCTGCCGCCAGGCACCAGTGGCGAAGGCCCAGCGCCCGAGCGGCGCGCAGCAGCCGGTCGAACGCCGCGTCGGCTTGCAGCAGCGCCAGCAGGTCAGCCGGCGTGCGCTGCGGGTTCAAGCCCGTGGCGTGTCGCCGTCCATCGTCCGCACGCCCAGCTTGGCCAGCAGGGCGCGGTCGGCCTCGGCCTGCGGATTGCCGGTGGTGAGCAGGCGGTCGCCGTAGAAGATGCTGTTGGCGCCGGCGTAGAAGCACAGCGCCTGCAGGGCTTCGTCCATGGCTTCGCGACCCGCCGACAGGCGCACCATGCTCTTGGGCATGGTGATGCGGGCCACCGCGATGGTGCGCACGAACTCGAAGGGGTCGAGCGCGTCACCGCCGCCCAGCGGCGTGCCTTCGATGCGGATCAGGTTGTTGATCGGCACCGAGTCCGGCGGCGGGTTCAGATTGGCCAGCTGGGCCACCAGGCCGGCGCGCTGGGTGCGGTTCTCGCCCAGGCCGACGATGCCGCCGCTGCACACCTTCATGCCCGCCTTGCGCACACGCTCCAGGGTGTCCAGGCGGTCCTGGTAGGTGCGGGTGGTGATGATCTCGCCGTAGAACTCGGGCGAGGTGTCGAGGTTGTGGTTGTAGTAATCGAGCCCCGCGTCCTTGAGCTGGTCGGTCTGCGCGTCGCTGAGCATGCCGGCGGTCAGACAGGTCTCCAGGCCCAGGGCCTTGACCTCCTTGACCATGGTGCTCAGCTGCTCCATATGCCGTTCCTTGGGCTGGCGCCAGGCCGCGCCCATGCAGAAGCGCGTGGCGCCGCTGGCCTTGGCCTGCTTGGCCGCCACCAGCACGTCGTAGAGGTCCATCAGCTTCTCGGCCTGCAGGCCGGTGTCGTAATGGGCCGACTGCGAGCAGTACTTGCAGTCCTCCTCGCAGCCGCCGGTCTTGATGGACAGCAGGGTGCTGAGCTGGACCGCGTTGGCGTCGTGGTGCTCGCGGTGCACGCTGGCGGCGCGGTGCAGCAGGTCCATGAAGGGCAGGTTGAACAGCGCTTCGACCTCGGCCACGCTCCAGCCGCCCTCCTTCTGTTTGTAGGGGCGGTGCAGGTGGACGGCTTGGACAGGTGCGTTCATGGTGCGAGCAGGGCGTGTTGCAGGGCGGCGGTGTCCAGATGCTGGACGACCGACGCCGCGTCGGGGGACTCGATCCGCGGCACGCGCCCCAGGCAGGGCGCAGGCAGCAGGGCGGCTAGCGTGGCCAGATTCTCCGCGTGTTGCAGCATCTGTCCGTCCACGGTGTTGCCCAGCCAGCCAGCCAGGCGTAAGCCACGTGCGGCAATGGCCTCGGCGGTGAGCAGGGCGTGGTTGATGCAGCCCAGGCGCAGGCCCACCACCAGGATGACCGGCGCGGCCAGCTCGCGCGCCAGGTCCGAGCTGTCCCAGCCGGCCGCTTCATCCAGCGGCACCCGCCAGCCGCCCACCCCCTCTACGAAGGCCATGTCGAGCCGCGGCAGCACGGCCTGGATGCCGGCCATCACCTCCGCGCGCCGGATCGGCCGGCCTTCGAGCCGGGCCGCCAGATGCGGCGCGCAGGGCGTGCGCAGCTGCAGCGGGCCGACTTCGGCCTCGGTGAGGCCGGCGTTCTGCGCGGCGTGCAGGCACAGCACGTCCTCGTTGACCCAGCGGCTATCCACGAATTCCTGCCCGGCGGCCACCGGCTTCAAGCCGGCGGCGCGCAGGCCCTGAGCCGTTGCCCAGTGCGTGAGCGCTGCGGTGCAGGTGGTCTTGCCGATCTCGGTGTCGGTGCCGGTGATGAAGAAGATGCGGCTCATGGGAGCGGGGGACGGTACTGCATGCCCGGTGCGTCTTCGGGCCGGGACTGGAAGCCTTCGGCTGCATAAAAGCCAGCCCTGCCGCGCGCGGCGAAGAGCTGGATGTCCGTGATGCCAGCCGCCCTGCAGCGCGCCAGAAGGCGCTGCAGGATCTCGCGGCCGATTCCGCGCCCCTGGTGACCTGTCAACACGATCATCTCGTTGACATAGGCGTGCAGCCGACCGTCGGAGATGACGCGGCCGAAGCCAACCAGTTCGCTTCCCTCGTAGACCGCGCAGCAAGCCCATGAGCCAGCCAGCGCCTCGCCGTAGAAGCCGGACGGCCGCTCGCGAGCCCCCCAGCCGGTGTGGTCGTACAGGGCCTTGAAGGCAGCGGGCTCGGGCGCCTGGTCGCGGAACTCAAGCGGCATCGCGAAGCGCCTTCAGCAACTCGTCGACATCTTCGGCGCGGTGCTCGGCGCACAAGGTGATGCGCAGCCGTGCCGTGCCGGCGGCCACCGTGGGCGGGCGGATGGCCGGCACGCGCAGGCCTTTCGCCTCTAGTAGAGCGGCCAGCGCCAGCGCGGCTTCGTTGCTCCAGACGATCAACGGGTGGATGGCCGTGTCGCTCGGCGGCAGCTGCCAGCCGTGGCGTGCGGCCAGCGGCGCCAGGCCCTCGCGCAGCTGCGCGCCCAGCAACTCCAGCTGGGCCCGGCGGCGCTCGCCCTCCTCGCCTTCGATGAGGTCCAGGCTGGTGAGCAGCGCGTGCGCCAGCGCTGGTGGCGCGGCGGTGGTGAAGATGGCCGGGCGGGCGGTCTGCAGCAGCCACTCGATGACCGTGGCGTGCGCCGCCACGAAGGCGCCGGCAGCGCCAGCCGCCTTGCCCAGCGTGCCCATCCACACCAGGCGCTCGCTGCGCAGGCCGAAGTGCGCGAGGCTGCCGTGCCCCTGCGGACCCAGCACGCCAAAGCCATGGGCGTCGTCCACCAGCAGCAGCGCGTCGTGCCGCTCGGCCAGATGCAGCAGCTGGGGCAGCGGAGCCAGATGACCGTCCATGCTGAACACGGCGTCGGTGACGATGAGCTTGCGCGCTGCCGTGCTGGCCTGCAGTTGCGCGGCGAGCTCGGCCACGCTGCCAAACACCTGCCGCGTGCCGCGCGCCAGGCGCACGCCGTCGATCAGGCTGGCGTGGTTGAGCCGCTCGGAAAAAATGGCCGTGCCTTCGCCGCCCAGCGCGGTCACGGCCGCCAGGTTGGCCATGTAGCCGGTGCTGAAGCTCAGGCTGCGCGCCTGCGGAATGAAACGCGCGGCGATGCCTGCCAGACGCTGCTCCAGCTCCTCGTGAGCCCGCGAGTGCCCGCTGATGAGGTGCGAGGCGCCGCTGCCCACGCCGTAGCGGGCCGCGCCCTCCTGCAGGGCGCGCACCAGTCGCGGGTGGTTCGCCAGGCCCAGATAGTCGTTCGAACAGAACAGCAGCAGCGGCCGCCCGTCGACGGTCTGGTGCGGCGCGGTGGCCGTTTCGGCCACGCGGCGCACCCGTGTCAAGGACTGTGCGTCGCGGGCGCGCAGCTCGGCACGCAGGTACTCAAGCATGGGCGGGGTCGGCGCCGGTGTTTGGGGCTTGCGCCAGCACCTCGTCCAGCACCGCCTGCACCTGCCGGGCCAGCCAGCCGGCCAGCGCTTCGTTCAGCAGGTAGGGCGGCATCAGGTAAACGGTGGCGCCGATCGGGCGGATCAAGAGCTCGTGCCGGCGCGCTGCCAGGTGGAAGCGCTCGGCAAAGCGCTCGCCGGGGTTGGAAACGTCGAAGGCCAGCACCGTGCCGGTCTGGCGCAGGCCGGTCACGCGCGGGTGCGCGGCCAGCGGCAAGAAGGCGCTGCGCAGGTGCTCGGCTTGCACGGGCAGTTGCTGCAGCAGGTCGGTCTCGCGGAAACGGCGCAGCACCTCGCAGGCGGCAGCGCAGGCGATCGGGTTGCCGGTGTAGGAGTGCGAGTGCAGGAAACCGCGCGCCACCTCGGGGCTCAGAAAGGCGTTGAACACCGCGTCGGTGGTGAGCACCACCGACAGCGGCAGCGTGCCCCCGGTGATGCCCTTGCTGAGCAGCACGAAGTCCGGGCGCTGACCCTCCACGTGGTCCCAGGCGAAGAAGCGGCCGGTACGCCCGCAGCCGACGGCGATCTCGTCAGCGATGAGGTGCACGCCGTGGCGGGTGCACAGCGCGCGCAAGTCGGCCAGCAGTTCAGGCCCGTGCATGCGCATGCCGCTCGCACCCTGGATCAGCGGCTCGACGATGAGCGCCGCGCAGCGGCCATCGAGCTGCTGCATCAGCGCTTCGATGGCTTCGAGCGCCCCTTGCTCGTGCAGTGCCGGCGCCAGGTGCGTGGCGCGCAGAAGCGGCGCGTAGGCGTCGCGGAACACGGGCACGTCGGTGACCGACAGCGCGCCGAGCGTCTCGCCGTGGTAGCCGCCGGCCAGCGCAATGAACTCGCACTTATCCGGCAGACCTTGGTTGCGCCAGAAGTGCGCGCTCATCTTCAGCGCGATCTCGGTGGCCGAGGCGCCGTCGCTGCCGAAGAAGGCATGGCCCAGCTGCCCACCCGTGAGCGCGCGCAGGCCTTCGGCCAGCTCCACCGCCGGGGCGTGCGTGCAGCCGGCCAGCATCACGTGCGGCAGGGTGCCGGCCTGCTTCGCAATGGCCTGGTGCAGGCCGGCGTCGGAGTGACCGAACAGGTTCACCCACCAGGACGAGGTGGCGTCGAAGTAGCGCCGAGCGTCCATGTCGATCAGCCAGGGCCCCTCGCCGCGTGCGATGGCCAAGGGCGGCACGGCATCGAGCCGGGCCATTTGCGTGCAGGGGTGCCAGATGGCCGCACGACTGCGCGCGGCGAGTGCGTCGGAAGCCGTCAAAGCCAGGGTGCCGGGGTCTTGTGGAGGAAGGACTGCACGCCGGCCTTGCCCTCGCTGGACGCGCGGATGTCGGCGATGCGGCGGGCGGTGTCGGCGCGCAGCTCGTCGCTGATCGGCCGGTCGCCCAGATCCAGCGCCAGGCGCTTGCAGGCGCGCACCGCCTGCGGGCCGTTGGCGCACAGGGCGGCGGCCAGCTCGGCCACCTTGGCGTCCAGGGCCTCGGCGTCCGCCACCAGCTCATGCACCAGACCGAGCCGCTGGGCGGTAGCGGCGTCGAAGCGCTCGGCGGTGGTGAAGTAGCGCCGCGCCTGACGTTCGCCGATGGCCTTCACGACGTAGGGGCCGATGGTGGCGGGCAACAGGCCCAGCTTGGCTTCGCTCAGGCAATAGCCGGCCGAGGCCACGCTGACGACGAGGTCGGCGCAGGCCACCAGGCCCACGCCGCCGGCGTAGACATCGCCCTGCACGCGCGCAATGACCGGCAGCGGGCAGCGGTAGATCGACCAAAGCATGTCGGCCAGGCGCTGCGCGTCCTCGCGGTTCTCCTCCCAGGAGTAGCCGGCCATGGCCTTCATCCAGTTCAGGTCGGCGCCGGCGCAGAAGGCCTTGCCTTCGGCGGCGAGCACGATGGCGCGCAGGTGCTCGCGCTGCCCGAGCTCGGCAAAGGTCGCGGTCAGTTCGGCGATGACGGCGTCGTTGAAGGCGTTGCGCACCTCGGGCCGGTTCAGGGTCACGCGGGCCACCGGGCCCGTGGCGTCGATGTGCAGGGTCGGGGTCGTCAAGGCCAGGTCCTCACATGCGGAACACGCCGAACTGGGTGTCAGGAATCGGCGCATTCAGGCTGCTCGACAGCGCGAGCGCCAGCACGCGTCGCGTGTCGGCCGGGTCGATCACGCCGTCGTCCCACAGCCGCGCCGAGGCGTAGTAGGGGTGGCCCTGCTCCTCGTACTGGCGGCGGATCGGCGCCTTGAAGGCCTCTTCCTCCTCTGCGCTCCACTGCTCGCCCTTGGCCTCGATGCCGTCGCGCTTCACCGTGGCGAGCACGCCCGCAGCTTGTTCACCGCCCATCACGCTGATGCGCGCGTTCGGCCACATCCACAGGAAACGTGGCGAGTAGGCGCGGCCGCACATGCCGTAGTTGCCGGCGCCGAAGGAGCCGCCAATGATCACCGTGAACTTCGGCACCTGGGCGCAGGCCACGGCGGTCACCATCTTGGCGCCGGCGCGGGCAATGCCCTCGTTCTCGTACTTGCGGCCGACCATGAAGCCGGTGATGTTCTGCAGGAACACCAGGGGCACCTTGCGCTGGCAGCACAGCTCGATGAAATGCGCGCCCTTGTTGGCGCTCTCGGCGAACAGGATGCCGTTGTTGGCCACGATGCCCACCGGCATGCCCTCGATGTGCGCGAAGCCGCACACCAGGGTGTTGCCGTAGCGTGCCTTGAACTCGTCGAAGGCCGAGTCGTCCACCACGCGGGCGATGACCTCGCGCACGTCGAAGGGCTTGCGCGCGTCCACCGGAATCACGCCATGCAACTCCTCCACCGCATAGCGCGGCGCTTGGGCCGGCTGGCAGCGCAGCGGGTTGGCCTTGGTCCAGTTCAGGCTCTGCACCACCTGGCGGGCCAGGGCCAGCGCGTGCGTGTCGTTGTCGGCCAGGTGGTCGGCCACGCCGGAGAGTCGGGTGTGCACGTCGCCCCCGCCCAGGTCCTCGGCGCTCACCACCTCACCGGTGGCCGCCTTCACCAGCGGCGGGCCACCCAGGAAGATGGTGCCCTGGTTCTTCACGATGATGGTCTCGTCGCTCATCGCCGGCACGTAGGCGCCACCGGCGGTGCAGGAGCCCATCACCACCGCCACTTGCGGGATGCCGGAGGCAGAGAGGTTCGCCTGGTTGAAGAAGATGCGACCGAAGTGGTCGCGGTCGGGGAAGACCTCATCCTGGTTTGGCAGGTTGGCGCCGCCGCTGTCCACCAGGTAGATGCAGGGCAGGCGGTTCTGCTGCGCGATCTCCTGCGCGCGCAGGTGCTTCTTCACGGTCAGCGGGTAGTAGGTGCCGCCCTTCACCGTGGCGTCGTTGCAGACGATCATGCACTCCACCCCGGCCACGCGGCCGATGCCGGCAATGACGCCGGCGGCGGGTGCCGAATCGCTGCCGTCCTTCTCCTTGTAGACATTCAGCGCGGCCAGCGGCGCCAGTTCCAGGAAGGGCGAGTCCGGGTCGAGCAGCAACTGCACACGCTCTCGCGGCAGCAGCTTGCCGCGCGCCACATGCTTGGCGCGAGCGGCCTCGCCACCGCCCTCGGCAATGCGGGCGAGCTTGGCGCGGAGATCGTCGACGAGCGCGCGCATGCTGTGCGCAGCGGCTTGGAAATCGGCCGAGCGGGGGTTGAGCTGGCTGACCAAGTGGGCCATGCGGAATCCTTGTGGGAAACGGGTGCGGGCGCATTGTCGGCCGGCCGACGACTGTGCCGTGTGGGCCGCGCGACGCCGCCCTGCCCGCCGGGGCACGATCGCTTGCGCTATGGGCGCACGCTGCGCACACTGGCCGCATGCCAACGCCCAGCAGCCCACTCTTCGACGCCCTGAACCGCGTTGGCTTCAAGCGCTGGTATGAGCAGCAGCTGATGGCTAGCCACGGCCATCTGGTGCTCTGCCTGTTCTGCTTGCTGGGCCTGGTCGGCGGCTTCGAGGCCTACACCCGCGCGGCGCAGGACATGGCGGACCGCCTCATGGACATGGTGGCCATCCTGGCCTCTGCGGCCATCGGTGTGTGGTCGCTGCGCCAGTACGTGCAGCGCATGTCCCTGGCCGAGTTCGTCGCCAGCCAGGCCACCTGCCCGCAATGCGGCACCTACGGCCGCCTGCGTGGCCATTGTGCGCATGATCAAGGCGCCGAGGTCAGCTGCCTGAAGTGCGGGGCACGGTGGGACATCAGTGCTTGAGGGGTGGGTGGATCAAGCTGACAGCGGTCAGTCGAGTCGGTGCAACCTTTCGGTCGCTGAAGTTGACGCCTATGCAGAATCAGTCCGTCGGCGGATAGGTGCTGCCAAAGCCTGCGCGCCGGGGCAGGTGTCGCATCAACCTCGAACAACACCGCGACTTACTTCAATTCGTATTCCAAGACCCAGTAGTGCTCATGCGGCGTCCAGCGAGCATCGATCGCCCGCGGCCCGAGCGCTGACACGGCTTGCTCGGCAGTTGGGAAGTTCTTCACCACCTCATAGCTCGAGCCATCATCCAGAGTGCGGATTTGATAGGTGTTGCCCTCGGCGTCGCGCCTGGAAATTGGCAGGTTGCTGGTCTGAACGAAGCTGTTATCCAGCATCACGACCCGTGCGCCTGGTTCAAGCCGGCTGTGCAACGTGTCGAGCCATGCAGGCAGGCGCGAAAGGGGTACATGCGACCACCAACAGCCGGCGAAGGCGGCGTTGAAACGGGCGGAGCCCAGCTCGGTCAGCGTGTATGCGTCGACGACCTGGAACTGGACCTTGCGCCGGCAGGTAAGGCCTTCTGCCGTGCGATCTGCATCGTCTCTTCATTGAGGTCGGTGGCCAGCCACGATGCGCAGTCACGCGCACCGAACGGCGTCCACCAACCCGTCCCACAGGCAAGTTCCAGCACGTGGCGGCCGGCGAAACACTCGGGCAGAGCCGCTTCCATGCGACGCAGATCCCGCTGTCGTTCGGGCTTGTGATACACGCGTTCGTAGTAGGCCGCGCGCTCTGCGTAGTAGCGCGCCGTTTGCTGATCTTCGAGTCCCATATCTGCTTTGATCTGCATGGATTGATCATGGCCAACCTCGGACATGCCGGTCCCTGATGACTGGTCTTGGTCAGCGGCCACCGTGCACCGACCCGCCGCGTCAGCCTTCAGCCATCCACCGGCGGATAGCCCGCCTCACTCAAGGCCGCCGCCAGTTGCTCGCGGCTCAGGGCGGTTGGGGCGCTGACCTCGACGCGCTTCGTGGCCGGGTCGGCCATCACGCGGGCGCCGAGGGCTTCCAGCGTCCGGGTGATGGTGGCCGCGCAGCGCCCGCAGCTCATGCCGGGGACTTGGAAGGTGTGCTGGGTGTTCATGCGGCGATTGTGCGCAGCCCCGTCTCCCTACACTTTGATCCATGGCCAACGAGACCCTTTCGCTCCACATCAGCGGCATGCACTGCGCCGCCTGCGTCGGCCATGTGGAGAAGGCGTTGCGCCGTGTGCCGGGGCTGGTGAAGGCCGAGGTGCAGCTGACAGAGCACCGCGCCCAGCTGGAACTGCTGCCCGGCTGGCAGACACAGCACCTGGTGCAGGCCTTGCACGAAGCCGGCTACGAGGCGCCGCTGTCCAGCGCCACGCTGTGGGTGGAGGGCCTGCGCGAGGCGACCGAGCTGCCGCGCCTGGAGGCGGCGCTGCAGGCGGTGCCGGGTGTCCTCTCCGTGTCGGTGAATCTGGCGCAGGGCAGCGTGCGGCTGCAGGCGCTGCCCAGCACGCCGGCGGCCTCGCTGCTGACGGCGGCGCAGGCGGCGGGCTTTCGTGCCAGCTTGCAGTCGCTGAGCGGCGGCGAAGACCCGCTGGCCGCCGAGCAGGCTGGCCTGCGCCGTGACCTGCTGCTGGCCTGGGCGGCCACGCTGCCCCTGCTGCTCCCCATGGTGGGCATGCCTTTCGGGATCCATTGGCACTTGCCGGCCTGGGCGCAGACCCTGCTGGCTGGCTTCGTGCTGGTGGTGCCGGGTCGACGCCTGCTGGGCTCGGCCTGGCGCACGCTGCGCGCCGGCGCGCCGGGCATGGACCTGCTGGTCTCGCTGGGCGCGCTGAGATCGGAAGAGCACAC